>DATGJA010000239.1:0-6200 GCA_035295445.1 Polyangiaceae bacterium | reverse complement strand
CGCGAGGTGCTGCGAGCCGTGCGACTGCGCCGGGCGGCCCTCCTCGAGCAGCGCTTGGGTCGCATCGAGGACGCCTGCGAAGAGCTCGAGTCCCTCCTGAAGGCCTCCCCCGAGAACTCGGGCGCGCTGCGCTACCTGGCGGACCTGATGGAGCGGCGCCACGAACATGCGCGGGCCGCGGCGCTCTGGCGTCGAGCCGCCGCGGTGGAGACGGATCCGGCCGAGCGCGACGGGTTGGACGTCAAGGCGGGGCGAGCCGCCCGCCTGGGGGGGGACTTGAAGGCCGCGTTGGAGGACGCCAACCGCGTGCTTTCTCGACGACCGGCGCGGCGCTCGGCGATGGACTTGCGGATCGACGTGGCGCGAGCCCTCGGCGCCGACGCTGACCTGAGTCAGGCGCTCGAGACGCTTGCCGACGACGCGGCCCTCGACGGAAGCGCGCGCGGCGAGCTGTTGCTCGAGTCGGCGCAGGCGGCCGCGCGGGCGGGCGATCACACCGGCGCGCTCGACCGGGCGCGTCGGGCCGCGGAGGCGGCGCCGGACCGCGCGACGCCCCAGCTCCTCGCGCGGGGGCTGGAGTATCGCCTGCGCGGCGCGGGAACGCCCGAAGAAGCCCGCGCGACGCAGCAGCAGCTCGCCCTCATTCAAGAGCCGCTCGGGCCGGATGACGCGGCCCTGCGCGCGTTCCTGCGCGCAGAGGCGCTCGACGTGGTCCCGGGGCCGCCCGCCGGACTCGAGGAGCTCGAGGCGGTCCGGACGCGCATCGGCGATCACCCGCTCATCGCGCTGGCGCTGGCGGAGCGCTTCGCGGCCGTCGGCGACCAGACCGCCGCGGTGGACGCTTACCGCGTGGCCCTCGGCGGCCGGCTGCTCGATCTGCGCAAGCCGGGCAGCGTCGCTCTGGCGGCAGCGGACGCGGCGATGCGCGCGAACCGGTCCCACGAGGCCGCGTATTTCCTCGACCTGGCCGAGCACCACGAGGAGGCCCGCGCGGACGCTCGCGCGCGCCGCATGCTGCTCATCGAGCGGGAGACGGCGGCGGCGCGCCCGGCGACCGTCGCCCTGACCGGGCGCGAGCTCGAGCTGGCGGATCTCGAGGCGGCGCTGCGCGGCGCCTCCATGCCCGCCGAGCGCGCCCGCGCGCGTTTCGCGCTCGGCAAGGCGCGACTCGATCATGGGGACGCGCGGGGGGCCGAGCCGCTCCTCTGGGAGGCGCTGGCGGACGGTCTGTCGGAGGCAGGCGACGTCCTCGCCGGCATCCTCGGCCCGGGGTCGGACCGCGCCCGCGACTTGATACGCGTCCGGCGTCAACAGGTGTTCCTGCAGCCGGGGCACGTCGGGAGGCTCGAGGCCCTGCGCGCCGCCACGCTCTCGGACGACGACCGCGTCTACGCGCGCGCCGTCGAGCACGTCCTTCGTGCGTTCGACCCGGGGGCGGGACCGCTGCCCGCGCCGCCGCTCGCGAGTCAGCCCGAGCAGACCGGGATCTTCGCTCTCTTGAGCCGGCCGTCGATGGACGCGGCCGGCGAGGCGCTTGCCCTGCTTTGGGAGGGCGCGATGCAGCTCTTCGTGAGGGACGCGGCGAGCTACGCGATTACGGGGGTCGAGCGCGTAGTGCCAGGACCGAGCTCGCCCATCGCGCGCATCTACGAGGCGTCGCTCCGGCTGTTGGACGTACCGAGGATTCCTCTCTTCGTGCCGCGCCTGACGCCCGGGATGCCGACGGCGCACGTCGCGCTCCTGTCGCCGCCGTCGGTCATCTTGACGGGGGACGTGCGCGAGGACACGCCCGAGCTGAGGTACGCCTTCGGGCGCGGCCTGTCGGCGGCCTTGCCGCACAACGTCCTGCGCATGGCGTTGCCGGCCCCCGAGGGCCGCGCGCTGGTCGAGGCCACGCGCGCCGCCTTCGGCCCGCCCGAGTTCGGCCGCGGCGTTGACCCGCGGGCGGCCCGGCTGGCGGAGGCCTTCTGGCAGATCATCCCGGCCCGCACCCAGCGCCGCTTGCAGCACTTGCTGGGGGGTGGTTCGCTCGGGGAATACGAGGAGCTCCTGGCGAGGGCCAACCATTGCGGCCGACGAGTCGGGCTCTTCCTCGCGGGCGACTTCGGGTGCGCGGGGCGCGCGCTGCTGTCGGAGCTCGGCGCGCGCTTCGACGCGCCGCCCATCCTGGGCAACCTCGAGTCCCTCTGCCAGAACGTGCCCGCCCTGGCCGATCTCCTCCGGCTCGCGGTCAGTCCCGAGTACGCCAACGCCCGCTGGCACTCGGTGGCGCCCGCGTCGCGTCGTGGCAATCTGTCTTCCGGCCGCTTCAGCCTCTTCTAGGAGTCATCGTGACCGCGCTTCGCAAGGATGGCCTCGTGCTGGGTGCCGCGGCCGCCGTCTGCAGCCTCTCCGCGCTGGGCGCCGTGACGTTCGCCGCCGCCTGCGTCACGACGCCGCCGCCCGACCTGCCGAAGGTGAGCCAGCCGCCGCCCACCATCTTGCACGGATCGGTCGTACCCCCGGCCGACCTGATCCTTTCGACGTGGCCCGCCGAGTTCGACGTCCCGCTCGAGATCTACGATCCGAGCGCCTCGTTCGCCTGGGAGGCCTTCGTCGACTACGACCCGACGAGCAACACGTCCCCCTTGACGGGGCAGACGGTCGGGCCCCCGATCGCCGTCGACGCCGGCGTGTACGTCCAGGCATTTCACTTGGGCCAGCCGTCGGACCTCGGGTTCTGCCACCGCATCGAGTTCGATGTCGCGAGGGGCTTCGACACGACGTCGGGGTCGCCTCACACCCCGAACAGCCTGGGTGGCGACAGCATCGTCTGGTTCTACAACGCGGGCGGGGGACCGAACGGCTGCCCGGTCTACGACGCGGGCGACGTCCAGGACGGGGGCGGGTTCCCAGCGTCCGACGGGCCGGTCGACGGCCTGGCCGTAGTGCCGGGGCCCGGGGCGGACCCGTGAAGGTCGGCCTCGGCCACGTGGCGATGGCGGCGGCGATCGCGGGCGCGGCCTGCAGCCCCATCCAACCGCCCACGCAGACGTCGATCCCCATGAACTCGTGCCCGGACAACCCGTGCACGAAGTACGTGCAGTCCGCCACGACCTCGTGTCAGCAGGGGGCGTGCGTCGTCGCCGCCCAGATAACGGGAATGGTGCTCGTCGTCTCGCTCCCGCAGGACTCCTTCTTCGCGCCGGGTCGCACCTTCGCCATCCCGTTCGAGCACCTCTTCGAAAACGGGAACGCCGGCTGCGTCCAGCCCACGTGCGCCCGACTGCCGCCCGCCGACGTCGTGTCGGGAAGCTATCTGATCGATCCCAGCGTCGCCATGATGGTGGGCTGGAACCTCGGCAACGTCTCGAGCGGGCGGCCGACGGCGCTTCCGCTGCATGCGACGTACGTCCCGCTCTGGGGAGACGCCGGGGCGGTCGCGACGGATCAAGGGTTGCCGCTCCCGCCCGTGATCGCGGACTCGATCTCCAACAGCCAGTTCGGCGCCTATCCGGGTCCGGGCGGGGGGCCCGGGATCGCCTTCAGCACGTACCTCGCGCCCGGAACGTACATGCGGACGCTGGCTCCGGACCCTCCGTTCGACCAAGCGTACCCGCCCGAGATCCGGCAGGTGAAGGTCGCCACCAGCTCGTCGGCCGACTACTCGGGCCTCGCGCGGCAGCTCTTCGAGAGCGACCAGGTCCTCGAGTTCGAAGCGACCGCGGAAGAGGGGGCCATGAAGATGCAGCCCACGTTCGACGTGGTCCGGCCCGGAGGTCTCGACGGCTGGACGGCGTACCTGCGCGACCAGACCAGCGGCCAGGTGATCTCGAGCGTCCGAACTCTCAGCGGCACGAAGACGACCGGCGTCCTGCTGGCCGAGAATCGGGTCCCTCCGCCGCCGGACGCGCTCTTCAACGCCGAGCTCGTCCTGGCGCCTCCGTCGGGCGCGCCCGTTCCCAGCGCCGTGTTCGTGCCGCTCGGCGGCATGCTCGAGCCGCAGGTGACCTACCCGCCGCTTCCACCGCCGATGGTCGTGCAAGGGAGCGTGGCGACGCACGAGGGCATTGCCGTGGAGGCCGACCTGGTCTTCGAGGCGACGGGAATCGTCGATGGACAGAACAAGCTCGACACGAACGGCAGCTACGAGTTCGTCGGCCACACGACGGCGACCCGCGACACAACCAGCAGTCGAGCCCTCTATTCGATCGCCCTTCCTCTCGGCGCGTACCGCATCTCGATCCGGCCGAAGGACGCGACGGGGGCCGTGACGATCGTGGACCAGCATGCGGCGCCGTTTTATCAGGCGTTCAACGTCGGGGTGCCCGGAACGACCCCGAATTTCGATCTCGTCGTCGACCCGCCGCGAATGGTCAACATGAGGGCGGTCGTCGCCGACTCGCGTCCGCTTGGGGGCGCCACGATCGAGGCCATTCCGACGTCCTGCTACGCCGGCACGCAGCCCTGGTGCCTGCCTCGGTGGGTCCAGACGGTATCGGCCAACGACGGGTCGATCAATCACCTCTTGCTCGACCCCGGGGACTATCTGATTCGCGCTCGTCCCTTCGAGGGGTCGCGACTGCCATGGGCGACCGCGTTCTTGGAGGTCCCCGCCGTCACTTTCTCCGGCATCATCGAGGTCGACTGTGGGACGATCGTGGTTCCGGCGCCGGTCAGCGCCGGCCTTCAGCTCGTCGACTGGAACATGAACCCCGTCGTCCGCGCCGTCGTGCAGGTGTTCACGGCGCCAGGCCAAAGCGTGACGCCGTCGCCCACTTGCACAAACACGATGACGGCGATGACGACGCAAGCCGCCGTCGAAGTCGGCAATGCTGTGACCGATTCGAACGGCGTGTTCGAGATGTACTTGGCGCCACCCAAGAACTGAGCCTGCCTCTGCGCATGCTCGGCGCTTGGCGCATCTGGTATGCTGCGCGCAGCCCGAGGGAGCCCCCATGGAGAACGAGGCACGCATCAACATCCTGGCGCGGCTGGCCCAAGCCATACCGGCGTCCGTGGAGGTGGCGGGCGCCGGACGGCCGCAGTCGATTCTGTCCGTCGCGGCGGCGTCGTATGGTTCGCGCCCCTCGGAGGACGCGACCGTGCCGACCGGCTTCGATCCCGTGGCGGTGGCGCTCTTCGAGGCCATCGTGGAGGGGGCCTATCTGGTCGCGAACGCCGATGGCGTGTTCGACGAGGACGAACGGCGAGCGTTCGAGCGGGTCGTCGTCGCGGCGTGCGGTGGAACGGTAGCTCCGCAGCCGATCGCCGCGCTCGTGGGAGACCTCAGGGATCAGCTCCGTGAAGACGGTCTGGACCGGCGCGTCGAGATGGTCGCGCGGTCGGTCACCAAGAAAGACCACGCCAGGGAGATTCTGCGGGTCGCGGCGCTGCTCGCTCAGGTCAGCAACGACGTGAGCGACGTCGAACGCGACGTGCTGATGAAGCTCGCTCGCCGCTGCGCGCTCGACGCCGGCGAGGTCGACGTCGCTCTCGCCGAGGCCAAGAAGGCCCTGGCGGGACCGTGACCGGCGGTCCCGCGCCCTCGATCACACCCGCGCGAGGTTGATCCCGTGGCGGCGCGCGTACTCGCCGATGCCCACCTTGTCGATGCTGCGGATGTCCCGCGTCGTGAGGTTGAGGGTGACGAAGCGCTTGAGCTCGGGGACCCAAACGCGGCGCCGCTGCACGTTGACGAGCTGCCAGCGGTTCGTCTTGATGTTCGAGTGCGAGACGTTGTGCGCCTTGAGCTTGCGCTTTCCGGTAATGTCGCTCTTGGCCATTGGGGCGAGGCAACTTAGTAGCCCTCCTTGACACCTGTCAAGGGGTGGTCGCTCCGGCGCCCGTCATGCGGTTTGGGCCAGACTTCCCAGCGACGCGACCAGGTCGCGGCACCAAGCGCGCACGTTGGAGAAGGTCGCTAGCGGGCGGAGCGTCTCCTCGTCCAGATACAGGTACCGCGAGAGCTCGAGCTGCACGGCGTGCACGCGGTCTCCCGGCCGTCCGTAGTGCTGCGTCGTGAAACCGCCGGCGTAGGGCTCGTCGTGCCGCACCGACCAGCCGCGAGCCCGCGCGTGGCGGTCGACCGCGTCGATGAACCGCGGCGACGCGCTCTTTCGCCCGCGGGTGCCCGGCACGACGTCGGCGCGCCGGCCCGTCGATTCCCCCGCGGGCCGAAGACCGGCGACTCCGCCCACGCCGGCCAGCCCGCCGCGGTT
>DATGJA010000238.1:0-2755 GCA_035295445.1 Polyangiaceae bacterium | reverse complement strand
ATCACCCGAATCGCCGCCGCGCTCGAATCGACCAGCGTCACGTCGCGACCGTGCCGGTCCGCCGCGTCGCCGAACGACCCGCTCCCCGCGAAGAAATCGAGCAGCACGTCGCCCGGCTTCGAGTGCACCTTCACGATACGCTCGAGGATCGCGAGCGGCTTCTGCGTGGGATAGCCCGTCTTCTCCTTCCCCGTCGGGCTGACGATCGTGTTCCACCACGTGTCCGTGGGCAGCTTGCCCCGCGCACGCTTCTCGGCGGTCACGAGATTCGGCGCCATGTACGGCAGGCGGTCGGACTCGTCCCGGCGGAACGTGTAGCGCACCGGGTCCATGGCGTACCAGAGGATGGTGTCGTGCTTCTGCGCCCACTTCGTCGTGCCGCGCCCGCCGTAGTCGTACGCCCAGATGATCTCGTTCATGAAGTGATCGCGGCCCAGCAGTCGGTCGAGCGCCACCTTGACGTAGTGCACCTCGCGAGAATCGAGGTGAACGAAGAGCGAGCCGTCCGTCGTCAGGCAACGCAAGCACGCCTCGATGCGTGGAATCAAGAACCCCTCGAAGTCGTCGAACGCGTCTCGATAGCCGTACGCTCGGCTCGCAAGCTTCTGCACGCGGTACCGGCGGCCGCCGAAGCCGAGGCGCTCGCCCGACTCGTCGGACGCCGTGACGCGCATTCGCTCGCGCTTCTGCGTCTTGCCGGTGTTGAACGGGGGATCGACGTAGACGAGCCGAGCGAATCGGTCCGGTAGGGTGGGGAGGACCTCGGCGCTGTCGCCGAGGATGATCTTCTTCATGGTCGAAGACGACCGTACAAGCAGGCACCCGGGCGGTTCAAATATTCGTCTTTTGCCGCTTCCGGACGTCCTTGTGAATTCGCATTTCGTGAGTAGGGTGGCGTGGGGGTTCGAAGGAAGGGAGCGGGTGCCTATGCACGCGTTGCGCGCTGGATTGCTGAGTAGTTTCGTCGCGGCCGCAGGTATTTCGATCCTCGGCGCGGCAGGATGCGGCTCCGAGGGGCGCGGACGCTCGTCCGAGCGCTCGTTCGAGCGTGTCGCCGAGTCCGCACAAGCGCTGGTGTTTCCGAGCGACGGACGGTGGCACTGGATTCAAGGCGGCCCCGGAACTCTCATTCCGGCACAATGCCTCGACGGGTCAGCGTCCGGTTTCGGGATGAACGTACCGCCGTCTTGGAATGGCAAGGTGCTCCTCTGGTTGGACGGCGGAGGCGCCTGTTACGACAAGGTCACCTGCACGACGAACCTGCTCGTCCTCCCGCACGTCGCTCACACCTCGTACGCCCTCTCGGACTTCAACAACGACGTCGGGTACGACACCATCACGGGGTTTCCGGTGCTCACGCCAAACACGGGCGACGCGAATTACGATCCCGGGAGCGGCTACCTGGCCTTCAATTGGACGAAGTCCGAGCTCGTGCGCGGAATCTTCGACCGATCGACGAGCGCGAACGTCTTCCAGAACTACGCGTACGTCTTTCTGCCGTACTGCTCCGGTGACTTTCACGTAGGCAATAACTTCGATTGCGTGCCCGGAACGCTCGGCTGCAACAATCAACCCACGATCGCGGACCGGCAGCCCTCCGGCATGCACCACATGGGCGCTTCCAACACGGAGGCCGCGTACGTCTACACCGTGGCGTCGTTTCCCGGCGCCACGCAATACGTCCTGACGGGTGGAAGCGCCGGTGGGTTCGGCACCATCTACACGTACAACATACTGCGATCGCTCGTGCCGTCGTCGGTGCCCATCACGCTCATCTCCGACGCGGGGGACCCAGTTTGGACCGGATCTCCCGATCCGAACATGCCGTCGACATGGAACCGGCAGGGATACCTCTTGCGTCAGAACCCGAACGGGACGAGTCGGCCCCCGCCGGCCCCTGGCGTCGAGAGCTACGTCGAGGACTACATGGCCGACGCCTGGCGGCTCGGCACTTCGCTCCCGTCGGCGATCACGAGCGCGCCTTACAACCCCTTCGGCAGCAAGCACGCCATCTACCCGATCCAGAGCGTCTGGACGTACGACGCGACGAACAACATGGAGGACAAGTTCGGGCTCTGCGCAGGCTCCGACGACTGGGCGTACTCGTGGCTATTTCCGCTCAATGGCCCGCTCGACGGGACCGATGACGGGAACAACCCGGCGAACGATCAGCCCAACATCTACGAGGGGCTCAACGACTTCTCGACGCACGCACTTGGCTTGCCGAACACGACCATGCACCTCGTGAGCGTGACGACGCGTCCTCCGGCGCGCCCCGCGTGCATCAGCTGCCTCCTCCCGGGCATCGGCTGCAGCGCGACGTGCGCCGCGCTTCGCCCTTGGAACAACCACCACGCGTATCTGCTCGACGACGTGAGCGTGTGGGACTCGAACCAGGGCGGCAGCGGCGTCACGCAGTACCTCGCGCAGCTTCACGTGACGCCCTGACGGGGTACTAGCCAGCATCGCCGGGCGGCCTTAGGTTCCGGCGATGCTCGTGATTCGCCGCGCCGGCGACCGCGGCCTCGCCGACCACGGGTGGCTGCTCAGCCGACACACCTTCTCGTTCGCCGATTACCACGATCCCAGGCATATGGGATTTCGTGCCCTGCGCGTCATCAACGAAGACCGCGTCCAGCCGGGGCGCGGCTTCGGCATGCACGGGCACCGGGACATGGAAATCCTCTCGTACGTGCTGGAGGGCGCGCTCCGCCACAAGGACTCGATGGGCACCGGCTCCGTCATCGTGCCCGGC
>DATGJA010000237.1:0-5930 GCA_035295445.1 Polyangiaceae bacterium | reverse complement strand
TCGATGGCTTTCGTCTTGCGGTCAAGCGCGCCATCGACGCAGGCAACCTGCCGCTGGCCATTGCGGCGGTCGCCGATCTGCGGGCGCTCGGCGTGGAGATCGACGAGCCGCTCGACGACGTCGCGGGCGCCTTCTGCCGGGGATCGGCGCGCCTGCAGGAGACCGAGACGCCCCCGCCGCCGCTGCCCAATTTCGACGGTTTCCAGCCGCTCAGCTCCTTTCTCACCGGGCCCGCGCTCACGTCCAAGGCCACGCAGATCCTCCACGCCGCCTCCCGAGACTACGAGGAGGCGTCCGGTACCGACCTGCCCATCGTCGCCCCGCTTCCGCTCTTTAGCGCTCTGCCCAAGGAGGCGCTACGCGACTTGCTCGCGGCCTTCGAGATGATGACGGTTCCCGTGGGCAGCCGCGTGATCGAGGAGGGCGAGGAGGGCGCGGAAGCGTATATCGTCGCGCGGGGCGAGCTCGAGGTCGTTCGTCGCGGCGGAGACGACGAGAGCCGTCCGCCCGTCGTCCTCGCGCGCCTGGTCAGCGGGGCCCTCTTCGGCGAGATGGCGCTGCTCGCCCGAGCGCCGCGCGCGGCGAGCGTCGTCGCCACCAGGCCCTCGATCATCCTCGTCGCCAAACGCGACGCCCTCGAGGCGATCGCCGAGAAGCGACCGGAGGTGGCCGTCGAGCTCGCGGCGCACTGCCGCCGGCGCATGGTCGTCAACCTCGGTCGGACGGCCCCGATGCTCACCGCCGTCCCGCCCGAGGAGCGCGCCACGCTGGTCGAGCGCTTCGAGACGCGCATCTTCGAAAGGGGAGACAAGCTGCTCACCGAGGGCCAGGAGGCCCCCGGGCTCCACCTCATCGCGTCCGGCGAGGTGGGGGTCGTGGCGCACGAGGGCGCCGAGTCGGTCGTGCTCGCGTCGCTCGGCGCCGGCGAGACTGTGGGGGAGGTGGCGCTGGTGCTGCGACGCCCAGCCAACGCCGACGTCATCGCCGTGCACCCGACGGTGACGCTTTTCTTGCCGCGGGGGGACTTCCTGTCGCTCGTGCAGGACCATCCCGCGATTCTGCACGGTCTCTACATGACGGCCGTGCGCCGCGACGACGAGACGGCGCGCGCGCTCGACGCGGCCCCTGCGGCGGTGGCGGACGACTACGTGCTTCTATGACGTCCCCGCCGGCGGCAGTGGCGCTCGCGAAGCCGGCGGAGGGCTTCACGGCGCGGGAAGCCCGGCAGGCCGGGCGTCTCACCCTCGTCGTCGGGATCGTGTCGGGGTTCTTCGTTTTGGAGCTCGCTGGCGCGCTCGTGGCCGACAGCATCGCGCTGCAGGCGGACGCGCTGCACCTCTTGACCGACGTCCTCGCGCTCGGGACGAGCCTGCTGGCGATGCACTTGGCGGTCCGCCGGCCGACGCCGCGACTCACGTTCGGGTTGCGTCGCGCGGAGCCGGTGGCCGCCATCGTGACCGCGTTCTTGCTCCTCGGGAGCACGGGGCTCATCGTGGTCGAGGCCGTCGAGTCGCTGCGCGGCGGGACGCCGCCCAAGACCGGGATCATGCTCCTAGTCGCGTCGATGGCGCTCCTCGTCAACGGGTTGAGCGCGTGGCTCCTCAAGGACGTGATCGGCCACGGTCACTCCGACGGCTCGCACGACTTGCACGACTCGCGTGGCCAAGAGGGGCACTCCGAGCACAATCACGACGCCGCCCAGCATCGCGCGGCGGGACGGCACGCGGGGCATGGGCACGCCCTGAACTTGCGGGGCGCGTGGCTGCACTTGGCCGGGGACACGCTCGGCGCGCTCGCTGCGATCGTCGCGGCGCTGGTCATCCAGGCCGGGGGCTCGACGTCGGCCGATCCGGTCGCCAGCCTCGTGGTCGCTGCAATCCTCGTCTTCGGCGCGCTCCGCCTGGCGCGCGACGCGGCTCTGGTCCTGCTCGAGGCCGCGCCCCCCCACCTGCCCGTGGCGGTGGTGCGCGACTTCATCCTCGCGTTCCCCGGGGTCCTGTCGATCCACGATTTGCACGTCTGGACGCTCGGGGCAGGCCATGACGCCATCACCGCGCACGTGAGCACGGGTTCGGAGGACCCGACCCTCGGGCGGCGCCTCTCGGATCGGATACGGACCGAGCTCGGGCCCGAGTACGTGACCGTCCAGGTCGAAGTGATCCGGTCGACTTGACCGGCATTCGCCCATTGAGTACGGCTCTCGCGCCATGCGCAAATTCGCTCGTCTCTCGGTTTTTGCCGCCCTCACGGTCTTCTTGTCGCTTCTCGGGAAGACCGCCGCCGCGCAGATGAAGGTCGCCGTGGTCGACGTTCAACGCGCGGTCATGCAGACCGAGGACGGGTTGCGCGCCCAGGCGACGCTGAAAAAGCTGTTCGACAGCCGCCAGCAAGAGCTGAACAAGCGCCAGGTCGACCTCCAGAAGCAGAAGGAGGACATCGACAAGCAAAAGACCGTCCTTTCGCAGGCCGCGCTCCAGAAGAAGGTCGACGACTGGCAAAAGCAGATGGTCGAGCTGCAGACGACGTTCGTCGAATACAACAAGGAGCTCGAGAAGAAGCAAAAGGAGCTCACCGATCCGATCTTCGAGAGGGTCCTCGGCGCCATCAAGCGGCTGGCGGGCACCGAGAGCTATGACCTCATCGTGGATCGGGCGACGGTTGCGTACTCACGCTCGGACCTGGACCTCACCGATCGGGTCATCCAGCTTGTCAACGGCGCCGTTGGCGCGGCCGCCTCGCAGGGCACCGCGCCCTCGCCGGGCGCGGCTCCCAAGGGCGCCGGTCCGACGGCACCCGCGAAGCCGTAGCCGGCGCGCGCCTTGGCGATGGCCTGGGAATGCGTCGTCGGCCTCCGCGGCGAGATGCTCGCGGAGCTGGCGGCCCGTCTCGGCGGGCGGGCCGTGAGGGGCGCGGAAGCGGCCCCGACGCGGATTCGCCCCATCGATCGCGCCGGGACGGGCGATCTGGCCCCGCTCCTCTCTGCCCGCTTCGCGCGCCATGCGGCCGACGCCGTCGACCGTGGCGCGGCCCTGCTGGTCGATGCGACGCTGGCCGGGCGCGTCTCGTTGGCGCCGATGCTCTGGGTCCACGAGCACGCGGCGTGGGCCATGGCCGCCGTCCTCGATTCGGCCCGCGTCCCCGACGTCGCGGCGACGGTCGGGGAGGGGAGCTCGATCGCCGCGAGCGCCGTGCTCGGGCCGCGGGTGGTCGTGGGCGCCCGCGTCACGATCGGTCCCGGCGCCGTCGTCGGCTACCCGGGCTTCGGTTGGGCGAGCGGCCCGGACGGCTCGGTTCGGCCCGTCCCCCAGCTCGCTGGCGTGGTCATCGAAGACGACGTCTCGATCGGGCCGCTCTGCACGATCGACGCGGGCACGCTCGCGCCGACGCGGGTGCGCCGGGGCGCCAAGATCGACGCACACGTCCACGTGGGGCACAACGTGGACATCGGCGAGGGCGCCGTCGTCGCGGCCCAGTGCGGGTTCGCGGGGTCCGTCAAGATCGGCGCCGGCGTCTTGATCGGGGGTCAGGTCGGGGTCGCCGACCACGTCTCGGTGGGCGCGGGCGCCAGGATCGCCGCCAAGAGCGGCGTCACGCGCGATGTACCGGAGGGAGCCGTCGTGGCAGGATACCCTGCGGTCGATCGTGCGCGCTGGCTCCGAGCCCTTGCGAATCTCTATCGAGGCACGCTCACGTGAGCCGCCCGTGCGACGCGGCCTGAAAGTGGAGGGGCGACGTTGAAGGTCGGCGGCGGCACCCTCATCGAGATCGAGCGGATCTTGCAGATCCTGCCCCATCGCTGGCCCTTCGTCTTGATCGATCGGGTCATCGACGTGGTGCCGGGAGAGCGGATCGTCGGGCACAAGTGCGTGACGATGGCGGAGCCCTGGTTCCAGGGGCACTTTCCCGCGCGCCCCATCATGCCGGGCGTGCTCATCGTCGAAGCGCTCGCCCAGATAGGCGGGATCCTCGCTTATGCCACGGAGCCCTTCGATTCGACGAATTCGCTCATGTACTTTCTCGGGATCGACAAAGCCAAGTTCCGCCGGCCCGTTACTCCCGGGGACCGACTCGACCTCGAGGTAATGATCGTCCATCACCGGACCAACGTGTGGAAGTTCCGGGGTGAGGCGTCGGTCGACGGGACCCTCTGCGCGAGCGCCGAGCTCCTGGCGAGCGTCATCGATCGGCAGAGGTGAGGCGTGACGCTGGTACACCCCTCCGCGGTGGTCGATCGTCGCGCCGAGCTCGCGGACGACGTCGCTGTCGGGCCTTTCGCGGTCGTGGAGGCGGGCGTCGTCCTCGGTTCCGGGTGCATTCTGCACTCGCACGCGGTGGTGCGCGGACCGACGCGCCTCGGGCCGGGGTGCGTCGTCTTTCCCTTCGCGGTGGTCGGTGGGGAGCCGCAGGCCAAGCACCACTCGGGAGGCCCGGCCGGGGTGGAGGCGGGCGATGCGAACATCTTCCGCGAACACGCGACCGTCCACGGCGGCACGGACGGCAGGACCACGACGCTGGGGCGGCAGAACCTCTTCATGGTGGGCGCCCACGTCGCCCACGACGTGGCGGTCGGGTCGCATTGCGTCTTCGCCAACTGCGCCCAGCTGGCCGGTCACGCCGTGGTCGAGGACTGGGTCACCTTCGGTGGGCTGAGCGGCGTCGCCCAGCGGGTGCGCGTGGGCGAGGGTGCTTTCGTGGCCGCGGCGGCCGCGTGCGAGCGCGACGTGCCGCCCTTCGTCGTCGTACAGGGCGATCGAGCGCGGGTGCGCGGCGTCAACGTCGTCGGGTTGCGCAGGCGGGGCGTGTCGGAGGAGAGCATCGTCGCGCTCCGAAGGGCGGTGCGCGCTCTCTGGTCCCCCCGCTCTCCCGGCGGCACGCGCGCGGCCGCGCTTGAGTCCCTGCGCGAGAGCGGCGACGCGTACGTGCGCCAGCTCGTCGCGGCGCTCACCGCGGAGCCCTGAGCGCAGAACTGGCGCTACTGGCGGGTCTTGCCCGAGAGGATGTCGTCGAAGGCTCGATCGAACTCGTCGTCGGCGCCTACGGCGACGGCTCGAACGGGCTTCGGCTCGATCTTCTGCAGGCGCCGGACGCGCTCCTGGACGTCGCGATACGAGGGGGTAAGGCGCGCGGTCCGCTGAAAGTGCTCTAGCGCCTGCTTGATCATCTTCTTGGCCTCGTATGCCGCGCCGATCTCGTAGCAGAGGACCGCCTCCTGGTCCTTGGTTCGGTCCGCCCGCAGGCCGCGCGTGAACGCGTCGATGGCTTCGTTCAGGTTGCCCCGCTCGAGCTGGATCATGCCGACCATCGAATGGCAGACGCACTCGCGCTTCGGGTCTCGTCCCGCGACATCGAACTCGCGGATGGCGTCGTCCAGCAGGCCCATCTCTTTGTACGCGCCGCCGAGATCGTAGTGGCTCTGAGCGTCGTCGACGCTGATCTGCTGCGCGACCCCCGCCTTGAACTTCGCGAAGACCTCTTCGACGTCGACCTGCTCGGAGAGCGCCGCAGACCCCGTCCCCGGACCCACCCCGCTGACCCGGTCCTCCTCCAGCGCGCCGAGCGACTCGGCGATGTCGAACGCGCGATCGTGCTCCTCCGCCGCGGCCGCCGCCGCCGGAGAAGGTCGTGTCCCCGACCCCCCCACCAGGCTGCGCTCTTGGGCGTCGAGCTCGGTCATGCGCTCGAGCAGCAGCGGATGGTTGGGGAGGCGCGCGAGCTGTTCCTCGAGGATCGCGCGCGCGTCCTCGAAGAGGCCTCGCGACGCGAAGAACTCAGCCTCCTCGAGCGCCGACTCGAGCTCGAGGGCCGGCGGAACCGACGAGGCGCGCCGCCTCGGCGGCGGAGCAGATCGGGCCTGCGCCTGTTCGGCCGCCGTCTCTTCTCGCGGGCTCGAGCCGGACGACGGGGGCGCCGGGTTTCCGACCAGATCGAAC
>DATGJA010000236.1:0-2878 GCA_035295445.1 Polyangiaceae bacterium | reverse complement strand
GGGGCGACGACGCCGGCCAGGGCTTCTGCGGGGGTGCGCGGATCGGCCTGCTCGGCGTGCCGGGCCCGAACGCGTCGTCGGACTTCCAGGCCTGGCTCGGGTCCAACGGGCAGGTGGTCACGCGGCTCCCGACGGCGACGACGATCACGGTGGACGTTCTCTCCAGCTTCGACGTCGTGATCATCGATCAACTCCAGCGCGACTACTCGTCCACCGAAGCCGACGCCCTGCGCGACTGGGTGGCGGGCGGTGGAGGCGTCATGTCGATGACTGACTACACGGGGAGCGGACCTGATCGAACCCAGCCGAACACGCTGCTCGCCTCGATCGGCCTTCAGTACTTGCCGGGACTGCTCAACGGGCCAGTCACCATGTTCGTGACGCACCCGACGAACGCCGGCCTGACCTCCGTCACGTTCCAGGGCGGGTACGCGGTGGGACCGGTAAGCGGTATTTCGGGCGGAGTGAATACCGTCACGGCGAACCTGACGGCCGGGCCGGCCGTGATCGCGCAGGAACGCGGCAACGGCCGGGTGTTCGCGTGGGGCGACGAATGGGTGGAGTACGACTCCGAGTGGCAATCGATACCGGAGATTCGCCAGTTCTGGATCGACGTCCTCGGCTGGCTCGAGCACCTGCGCTAGGACACGCCGCATGGATCGACGCGGCTTCGCAGCCCCCCTGGCATTCGTGGTCCTCATTTGGGGATGCGGCGCTGGTAGTGCGAGCACAGGCGGCGGGTCCAGCGGCGCGGGTGCGGGCGCGGGCGCGGGCGCGGGCGCCGGCAGCACGGGCTCCAGCGGCTCCTCTTCGGGTGGTGCCAGCACGGGTTCCACCGGGTCCTCGTCGGGGGCTGGGACCGGGTCGGGCGGGTCGTCCGTCGACGCGGGTGTCGACGCGCCCTCGGGCGGATCCTCCGGCGACGCCGGCAACACGGGCTTGGACGGATCGCCCGCCGATGGAGCCGCCCTGCCGAGCGACTTCGGCAAACCCTGCAAGAACGGAGCGTGCTCGCCCACGCTGACACCGGTCATGTACTGCGGGATCGCCGGGTGTTCGGTGATGACCTTCTGCTCCTGCGAGATCCGTTGCGACAAGGATCCGAAGGCGTGTCCCGCGGGAACCAGCTGCACGACCATCAGCGACGGACCGGGCACCGTCTGCAGGAACTAAGCAGTTCCCTCCCCGCGGCTTCGACGTCGCGCATGGCACAACCTGGCTCGCCCGGAGCCGTCGCGATGGCGACGATCCCGGCGCCCCCCCCGGGCCGATGGGCGGGAATGGCGGTTGCACGCTGGCCCCGCGATGCGTTGCTACACTGCGCGGGCGATGAAGACGCGACAAGCTTTCTCCCGGGTCCTCGCAATCTCGGCGTGTGCCTCGATCGCGTCGTCCTCGCTGCAGGCTCAGGCCCGGACCTGCTCCGCGGCCTCCGACTGCCCCAAAGGATTCGATTGCCAGCCCGCCGGCATGGGCCCCGACGGGGGGCCCGCGAATGCATGCGTGTCGCTCTCCTGCCAGAGCAACGCGGACTGCGGCCCTGGCTTGAGCTGCTACGCGGACATGGGCACACGGTGCCAAACGTCCGAAGACGGGGGACAAACCTGCGGGCCGTATAACGCGTGCGTCCCGCAGTGGGAGGCTCCGTGCGTGGCGGACCCGGATTGCGGCCCGGGGTATACGTGCCCGCCGAGCACCTTCGGGAGCTACAACTGCGGCAAGGACCAAGACGCCAGCCTGCCTTCGTACGCCACGGTCTCGACCGTCCCGTGCAGCGCGGTGCCCAAGCCGCCCTTTCTGCCCCCCCCGGATTCCGGCTTCGTCATCCCTTCCATCTGCGAGGCGGGAACGACGTGCACCAAGGTCACGTGGAATACCTGCGTGGCTCAGAACACCGGCGCGTGCCGCGTCGACTCGGACTGCCCGCAGACGTGGACGTGCGCGTGCCAGTCTACCTGCGGGGCGCTTCCTCCCGGGTCCGGCATCGACGCGGGGTGCACCTTGGGATGCATCCCGCCCAATTCGGACCTCTCGACGGTGACCTGCAACGGCGTCGCAGGAGGCCCTTCGTTCGGGCCGTCCACTCCGACGACGCCGCCGTCGTCTGCGCTCGCGGACGGCGGGGTCGACGCCGCCGCCTCCCATGAATCGCCGGAGGCTTCGGCGTCCGGCGAGTCGCCCGGAACGGGGTCGTCGAGCGCGCACGGGGGCGGCTGCCAGATCGCAGCCGAAGGCGGTGCCCAAGGGTGGCCGCTCCTTGCCGCGGGTGCTCTCCTCGCGGCGCGATCGACGCGCCGGACGCGGCGCCCGCGGAAACCTGCGCGAAGCATGCCTTAGCCGCGGACTCAGCCGCGCGGCCCGGCGCGACCTCAACGCCCGCGCGCGATGTACCACCAGAGCACGACGAACAGTCCGACCAGTCCGAAGACGGGCGTGATCCCCACGAGGGCCACGTACCGCATGAGCCGCATGCGCTTGCGCCACGGCGTCACCTCTACGAGACGCTTCGACAGTCCGGTGACGAGTACCCGCTCGGGGTGATCGAGATCGTCCTTGAGCGCCGCGGCGCTCGCGTAGCGCTCCTCCGGCACGCGACGCAGGGCGCGAAGCGCGATCTCCTCGGCCTGCTCGGAGACCGCGGGGTTGAGCGCGCGCGGCGCCTTCGGATCGCCGATCTGCCGAGCGCTGGCCACGACGAACGGGTCGTCCCCCTCGAACGGAGGGCGGCCCGTGAGCATCTCGTAAAGGATCGCGCCGACCGCGTAGATGTCGACGCTCGTTCGACCGCGGGCGCGGCGCAGTTGCTCCGGCGCGACGTAGTTCGCTGTGGCGATCGCGGGCGCGGGACCCGCGAAGGAGAACCTTCCCTTGACGAGAG
>DATGJA010000235.1:0-8539 GCA_035295445.1 Polyangiaceae bacterium | reverse complement strand
GCTTCCACCGCTCTACCGCGCGATGGGAACGCGCGTCATCGCGCTTGTCAACGGCGTCATCCCGATGACAAGCGGTGGAATCGCGCGGAAGCGGCACTTCCCTGCGCGGTATTGCGTCGTACGCGCGATTGCGCCGCGAGTACGCGCGCGGAACCGTCTCGCTCACGGACAGCTGACCGGATCTGCGCCCGCGTCGGGGTACGCCACCACCGTGTCGAGGTCCAGCGTCTTCGTGACGACGTACGCGCTCGCCGGATAGGCGAGACGCGCCGACGCCGGACTCGCGTACCCGCCGTCGGTGGGCACGAGCGACGTGAGCGCGCCCGGCGGAAGCCCCGCGTCGAGCCCGAAGTCGTCGAGCACCGCGAGGGTGTCGTACGGTCCCGCGCCGAGCACGAACCCGTTGGCCGCCACGGCCGCCGCGTCGGCGAGGTTCGCGCACGCCGCCGTCGCCGCGCCGAAGAGGGCGCTCGCGTCCGACGGGATCGGATCGTTGGTGACGACGACCTCGGCCGGCCCTTGCCCGTTGCCGAGGGCCGTCACGCTGCGCGTGAGGGTCACGCTCAGCGCCCGCAGCGCCGTCAACGCAACCGTCATCGACGTGGCCGACCCGGCCTGGAGCGTCACCGGCAATAGGATGGTCGGGCTGCGCAGACCGCGCGTGAGATCGTAGTTGCCGATCCACCAACCCGCGCCGACCTTCTTCGTGTCGCGCGAATCCACGAACACGACGCGCGGGTACACGACGCCGGAGGGCAGGCCGTCGAACCGAATCACCGGCGGCGGCTGGGACAAGTCGAGCTCCCCCATCCCCGCGTCGGCCGGGGGGGCCATGAACGACTGCAAGGCCATGAGCGACCCGCCGTCGGCGCCGTTCGGGTTCGCCGTGTCGTGCACGTCCGCCACCAGGATCCCCTTGCCGTCGAAGCTCGGGTCGGCTGAAACGAAGGTCACCGCCTCCGGCCGGACGGTGATGCACAGAGCAGCCCGGGTCGGGTCGATCGGGGGCGCGCAGGCCGAGCCGCCCTCGACCGGCGCGCCTGCGTCCTCGTCCCCCGCGTCGGCCGACGCCTCCACCGGCGCGACCACGTCCGGTGTCGCGACGTCTACGGCCGCCGCCGAGTCGCCGGCCGGCGGCGCGTCGACCGAGCCGTCCGTGGCGCTCAAGCTGGTGCTGCTCCCGCCGCACCCGGACGCGAGCGCGCAAGCGAGCGCCGCACCCCCCAGGCCCACGCACGCAGCTGCGAAAATCTCCCTCGCCATCTCCTGTCCCTCCGCCCGGAGACCCTGTGCACGGTTCGCGCCGCGGCGAGAGTGCCCGAGGATCCGTCGCCCGCTCCGCCGCGCGCCTCGGGGTTCACGTCGGCGCCGTAGCGGCCGGTTCACGTGGACCTTGGGACGTCCAGCGTCGCGCTCCCCCCGGGGAGGACCTCGTACTCCCCGTCGGAGAGGACGGCGCCCCGGCCCACCCACAGCGCGTCGGCGCCCGCCACGACGACCAGCCGGTCGACCCCGGCCCGCGCGGTGTACTCGCCGAGCACCGCGCGATCGCCGACCGCCGGCGCCCCGGTTCCCATCGCCTGCACCCGAACGGGGAGGCGGCGCGACCGATCGAAGCGAGTCCCGTCGACCTCGAGGCTAGACGGCGGCTCGCGGAGCGGCGGCGTCAGGGCGCCCGGCGCGGCGGAGAGCCATACGACGAAGCCCGGACGCACGTAGACGGCGCGCTCGCCGACGCCCTCGGGGGCGACGAAGAGCGCCGCGACGGGGGACTCTTCCGCGAAGAGCAGGCCTCCCGCGAGCCAGGCCTCGTCCCGCTCCACGCGGCGAACGAGGACGTCGCCGAGGCGCGCCGGCCATCCCTCGAACCGATCGGACGGCCCGGGCGACGCAGGACCGACGGCGACGCTCTTGCGCTTGCGCCGAACCACCACCCTCGCCAGAACGCGCCCGAGGAAGATGCCGCCCGCGACGACGAGGGCATCCGCCAGGACGGTCACCGCGCCGCGCCCACCGCCGCCGCCGCCGGTGCGAAGAGCGCGTGGATCGCGCGCGCGCGGGCGGTCACCTCGACGAGAAGGTCCCCCACCGACCGCCCCGGCGACGGGGGAGGCAGGAGGTCCGCCACGACGGCCACCGCGTCGGCCAAGCCGACCAGACCCGCCGCGCGCTCGCGGGTGATCCCGCCGATCGCCACGAGCGGAATCCGCGCCGCCGCCGCGCGCGCGTACGCCGCGCGAAGGCCCGCCACGCCGACGACAGGGGCCGGGTCCTTCTTCGTCGTCGTCTCGAAGACCGGGCCGTAAGCGACGTACACGGGTCGAGCCTCGAGCGCGGCCTGGAGCTGCTCCGGATCGTGCGTCGATACCCCGACGGCCAGCCCGGGCGCGAGCCGGCGAGCCCGGTCGATCGGAATGTCGGACTGTCCGACGTGCACCAAATCGCAACCGGCCATGACCGCGAGGTCCGGACGGTCGTTCGCGACGAGCAGGACGCCTGCGCGGTGGCACATCGGCGCGAGCTCGCGCAGCATGGCGAGCGTCTCCCTCGAGGGGAGCTCCTTCGCCCGCAGCTGAAGCGCCGCCGGGCGCACGGCCAGAACTGCAGCCGCGAACGCGACGGGCTCGACGAGCCGCCCGCGGAGCGTCCCGACATCGACGATCGCGTACAAGCCTCGCATCGTCAGACTCCGAGAGCGACGTAGTCGACGCAGAGGGCGGGCGTCAACGCGATTCGAAGGCGCCGCTGCGTTGGACGCTTCGCACGCTCGTCTGGGCGCCGACGCGCGCCCGGTCGAGCTTGGGCGCCGGATCGATGCTCAGGACGTCGCCCCGCTCCACGGTCGCCCAAGCCGCGTTCGCCGCGCTCGCGTCGCGATCGAGGCGTACTCCACGAGCTCGGCCCACGCCGTCCGCGAACGCCCCGCAGAGGTAGGCCTCGCGCTTGCCCTTGGTCGGCATCGGCCCGGAGACCACCCGCAGACGCGTCGAGCCGGGGGACGCCTCGCCGGCAACGGCGGCCAGCGACCGGCTGTCCTTGCGCAAGACGACGTAGCTGAAGCTCAGCCCCTCGCGCCGCAGCCCGGCGGCGCGCGCGACGGGCACCAGCCAGGGCGGAAGGTCGACCGGCAGATCCTCGTGGCACCAGTCGGACTCGCGGGCCAGCGCGGGGCAGGGCGCGGCGTGCAGACAGGGGGCGAAGACGGTCGCGCCGAGGGCCGCGCAAGCGTCGCGGATCGCGTGCAGGTGGCGGCTCCGCGCTCGGAGCGCCGGCTCCACGATGACGAGCGAGCCAGCCGGGCCGACGTGCCGGTCGAGAAGACCGCGCACGAGAGCGACGTGCCGTGAGACGCGCTCGTCGGCGTCGAGACCAACGTCGAGCTCGCTCAGGACGTTGCCCAACACCACCAAGTCGAACGCCCCGAGATCGCCGAGCGACTCGAGCGGTCGACGCAGCCGGCGAACGCGTAACTCGAGGAGGGCGTCCGAACTCTTGTTCCGGGTGGTCCGCGCGGCGACCACGGCGGCGCCCACGTCGAGCGCCAGCGCGTCGGCGTCCACCCAGGTCGCCTCGACCCGGCCGGTCGCCCCCGCGGCCTCGAGCGCCCGGACGACCCCCCACGTCATCGCGCCGAGTCCGGCGCCGACGTCCAGCAACCGCAGCGGAGCCTCCGGCGCCACGCGCAGCGCGCCCACGACGACGAGCTCCCGCACGGCTCCCGCCCCCTTCGGCACGTCGCGCGCGAACGCGAACCCCAGACGCGCGGCCCCCGCGTCCTTCGCGGCGGCGCGCGCACGGTCCGGGTCGTTGTACGCCTCGGAAAGCTCGGCCACTTTGGCGGCGAGGCGCGGCACCTCGCGGCTCGTGGGCCACCCCCGGGACCGGGCCACGCGGTCCAGCGTGTCCTGCCAGTCGCCCTCGAGCGGCACGGCGAGCTCGCGTCCGAGCATGGCGGCTACAATCCTAGCCCGGCCATGTTTGCGCAAGACGAGCCGCGCCGCACGCTCGCCGTAGGCGTCGTCGTCGTCGACGGCGGCGGGCGAGTCCTCCTCGTCCGCCGCGCGCACCCCCCGAGCGAGGGCGCCTGGACCCTTCCCGGAGGACATGTCGAGCCCGGAGAGCCGCTCGAGGCGGCGGCCCTGCGAGAGCTCCGCGAGGAGACGTCGCTTCGCGCGCGTATCGTGTGCGCCCTCGGGCCCGTGGCCATCGACCGCGAGGGGCGCGCGTTCGAGATCCACGAGTTTCTCGCGGCCCCCCTCGGGCCGACCGATCCGCGGGCCGGGGACGACGCGGCCGACGCGCGCTGGGTCGAGCGACACGAGCTCGACGCGCTCGGCGTCCACCCCGAGGCCATCGCGGTCATCGACCGCGCGCTGGCGGAGGCCGGGGCGCGTAGCCCAGCGTGATACCGTCCGGGCGCATGCTCCGGCGGCTCTTCGTCTGTCTCGTGCTCGCGGCACCGCTCCTGACCGGATGCGCGTGCGCGCCCATCGCCCCCCCCGCGTCGGCCCCGCCCTCCGCGGACGCGGCCCTCGCGCGGATGCACGCGACCTTCGCCTGCGGCAACGCGGTCCAGGCGGCGGCGAAGATCGACCACTTCGGCGAGGGCGGGCGCGTCCGGGCGGACCTCCTGCTCTTCGCAGCCCGGACGGCTCGCGTGCGCATGGACGTCGTCAGCCCCTTCGGCGTCGCGCTCGCGACGTTGACGAGCGACGGGACGCGCTTTGCGCTCGCGGACTTCCGCGACAAGCGCTTTCTCGAAGGTCCGGCCACCCCGTGCAACATCGCGCGGCTGACGACGGTCCCGATGCCGGCCCACGTGCTCGTGGACTTGCTGCTCGGCGAGGCCCCCGTCCTCAAGCACGCGGCCGAGGCGGCGACCATCGCCTGGAGCCCCGACGGCTACTGGGTCCTGACCGTCCCGAGCACCCGCGGGGCCCGCGAAGAGATTCACCTCGCGCCCCGGCCCGAGGACTGGGCCGCACCCTGGGACCGGCAGCGCGTGCGCGTCCTCGACGTCCGGGTGGAGCAGCAGGGGTTCGTCCTCTACCACGCGGAGCTGAGCGACCACGCGCCGGCGGCGACCGCCGGTCCCCGCGTCGACCCGGACAACATCGAGCCGCCCCTTCCCCCCAGCGGCCCGACGTGCGACGCGGAGCTGCCGCGCAAGATCCACGTCGAGGTGCCCGATCCCGAGGCCGACGTGCGAATCGTGTACGAGCAGCTCGCGTGGAATCCGCCCCTGCCCGACGGGACCTTCGTCCAGGGCGCATCGCCCGGGCTGAGGCCCGAGTTCGTCACGTGCGAGTGAGCGCCGCGAGGACGATGCCCGGCTCGTCGGTGATGATCGACGCCACGCCGCGTCGAACGAGCTCCACCGCCTCCACAGGGTCGTTGATCGTCCATGCACCCACGCGCAGGCCGCGGGCGCGGAGCCGCGCCACGAGCTCGGGCGCCGCCTGCGGGCCCTCCAGGTGAACCGCTTCGACGAGCGGCGGCCGCAGCACCGACTGCACGACGTGGGCCCAGCCGGCCTGCTGCGCCTGGGTCAAGAAGGCCCGCGGGATCTCGGGGGCGAGGACCGCCGCCAGGGCGAGCAGCGCCGGGTCGAACGACGACAGCAAGACGTCCGCGCCCGACGACCGCACGACGCGCACGGTGGCGCGGGCGAGCGCGGGGCGGCTCGGGACGTCGTGCTTCATTTCGACGTTGACCGAGACCTCGTGGCCTCGCGCCCACGCGAGCACCTGCGCCAGGGTGGGGATGGCTGACCCGTCGCCCAGATCGAGCGCGGCGAGCTCGTCGACCCCCACGTCGCTCACCCGGCGAACGTCGCGACCGCGCGTCATTCGATCGAGCGAGACGTCGTGGAAGACGACGACCTGCCCGCCGCGACACGTGCGTACGTCGAGCTCGATCGCGGAGGCTCCCTGCGAGCGCGCGCGCTCGAACGCCGCCATCGCGTTCTCGGGCGGCCAGCCGTCGCCCCGGCCCCCGCGGTGACCGACCACCAGGGGGGACGAGCGCCACGCCGTCACGCCGCGAGCTCTTCGGCGATCGCGCGCGTCAGGGTCCGCGCCTCTTCGAGCCTCTCGACCGACAGCGAGATCGCGCCGACGACCGGATGCCCGCCCCCGCCGTGGCGCTCGCAGATGGCCGCGATGTTGTGGGTTCGGCGAACCTTGGACCAGGGATTGTAGCCCACGCTGATCTTGCACCGGGTCTGGGAGCGGCTGAGGAGCACGGAGTACGCGCTCGCCGGGTAGAGCGCGTACGTCACGAACTTGCCGGCCACCTCGATGAGCTGATCGCTCAGGTCCACGACCACGACGCTCCCCAGGGTGCGCGCGTGCGACTCGACCTGCTTGATGAAGGCCTCGTGGCCTTGACCGAGCGGAGCGTACGCCTGGGCGACCTCCTCCGAGCGCGCCACCTCCGCCAGCGGTCGCTCGATGAGGAGCGGCACGGCGCGCGTCAGGAAGGCGTCGTCGCCGAAGTGCTCGACCACCGTCATCAGGCGAAGCTCCGGCTCTTTGCGCTCGACGGCCATCGCCGCGGTGGGGAACGAGGCGCTGTCGATCATGTCGGCCCAGCGCACCAGCTCCGCGGACGGCTCGAGGGGAAGGCCGAAGCGGGCCTGCCCGACGTCCGCGATGAGCTTGGTCGCCGACGTGTACGCCCCGTCGTGAAACATGCGTCGCTCGCCGTCCGCCTCTCCGGCGGCGGCCGCGCGCTCGTACGCGGCGCGGTCCTCGGGCGTGACGAAGGCGCTGACGTGGTGGTCGAAGTACCACGTGAGGTTCGGCAGAGCGCTGAAGCGAAAGTCGAGGATCGCGTTGACGTCGCCGTCGAGGACCTTGGGGTCCACCCCGTTCTGGCCCGGGCCATAGCCGGCCGCGTGGTAGTCGATCGACGCCCCGTCCCCGGGACGCAGGTGACGGTAAAGGCGCGTGAACATGACGGCCGAGCACAATCCGTCGAAGCAATGCCCGTGGGTAGCGACGACGACCCGAGGCGCTTGGGGGCTTGTCACGTCCGCCGGAGTAGCATGGCGGCGTGATGGTTCACCACATCGCGTTTCGATCCGGGGACGTCGCCCGGCTCGAGCGCTTCTACGGGGAGACGCTCGGGCTGCGCGTCCTCCGGCGCGACGACGCGCGAGGGAGCGTCTGGCTCGACGCGGGCGGCACGCTCGTCATGCTCGAGAAGGCCGGCGCGGGCGAGCCGCCGGTCCCGCCGGGGAGCCTGGATCTCGTCGCGTTCGCGGCCGACGACAAGGAGGTCTGGCGGGCTCGCCTGCAGAAGGCCGCGGTGCGCGTCGAGGCCGAGACCGATCACACGCTCTACTTCCGAGACCCGGACGGCCGGCGCGTCGCGGTCAGCACCTACGTGCGCGCGCCAGGGGCGTGAGGGACGTGAATGGCGTGCGCCGCGGCGAAGCCGATCGCTTCGTCGTACCCGGCGTCGGCGTGACGCAGGACCCCCGTCGCCGGGTCGGTCGTCAAGACGCGCTCGAGGCGCCGCGCCGCCTGCGCGGTGCCGTCGGCCACGACGACCATCCCGGCGTGCAGGCTCAACCCGATGCCGACGCCGCCCCCATGGTGGAAGCTGACCCAGCTCGCTCCGGCGGCCGTGTTGACGAGCGCGTTCAGCAGGGGCCAATCGGCGATGGCGTCGGAGCCGTCCTTCATCGCCTCGGTCTCGCGGTACGGGGACGCGACGCTCCCGCAATCGAGGTGATCGCGACCGATGACGATGGGCGCCTTGACGCGGCCGGTCCTCACGAGCTCGTTGAACGCGAGGCCCGCCTTGGCGCGGTCTCCGTAGCCGAGCCAGCAGATGCGCGCCGGCAGGCCCTGGAACTTCACGCGCGCCGCCGCGAGCTCGATCCAGCGGCGCAAGTCCGCGTCCCCCGGCACCGCCTCGAGCACCGCGGCGTCCGTCGCGGCGATGTCGGCGGGGTCTCCGCTCAGCGCCACCCAGCGAAACGGCCCCTTGCCCGCGCAAAAGAGCGGGCGCACGTACGCGGGGACGAAGCCGGGGACGTCGAAGGCGCGCTCGCACCCGGCCTCTTTCGCGCAGGCACGGATGTTGTTCCCGTAGTCGAACACCTCGGCCCCCCGGCTCTTCATCGCGAGCATCGCGGTGACCTCCTCGGCCATGCTCGCCTTGGCGCGCTCGACGTACCCGGCCGGATCCTCGGCGCGCAGCTCGCCGGCCTCGTCGAGCGACAGACCGAGCGGGACGTAGCCGTTCAGCGGGTCGTGCGCGGCGGTCTGCTCGGTGACGAGGTCCGGCACGACGCCGCGAGCCACGATCTCCGGGAAGATCTCGGCGGCGTTTCCGCAGAGCGCGATGCTCACCGGACGGCCCTCTTCGACGGCGCGGCGCAGGCGCGCGAGCGCGGTCGCCAGGTCGTCCACGCGCTCGTCCACGTACCCGGTGGCGAGGCGCTTGTCGATCCGCGCCGGGTCCACCTCGACGGCGAGGCAGCAGAGCCGCGCCATCGTCGCGGCGAGCGGCTGCGCGCCGCCCATGC
>DATGJA010000234.1:0-6686 GCA_035295445.1 Polyangiaceae bacterium | reverse complement strand
CGATGAGGAAGAGATACGTCGGCCCGCTGAATGGGCCGTCGGGGAGCATCTTCATCGCGCGCTTGGCCTCCTCGTAGTCGGCTTTCGCCATCAGCGCGTCCACCTTGAGGAGGACACAGTCGGCGAGCTCCTCGTCGGTCTCGGCATAGTCGAGGGCCTCGTCGATCTGCGCCACGGCGCCTTCGTAGTCCTCGAGCGGGGTGATCATCACCTCGGCCGCGTTGAGCATCGCCTCGAAATACGTCTCGTCGAGCGCGATCGCTTGGCGATAGTGGTCGAGGGCCTCCTCGGCCTCGCCCTCGAGCGCGGCGGCGAAGCCGAGCAGGTTGTGCACCTCGGGCGACTGCGGATCGAGCTCCATGGCGCGCTTGGCGCAGGCCGTGGCGCCCGCGCCGTCGCCCTTCTGGGCGAGGTCCCATCCGCGGTCGAGGTGGGCGGTGAGCTGATCCTCCATGGGGCGACGCGCGCGCTTCGAGGCAGAGGACGGATGGAACCGCGTCGCGCTGCACGCATGTGTGCCGGACCGCGACCGCGCCGTCAAGCGGCTCACGGGCACTGCGGCGGTTCCGCCTTGGGCCCTTCGCACGTGCCCGGGCCGCGTTCGTGGACGATGACCCGGGTGCCCGGGTGGTCTTTGCTCGCGTAGACGGCATGCCAACCGTCGGGAAGCTGCGGATCCGTCCATCCGAAGAGGGCCTTCGCGTCCCAGGGCGCGAGGTTCACGCAGCCATGGCTCTTCACGAAGCCGAACGCCGCGTGCCAGAAGGCGCCGTGGAGCGCGTAGCCCGCGTTGAAGTATTCGATGTACGGTACGTCCTCGATCGAGTAGGGCCCGTCCGCCGCCGTGTCGGCGTCGCCGTCCATGGTCGCCGCGATGTGCTTCTCCCGGATGTGGAAGGAGCCGGGGGGGGTCTCGTGCTCGTTGCGGCCGCTCGAGACGAGGGTCGCGAAGACGGCCGTCGTCCCTTCGAACGCGACCAGCGTCTGACGCTTCAGGTTCACGTCGATCCACTTCTCGTGCTCGCCCAGCGGGATCGGCGTCTTGCCCGGCTCGGTCCGGGTCGCGTCGGTCGAGCGCAGCCACCAGCCGTCGTCGGTCTCCCAGTAGTCGTACCCGGCGACGCGCGCGGTCTCGCCCGTGAGCCCCACCGCGTCGAACCGATCCAGGATCCCCTCGGCGACCGTGGCGTGCTTGTGGTCCGCGTCCAGCGTCCATTTTCGCGCGTGCGGCCAGAGGACGAACCCGACGGGCAGCTTGTCGATCCTGCGGGCTGGGACGTTCTTGGTGGGGAAGGTGGCTTCGTCCTTGCCGAGCCAGACCCCGTGGTAGTCGGTGATCGGCTTGGCGATGATGATTCGATCGGCAGGCGCGGTGAGGCCGCCTACCGTCTTCCACCAGCGGGCGCCCGCCGCGTCGAGCTGGTGATCGAGCGAAAGGTAGAAACCCTTGACCATCCGGCGAGCGACAGGCCCCGTCTCTTGCAGGTCCTCGAGCGTGATTGAGGGTGGTCCCCCGTCGGGGACCTCCCGCTCCCACCACGGCGTGTCCGGCCCGGCGTCGCTGGCGTCCTCGCCGATCGCGAGGCCCCCGGCTCCTGCGTCCGGGATGGCCGCTGCGCTCGCCTCGTCGTCGGACGCCTTCGCCTTTCTGGGCCGGAAGAGCCACGGCTCGAGCTTCACGCGCTGCGCGTGCGAGGGGATCTGCCGGTAGAGCGGCGTCCCGTTGGCGACGTTGATGCCGTAGGTGTACGGGAGCGGACCGTCGAGGTCCGGCGGCTTGATCTGCTTGAGCTTCGGATGGTCGAGGTCGAGCGTGACGTATTTGCCGCAGACGAAGCCGCCCGCGACGAGCTCGTACCAGCCCTCGGGGCAGTTGGGCTTCGTGTGCGCGTCCTGGATGACCGGCGCCTTCTCGCCGTAACGCATGTAGCCGAGGCGGGTCGAAGTCGACTTGGTCTCGCGCTCGCCGTGCCGCTCGGGAAAATCCATCTCGGTCCAGATGGGCGCCTGAAGGACGGTGGACTCGATGAAGGGTCCCTCGTACGGTCCGGCGTCGGCGGGTGGGGCGGCGGCCACGCTAGGGGCCGCGCTGGGCGCCCCGGACGCCGAGGGGGGGGGCGGAGGCTGGGGCCGCGCAGGAAGGGACGTACGCTTCTCTTGGCACCCGACCCCCGCGAGCGCGAGAGCGAATGGAAAGACGCGTCGCAAGAGCATGGCCCTACTCGAAGACTTAGTAACGCGCCGGAGGTCTGTCGAACCAGTTCTCGTCCGCGGGGTGAGTCCGCACGCTCGGGCGAAAAGAGAGATCGGACTGCGGGCACCGATGTCCAGTATGCGCCGGCCGTTGCGGCCCTGGGTGGGTGTGCGTTCCACGTCCGTCGTTCCCCCCAACGCTCGCGCGGCTCGAGCGAATTCCCGGCGATGCGGTGCTACGACTCGCGTCGTGAGGCCCGGCTCCCGTGGTTGAGGCGCAGCCGAGCAGGCTCGGCGAGGGCGCGGCCCAGGGGGCGCCGACGGCCCCGCATGCAACGCCACGGACGAAGAGGGGCAGGCGCACAGGACCCGAGCGGTTCTGGTCCAGATGGCCCGCACGGGTTGCGCTGGTGGTGTCGATGCTCGTTTCGGGGGCCTCGCACTGCGCCGTCGTGCCCTTCGACGTCCCGCACCCCTTCGAGGTTCGAGACGTGGAGGGGGAGGCCGCCATTCCGGTGGACCTGCTGTCGCCCGAGCCGCCGCCGCCCCCGGCCCCCGAGGAGTCCCCGCCGGCCGCTCCCGATCCCGAGCCGAAGGCGAAGGCGGACCTCGGGCCGGGCCCACGGACCGACGCGGGGCCGGTCGACGCGGGGCGTGGGGACGCGCGAGCGCCGGCCGACGCCCAGACCGACGACGCGGGGCAACCGGACGCGGCCCCGGTCGAGGGTGGATTGAGAGACGCCGCGGGCGGGCCTCTCGATCTGGACGGGGCGCTCGCCTCGGTCGATGGGGGCGGCGGGCCGCGCGATCCCGAGGCCATCGTCGGCGGCGTCGGCGCGGTCCAGGCCGACGTGGTTCTCGTGATGCTGCTCGTGAACGCCGAGGCCATCCGCTCGAACGTCGCGGGCGCGAGGATGGGATATCTGCTTCGCGGCATCCCCCAGTGGGACGAGTTCATGTCGGGGACGGACATCAATCCGGTCCGCGACACCGATTGGGTCATCATCAGCGGGCCTTCGCTCGTGAACACGTCGCGCGACGTCGTGCTCGTCCATTACTCGGTTCCGGACGAGGTGGTCGATCGGGCGATCAAGGTCGTGAGCCGCAAGTACGATCACGGCGGACCGTTCGACGCCGGGGTCCGCGGCGTTCGCGCGACCCTCGCGCACGCCGATCGGGCGGAGCGGGTGATTCTCAGGGCGAAGGAGCACCTGCTTGCCGTGGTGCCGCCGACCATCGCCCAGAAGGTGGCGCGTCAGCTGGCGACCGGGAACGTCCAGGCGAAGATCGAGCCCAAGGTGGCGGTGTACCTCCGCCTCGTCAATCCGCACCACCCGTTCCCGGAGATCCCGGACGCGATCACCGAGCTGCGGATGCGCGTCGTCGCCCGGCCCGATCAGGGGGCCGACGTCTTCATCGAAGGCGACGCGAAGGACGCCGCGTCCGCGACGCAGGCGGCCGGGGAGGTGGCGCGTGTCCTTCGACGGCACAACGACGCGCTGACGTCGATCATGACCCACGGTCTCTTGGACCGGGCGGAGGTGACCGCCGACGGCGATCGCGTCAAGGTGCACGTGCTCGCCACGCTCGACCACATCTCGACGCTCATGACGCTGGTGGGCGCGTTCCTCGGGGTGCAGCCGCCGGAAGGCGCCGGCCCGCCCTCGACCGCCGCGGCGCCGAACAACCAACGTTGACAGGGGCCCCGTTTTCTTGTTTTTCCCATCCGCATGCGCCTCGTCGCCGCGATCGGGATCGCTCTCGTCTTTTTGGGATGCTCCAAGCGCGTGGAGGAGATCACGAGCGACTACAAGCCGGCGCAGGCCGCGCCGCTGCCCCCGGCGCCGACGAAGCTCGAGACCGAAGACGAAACCGTGGGCGAGGGCCGCGGGGCCAAGACCGGCGACACGGTGCACGTCCAGTACACCGGGACGCTGACGAACGGCACCAAGTTCGACAGCTCGTACGACCACGGCGGCGAACCGTTCAAGTTCACGTTGGGCAAGGGAGAGGTCATCAAGGGCTGGGACCAGGGCGTCGTCGGCATGAAGGTCGGCGGCAAGCGCAAGCTGAGGATCCCCGCCGCCCTCGGCTACGGCGCGAACGGCAGTCCGCCCAAGATCCCACCCGACGCCGGCCTCGTCTTCGAGGTCGAGCTCGTGTCGATTGACTAGCTCCCCCGACCGGCGGCGATGGCTTCGGCGAGCGCCTCGGCGGCGCGCGGGTCCGCAGGTCCGAGGCGCAGCGTCCGCACGCTCGAGCGAAGCGAGAGAGCGGACGACGCACCCGCCGGCGGCGGCTCGTTCACCCGGAGGAGCACGAACGCGCGGCGGCGCGAGCGATCCACGTCGACCCCGTGGATGGCGCGCCAGGGCGTGCACGATCCGGCGAACGTGACGCCCCGCGCGTCGACGGCCACGTCGAGGGGGATGGTCTCGGAGGTGCCGTAGGCCGACAGGCCGAAGAGGGCCAGGATGGCGGTGGCGATCGAGACGAAGACCACGCCGACGCGATGATGCAAGTACTCGTACGCGCCGCCGAGGACCGTCATCGCGAAGGCTGTGACGACCATCGCCGCGGCGCAGCCGTAGAACGCGCCCGCCGAACCGACGCGGAAGTACCTCCGGGGAAGCTCGCTCGCGGGCATCGGCTGCGTGCGCGGGGTGGACGCGTCGAACCGGCTCGGCCTCGGCGCGACGGCCCCGTGCCGGAGGGCGTGCCGGAGCATCCAGACGAACCCGACGGCCATGACGACGACCAGGACCGTCGCGAGCAGCTGCAGCCCGTCCGTCGAGATGACCGCGTCGAAGGCGCCATGAACGAGGGCCGCGAGCGCGATCCATCCCGCGACCCGGGTCTTGCGCGAGACGAGCGTCCGGCCGAGGGCGTAGCCCCAGATGGTGCCGAAGAACATGTGCGCCGGGACGGTCATGAAGGCGCGCGCGGCGACGACCACGCCCGACATCCTCCCGACCGCGAAGTACTTGACGTTCTCGACGGCCGCGAACCCGAGCGCGGACGCGCATCCGTAGATGATCCCGTCGACGGGTTCGTCGAACTCCCTGCGGTGGCCGGCGAGCGACCACGCGGCGAGAAACTTCGACCCCTCCTCGGACAAGCCGACGACGACCGCGAACACGAGGATGCCAATCGGCAGCGCCCACGCCTGCCCGCCGAAGGTCATGAGCGACGGATCGAGCCAGGGCGTGGCCGAGGCGCACGCGAGCTCGAGGAGCGCCGCGGGCACGATGGCGAGCCCGCCGAGGCCGAAGGTCGCGACGACGAGCCACATCGGTTCCGGTCGGGCGCGGTCGAAGCGTCGGACGAAGAACAGCCATCCGAAGGACACGACGAACGGCAGGACGGCGCACGCTGCCGACAGCCCGCGCCGGGGGCCGAGCCGCTCGAGCGACGCGCGACGCATGGGCGGCAGGACCGGCGAGGAGAGCAGCATTCGAGCGTGCTCCGCCCGCGTGTACGCGGCGAGGTCCTTGCCGAAGTCGAGGACGAGGGGGCGCGCCAGCGCGTCGGCCACGGGCAGGGCGGCGAGCAATGTCCGCCCCCGGGCGATGGCGACGCGGCCCTGGGGATGCGTCGTGCGTTCGGCGGCGATCGGATCGAGCGAGCCGGTCGCGAAGGTCATCGCGAGGGCGCGTCCGCTGCGAGCGCGGTCGATCGACACGAAGGCCGCCGAGCCGATGCCGAGGTCCGCGAGGGCGGGTGTCTGCGCGACGTGGGTGCGCCAATCACCGCCGTCCAACCGCTCCGCGAACGCCACGTGCCGGGCGTCGAGTCTCGCGTCCGTGACGGTTCGCGCGATCGCGTCGGGGGGGCCCTGCCACCATCGATCGGTCCGGCCGTCGGGCAACGGCGCGCTCATCGGCCGCAAGCCTGCCGTGTTCGGCGGCGCGATGACGACGTCGTCGTCGAGGCGATACGCCTCGATCCCGCCGCGCCACGTGACCAGCGAGTCGACCGTCGCCGCGCCGTCCGCGTCGATGACCACCCGCACGGCGGCGTCGCCCGCGGCTTCCACGTCCGCCGTGATCTGCGCGGCCGACAGGCGCGCCTTGACGGCGGCGGCGACGAGTTCGGACCCCGGCGCGGCGCCGTTCGTCGGGTCCGGCTGGACGGCGTAGACGAGCGCGGCATCGTTGCTCCCGGGGAGGGCCGGGCCGCACCCCGCGAGCGCCAAGACGCACGCGGCAAAGAGGATGAACGCGTCCCTGACGACCGCCATGCGGCATGGTATGGGTCTTGGCCCTCGCTGGGTATAGCCATGCTCGCACCGCCGCCGTCGCCCGACTTCGGAGATCCCCGCGCGCTCTACGTCGTGTCGGCGATCGTCGGCGCAGGGTTGGCGATCTGGGTCGCCCTCGTGCTCTGGCGGTCGCCGCGCGCCTGACGCCTAGGTGCCCGTCGCCTCGGGCAGCCCCGCGGCGCGCCGAACGCCGCGGATGACGTAGTCGGCGTACGTCTTGGGCGCGTCCACC
>DATGJA010000233.1:0-8978 GCA_035295445.1 Polyangiaceae bacterium | reverse complement strand
GACAGCCTACCAGGTGTAGACGGAAGAGCCGTTGAACCGATCGACCAGGCGCAACTCGGTCTGGATAGGCAGGCCGCAGGCCTCGAACGTCCCGAGACCGGCCCCGGCGATCGCCGACTCGATCCAAATGTACTCCTCTTCGTAAACGACTTCGAACGCGCGGTCGCCGAGGGGGACGAGCTCCCAATGCCCGTAGTTGACGCTCTGCCGGCGCCCGGCCACGGCCTGCTCGACCAGACGCCTCCGATCGCCCGACAGGACCCGCAGCATCAGGCGCCCCAGCACACTCTCCATGAACGCCCGCGCGTTTCCCTTCGCGATGAGCAACATCCCGTCGTGGATGCGCTCGGGCGAGGCGACGAGCGCGCCCGCGCACGCCATCCGCACAAGGTACTCGCGCACGGGATGAAACGAGAGCGCGCCGAAGCGACCTTCCGGAAAATACGCACGGTAGGCGTCGAGCCGACCGCGAGCCCCGAGCTGCTTCTCGATCGCGTTGAAGTAGATCCCTCGAATGCGCGCCGACGGCGGGACGAGGGGCAGCCGATCTACGATGTCGCAGTGCGGCGCCACGAGCGCGAGCGCGCGTGCGTGCGGTTCCGTCACGACCCCCTCGACCCCGTCCCCGACGACGCGGCGCGGTTGCATGCGCCCGAATCGTAGCGCTTCCCGACCCGCCAGGCGCAGGTCGTTCGCCCGTGCTCCGAAGCGGACGCGGGGCTAAGCTGCTTGCGGCTGCGCGGTCCGACATGCGGAAACGAGGGGTCTTCCAGGCACTGGCCATCGCAACGTGGGCGGGCGCCTGCTCGGGGCCCGCGACCCGCGGCGACGCCCTCTCGCCTGACGCCTCGACCGGCCCCCCCCCAACCCAGACAGCGACGAGCGGGTCCTCCGGCGCTTCGGACGGCGCGTCCTCCGGTGGCAGCGGCGGCGCTCCGGCCAACCACGCGAGCGGGGCGACCGCTCCCCAGGGCGGGACCGCGGCGAGCGGAGCAGACGGCGGGAGCGGAGCCATCGCGCCGGCGGCGGACGGGGGTGCGGCAGGCGCGGCGGCGGTCGACTCCGACATCGCGAACCTCGTCGCCGGCATTTCGGCAGACCGCATTTCGCAGAGCATCCAGACGCTCGTAGCCTTCGGGACGCGGAGCTCCTGCTCCACGCAAACCACGGGTAGTCAGGGAATCGTCGCCGCGCGCGACTGGATCAAATCCCAATTCGACGCCGTCCCAGGGCTGACCACCTCGCTTTTTACCTACGCGCAGACCGGTTGCTCCCAGACGCTGATGCGCGACGACGTCGTCGCCATTCTGCCGGGCAAGCAAAGCCCGAAGCGCATCGTCCTCGTCGGCGGTCACTACGACTCGCGCACGATCTCGGTCACCGATGGGACGTCACCCGCGCCCGGGGCAAACGACTCGGGTTCGCAGACGGCCCTCGTGCTCGAGCTCGCGCGCGCGTTCACGGCCCACTCCTTCGACGCATCGCTCGTGTTCGTTGCCTTCGCGGGTGAGGAGCAGGGGCTGATCGGCTCGAAGGCCCTGGCGGCCAACGTAGGGACCCTCGCGAACGGCGGCGAGGTCGTCGCGATGCTCAATTGCGACATCGTCGGGGGAAACACCGACACCAACGGCCCGACGGAGTTGCAAGAGTTCCGCCTCTACTCCCCGGGGACGCCGCGCGAGGTCAGCGCGACCACGCCGGACGGCACGCCGGACGACACCTCGCCGTCGCGCGGCTTGATGCGCTACGTCGCGACGTGGGGAGCCGCGTACGTGCCCGCCATGACGATCGTCCCCGAGCTCCGAGAGGACCGGCCTGGACGCGGAGGGGATCACGAGTCGTTCATTGCGGCGGGCAGGCCCGGTGTTCGTTTCATCGAAACCGTCGAGTCCCCGAACGCAGGGACCACCGCGAGCCACGAGCACTCCCCGAATGACCTTTTCACGTACGTGACCCCGCCCTACACCGCACGCGTGGCCGAGGTGGTCGCCTCGGTCGCCGCGAGCCTGGCTCGCGCCCCCGACGCGCCCGGATCGTTCGCCGTGAGCGGCAATGGCGCCGGTCCCGCCCTGACCTGGACGGCCCCGGGCACCGGCGCGGTCCATCATTACGTGGTCGCAGCGCGTCCGGTGACCGAGAACTTTTATCATGCAAGGGTCCCCGTCGATGGGTCGAAGACCGCGGCGACCGTCACGCCCGCCGCGCTCGGAGTCGATCCGAGCGCGCCGTACTTCGTCTCGGTCGCCGCTGTGGACGCCGCCGGGCACGAGTCGCTTTTCGCGTACCCGGAGTATCGATGCGACGCGAGCCAGTGCGTCGTCCCCGCCGCCGCGACGAACATCACCGCGACGAAGTGACCGCTCTCTCGAAGTGCTTCGCGAGGGGGACGTCGGGTTGCGCGCGCAGGCGGTCGACCACCGCGAGTCCCTCCGAACCGGCCAGCAAGTCGCATGCGGCGTACAGGCCGTCCGCACCCTCTTCGAGCGGATTGTGACGGCCGAGGATCTCGCGGATCTCGGCGAGGAGCGTCGGCGTAGGCGGTCGCGCGAGCAGCCTCGCGAGTGCCCCATGATCCGCGCGCAAGCGAGCGCTCAGCGCGAGCGGCTCTCCCTGACGTTTGAGGCGCGCATAGGGAAGCAGGACCTTTTCCTCCATCCCGATGTGCCGCAGCAGGTCTTGACGGAAGGCGGTGTAAGGCCCCGCGTGAATCGATCCGTCAGCGCCCTCGCTCGCGGCGAGATGGCGGTCGATGCCGACGTGATCTTGCACCATGAAGCGCTCGATCGGACCCGGAGAGGAAAGCATCGACCCGTCACGCTGCAACGGGCGCGCCTGACGATTCGACGCGCAAACTCGAGGCTGGGAGGCCGCCCAGGACGCAAAGGCTGCAGCTCGACGCAAGGTCCGCGGAAGCTTGCTCCCTCTCATCCTCTCATCTGATCTCATCGTTCCGGAGACAGCGAAGCATTCCGTTCGAATCGGAACGATGATACGGTCCACTCCCGATGGGGGGCGCCTTCGCATGAGCCAGTCGGGCCGGGGCAGACCTGCGGCGGAGGCAAGCCCGCGGCCTGCGGCGCTCGTTCCGAAAGACGTCCGCGGCGTGCGATTCCGCGTCGGCGGCGACGAGTTCGTCCTGCTTTCCTGCGATCTGTCCCCGGCGCGAGGGCTCGCGGCGGCGCCGCTCGGGTCGTTGTCGGCCTCGGAGCGGTGCGTCGCAGAGCTCGTGCTGGAGGGGCGTTCGAACAACGAAATCGCCGGGCTGCGGTCGACGTCGGTGCGCACGGTGGCCAATCAGATCGCCGCCGTCTTCCGCAAGCTCAACGTCCGCTCCCGTCGCGAGCTGCATGCGCTCGCCCGTCGGCCGTGACGAACGCCGACCTCCGCCGAGGCTTCTTACTGCCCGAGCACCACCTGGTCGTAGTAGCGTGACCTCGAAACTCCGGTCGCGGCGGCTGCGGTGCCGGCCTGATTGATCAGGTACTCGAACCGCGACTGCGAGAGGGTGCCCACGATGCGGACGCCGTTGAGGACGAACGTAGGCGTCGCGTCGACCTCGAGACTCGTGCCCAGGGCGAGGTCGGCGGCGACGACCTGGGCCGGCGGCGACGAGACCATGCACCGACGCCACGCCCCCACGTCGAGGCCGGCCGTGTTCGCATATATTACCAGGCTCTCGGCGTCGAGCGCGGTCTGATTGGCAAAGAGGAGGTCGTGCATTTGCCAGAAGCCTCCCTGCGGGAGCGCACACCCCGCCGCCAAAGCCGCGCCCTCGGCCCACGGGTGGATGTCCGTCAGCGGGAAATTCTTGAACACGAGGCGGAGATCCTTCGGGTACTCCTGCAGAAGGTTTCGCAGGATCGGTTCTTCCCACCCGCAGGCGGGGCACTCGAAGTCGCCAAACTCGACGAGCGTGACCCACGCATCCGCCGGACCCCTCACCGGCGACGTCCCGATCGGCACCTTGAGCAGCGCAGAGACCGCCGTCGATCGTAGCGATGCCGTGTCGGTGAGGTTCCGTTCCGACCCCGACGAGCAGGCGGGAAGAACGAGTACGCCTGCGGCGACCACGAACCCCCCGCGCCTCATGGGCGACTTCTTAACCGAAGACAAGCCGCGCCGCCACTGCCGCGGCTGACGACGCGTCCTCGTAGCGGCTATATCCATTACTCCCGCCGATGGTCTCGTCCGGTGCACCCTCGCCCGCGCTCCGCGCGTTCGTGCACTTCACGGTCCGGTACGGACGGCTCATCTGGCTCGTGGCCCTCGCGCTTGCGGTGCCCGCGACGTGGCGCACGGTGGACCTCTACCTTCACCTTCGCAGCGAGGTGGAGCAGCTGCTTCCACGCGACGCGCCGAGCGTGCGGGCTCTCGACGAGATGCGAGGACGTAGCCCGGGGCTCGAGTTCCTCGGGGTCGTGGCAGAGGTGCGAGACGCCGCAGAGTTGCGCGGGGCCGAACGCTTCCTCGACGACCTGGGGGATCGCATCCGGGCGTACCCGCCCGAGATGGTGCGCGAAGTGCGTTCCAACAACAAGGCCGAGAAGGCCTTCGTCGAGAAGCACGCGCCCCTCTACGCGGACGTGGCCGACCTCGAGGAGATCTTGCACAGGATCCAGGTTCGGCGCGACTACGAGGTCTCCAAGGAGAGCGGGTCGCTGCTCGACGAGGACGAGCCTCCGCCCCCGGTCGACGTCACGGACATCGAGAACAAGTACGATCAAAAAATCTCCGCCGATTCGTCCGATTACATGGCCAGCGCGCAGCTCAAGGCCGCCATGCTGACCGTCGAGTCCGGGGGATTCACGACCGGAGCGGAGAAGGACCGTGCGCTGCTCGAGCGGGTGAAGGCGGACGTGGCCGCGCTCGACCCGGCCCGGTACGCGGCGGGGATGCGCGTCGGCTACGCGTCGGACGTCGCCATCAACGTCGAAGAGCTCGACGCGCTCCAGGCCGATCTATCCGTGTCGTCGGCGTTGGTCGTCGTGGCGGTGATGGCGGCGATCGTCCTTTACTACCGCTGGTGGAAGAGCATCCCCGTCCTCATTCCGCCCCTGCTCCTCGCGACGGTGTATGCGTTCGCCCTCGCATCGCTGCCCCCGCTACGCATCACGGAGCTCAACTCGAACACGGCGTTTCTGGGCTCGATCATCGTCGGCAACGGGATCAACGTGGGTCTCATCCTCCTGGCGCGCTACCGCGAAGAACGCCTGAGGGGAGCGACCGTCGACGAGGCTCTCGTCGTCGGGGTTTGGGGTGCGCGCGTGGGGACGCTCGCCGCCGCCGCCGCAGCGGGAGTGTCGTACGCGTCGCTCGTCGTGACCGAGTTCAGGGGCTTTCGCCAGTTCGGGTGCATCGGCGGGATCGGCATGCTCGCCTCGTGGGCCACCGCCTTCGTGCTGGTGCCGCCGCTTCTCAAGTGGCTCGACCGCGGCCCGCCCGTGGCCACGAGCGGTCGTGCCAGCCGGCGCGCGACGTGGCTGCCGGCGCGCGGGTCGATCATGGGTGGCCTCGTGTGGGCCGTGCAGAGAACGGCGCCCGTGCTCGTCGCGGTGTCGGCTGCTCTCGCCGTCGCCGCGGCGGCGAAGGCGTCGACGTTCGATTCCTCCTACTTGGAGCACAACTTCAACAAGCTGCGGCGAGCGGACACCTGGAAGAACGGGGAGGGCTACTGGGGTCGCAAGATGGACGCGATCCTCGGTCACTACCTGACGCCGACCGTCGTGCTGTGCGGCACGCGCGAGCAGGCCCGGTCGGTCGAAGCCCTCGTACGCCAGTCGGTCGACGCCGGAGCGCTCCGTCCCTTCGTGGCGCGCGTCGTGGGAGTCGACGACGTCCTGCCCACGCAGCAGCAGGCCAAGATCGACGTGACCGAGCGGATCCGCGAGGCACTCACCCCGAAGATCCGGTCGCTCGTCCCCCACGACAAGCTCGAGAAGATCGACCGGATGCTCGGCGCCAAAGGTCTGACGCCGATTCGCGCCGCCGATCTGCCGCCGGCGCTCACGACCGGCCTTCGGGAGCGAGACGGCACGATCGGCCGGGCCATCCTCGTCTACCCGCGCCCATCGGACGCGCTCTGGAAGGCCGACTCGATGCGCCTCTTCGTCAAGGCGCTCCGCGACCTGGCGGCCGACGGGTCCGGGCGCGGCGCCCCCGCGTTCGTCGCGGGATCGATCCCGCTGTCGAGCGACATCCTCGCGTCGATCGGGCGGGACGCGCCGATCGCGAGCTCCGTATCGCTCGCGGGGGTCGTCGCGGTGGTCTTCGTCGTACTGCGCGCGCGACGCGCTTCGTTCTACGTGATCGGCTCGCTTCTGCTCGGGGTCCTCTGGCTCGCGGGCGAGACGATGGCCCTCGGCATCAAGATCAACTTCTCGAACTTCATCGCGTTCCCGATCACCTTCGGAATCGGCGTCGACTACGCGGTCAACGTGATGACGCGCTACGTGCAGGACGGCGAGGACGACGTCGGCGGCGCCGTGCGTTCCACCGGCGGCGCGGTGGCCCTCTGCTCGCTGACGACCATCATCGGCTACTCGTCGCTCCTTCTCGCCAAGAACCGGGCGCTCTTTCTCTTCGGGCTCCTCGCGGTCATGGGAGAGGTCGCGTGCCTGACGGCCGCCGTGGTGGCCCTCCCGGCGTGGCTCGTCTTCGCGCGACGATTCCGGAGGACATCGTCGCGCCACGAAACCCACCCGGCGGCGCACGCTTGAAGGCGCAAGACCGAGACTTGGCGAACATGGCGCGCGTCATCACCCTCTGCGGCTCGATTTCGCGCCTCGCGAGCCCGCTCGGTCGCGCCATGCACGAGGCGGGATACCGCGCGCTCGACCTGCCGTTCGCCTACGTCCCCTTCGAGGTGCAAAGCGCGCGGGCCGCCCTCGATGCCATGCGAACCCTGGGCATCCGGGGGTTGGGCGTGTCGCACCCCTTCAAACAAGACGTCATGGGCGCGCTCGACGACCTGGATCCCGTCGCCCGGCGCATCGGCGCGGTGAACACCGTGGTCAACGACGGGGGGCGCCTCGTCGGACACAATACGGACTGGATCGGGGCGATGCGCGCGCTCGAGGAGGTCCGTAACCTCGCGGGAGCGCGCGTCCTTCTCCTCGGCGCGGGCGGTGCCGCGCGGGCGATTGGCTTTGGATTGCGAGAGCGCGGCGCGCAAGCGACCATCGCCAACCGCGAGTTCGAACGCGCAATGCGCCTGGCCAACGAGACGAGCGCCCGTGCGGCGCGATTCGAGGAGGCCGACCGAGCGGCCGGCTATGAAATCGTCATCAACGCGACGACGCTCGGCCAGGCGGACGTCTCGCCCGCTTCGCCGGTCCACTCGGCCGCCCTTCGCGCCGGCCAGATCGTCATGGATATCGTGTACAAGCCAGTCGCGACCGAACTCCTCGCCGCGGCGAGGGCGAGGGGCGCTACCATCGTCCACGGGGGCCGAATGCTGTTGCATCAAGCGGCCGCCCAATTCGAGCTTTATACCGGCCGGCAAGCGCCGATGGATGCGATGGATCGGGCTCTGACGAGGCTTGTAAACCCCGGCTAAGAACTTGCGCCAAGCCCATCCGGTGGTACGCCAATGACGACCTAGACTCACATGCGGTATCTCGCCTTCCGAAACCGCGGAGCCACCCGCGTGGGGGCGCGCATGACCCTCTGGGGACTGCGCGTGGGGGCGTGCGCCGCCCTCGTTGGCACTCTACACGCGTGCAGGTCTCAGCCTTCGGCGGATACCGCCGGGGCGCTCCGGGGGGCGCTGACCGGCGCGCCGGGCGGCTGCGCACCGGGACGCCCGTCGTGCCCGTGCGACCACGAGGGGCAGAGCGTCTCGTGCGGAGAGTTCGTTGCGAAATCGGGCGACTACGTCACGTGCGCCATGGGCTTCACGACCTGCACCGGCGGACAGTGGGGCCCGTGCGACGCCGGCAACATCATTACGAAAAGCCTCTCGTCGAAGACGCTCGGCGCGGGTGCCCTGCGGATCCAGACGCAGTCGCTCCAGGCTTGCGCGCAGCTCGACGGAGGCGTGGACGAGCAGCGCGTGTGCGACCCGAACGCGTGCACGGACACGATCTCGACGCCGGCCGACATCTCCGACATCGACGGCGCGACGACCATCGACGTGGACGGGGGAGTGTCCGTCCACCCGAGCAACACGCCCATCAACTGCAAAGGCCTGCAGTGCCAGCTCGCCGTTTGCCCGCCCGGCCAAGCGACGGCGCTGAGCGGTCAGGTCTACGACCCCGCGGGCGTGAACCCGCTCTACAACGCCTCGGTCTACATCCCGCTGGATCCGACGATGCCGCTGCCCACGTTCGGCGCGGGTGCGTCGTGCGATACGTGCGCGGGCGCGATGCCGCTCGACGCGATCGCGGTCGCTCAAACGGATGCGAAGGGCAACTTCACGCTCAGCAACGTGCCATCCACGGACGTTGGGTCCGGTCAGCCCATTCCTCTCGTCGTCCAGCTCGGAAAGTGGCGGCGCGAGGTCCTGCTCACCAGCGTCCCCAAGTGCGTGTCGACGGCGGTCACCCCGGACCAGGCGCGCTTGCCTCGCGGTCATACCGACTTTCCGAACGGCGGCGAGGCGGACCTTCCCCGAATGGCGATCGCGACCGGCGCGAAAGACCCCTTCGAGTGTCTCCTTCTGCGGATTGGAATCGACGCCGCCGAGTTCCAGGTCCCTGGCAGCGGGCCCGGGCGGATCGATTTCTATCGAAAGAACGGCCTGGACCTCGCTCCGAGCGGGGGGCCTCCCGGGGTGCAGGTCGCCCCGGACGCGTCCCGGCTGTACGGGAGCCTCTCGACGCTCAGCCAGTACGACGCCGTCATCCTTCCGTGCGAGGGCTCGGAGAACGACGGCAATGACGCTTATGCCGGCAACATCTCGGCCTACGCGGACATGGGCGGACGTCTCTTCACGACCCACTACAGTTACACGTGGCTGGCCACGCCGACCTTCGGGGTCG
>DATGJA010000232.1:0-15051 GCA_035295445.1 Polyangiaceae bacterium | reverse complement strand
GTTCTTCGTCGCCCTGGGGGCGCTTTATTGTTCTGAGGCGGCCACCGCCGAGACGATCCACGCGGAGGCCCGTCGTGCCCTCGGTCTGGTCGTGGGGGGTGTCGGTCTCTGCATCGTCGGAGCCATCGACGACACCCGGCGTCTTCCCGCCGTTTCCAAGCTCTTTGCGCAGATCGCGGCGGCGGTCATCGCGTTCGCGTGCGGTTTCCGCATCGACGCCGTCCTCTTGCCGGTTCTCGGGACCCTTTCGATGGGGATCTTCGCCCTCCCGGTGACGACGCTGTGGATCGTCGGCGTGACGAACGCGATCAACCTCATCGACGGCCTGGACGGCCTGGCGGGCGGGGTCGTCTTCTTCGCGGCGCTGACGAACCTCGTCGTAGCGCAGGTGACGCACTCGACGTTCGTCGGCGTGACGATGAGCGCCATGCTCGGCTCGGTCTTGGGCTTCTTGCTGTTCAACTTCAACCCCGCCAGGATCTTCATGGGAGACTCGGGGAGCTACTTCCTCGGCTTCGTGCTCGGCACGATGTCGCTCGCCTCGGCCTCGCAGAAGGCGTCGACGGCGGTGTCGCTCCTCGTGCCCGTGGTCGCGCTCGGCTTGCCGATCTTGGACACGCTCCTGTCGATCGTGCGGCGCGTCCTCGAGAAGCGGCCCCTCTTCTCGCCCGACCGCGGCCACATCCACCACCGCCTCCTCGACATGGGGCTGACGCACCGGCGCGCGGTGCTCATGCTGTACGGGATCTGCGTCGTGCTCACGAGCGCCGCGATCGCGGTCTCGCTCGGACGGACCTGGACGGTCGGCATCGCGCTCCTCGTGGCCAGCCTCGTCGCGGTGGGCATCGCCCGGTTCGCGGGCAACCTCCAGCACATCTTCATCGTGCGGCGGCAGCGTGCCCGGCTGCGCAGCCCCGACACCGAGCTCCTGCGGCGGGTCGTCCCCGACGCCCCCTCGCTCTTCGCCGCGGCGCGCGACGAGGACGAGGTCTGGGTCGCGCTTCAAGAGGTCGTCTCCCGAAGCGCGTTCTCCTCGGCCGAGCTGATCGGCGCGAACGGGACCGAACGGCGCGTGTCGTCCGGCGGGCACGCCACGGCGAACCTCGGGGACACGAACCGGGTGTCGGCGCGCTACCCGATCGGGCCCGACGCGCTCGCGCGCGCAGAGCTGAAATTCTGCTGGCTGAGCGACTACAGCGAGGTTTCGCCGCAGACCGAGGTCCTCTTGCAAGTCATCGTGGACGTGCTGGCCATGGCCCTGACGCGGGTCGGGAGTCGGCACGCTCCCGCCCTGGAGGAGGCGCCGGCGGTCGAGGACGAACGGCTCTCCACGCCGGCGCTCAATTTGCCCGGCGCGGGCTAAAGTCCGGCGGTTGGCCATGCCGGCGCCGCGCGAACGCCCCCCCCGCATCCTGCTCACGGGAAGCGGCCACCGCTGCGACCTCGGCGCGTCGTACCTGCGCGCCTTCGCCGCGCTCGGGCATGAGGTCGAGCTCTTCGACTGGTACGGGCACCTCGAACGCTGGAGCGCCGCTGCCCCGGGGCGAGCCGCGAGCGTCGTGCTGACGACGGTGGCGCGGCGTTACGCGGCCGCCGCCCTCCTCGCCCGGGTACGAAGGTTCCGGCCGCACGTCGTCGTCCTGCTGAAGACGGACGACCTGCCGCGCGTGGCCCTCGCCCTGCTCCGCGCGGCGCCGTTCGGGTGCCGCGTCGTCGCGTTCCACCCCGACGACCCGTTCAACGTGAGCTGGCTGCGCGGCCCGAGCCACCCCCGCGCCGCGTATCAGATGTCCCACGTCGACCACTACTTCCTCTGGTCCGAGCGCCTCCTCGAGCGGGCCCGGCCCTTCGCGCGCGCCGCGAGCTACCTCGGGTTCGGGTGGGATCCGGAGGTCACCCGCCCGATCGACCCGAGCGCCGCGGAACGAGAGCGCTTCGGCGCGGACGTGAGCTTCATCGGCAACTGGGACGCCAAGCGGGAGACATGGCTCGCGCCCATCGCGCACTCGCCGGACGTGTCGCTCGCCATCTGGGGAACGGAGGACTGGGCCCGCAAGGCACGCGATCCGCGCGTGAGGGCGTCGTGGCGCGGCCAGGCGCTCCGACACGACGACCTCGCGCGAGCGGCGCGCTCGTCTCGCGTGTCGATCAACGTGCTTCGCCCCCAGAACGAAACCGCGGAGAACATGCGGACCTACGAGCTGCCTGGCTGCGGCGTCGTCATGCTCGCCGAGGCGTCCGCGCAGCAGGAACGCGTCTTCCGCGAGGGCGTCGAGGCCGTCTACGCGCGCTCCCCCGAGGAGCTCCTCGCGCGGGCGCGGGCCGTGCGAAGCTGGCCGGAGGAGCGCCGGGCGGTCATGGGGGCGGCCGCGCTTCGGCGCGCGGGCGAGCACACCTACCGCGCGCGGGCGCGATCCATCCTCGAGGTCGCGGCGCCCTGGTTCCGCAACCATTCGAATTCGTTAGGGTATACTTCGGCGCCATACGACGGACCTGCTGAATCCGCGGCGCATTCGGGCAACGAAGATAGAGTACCCCCCGGTCCGCTCGAGGGCAGCCCGTGTACGAGGTCCTCTTGAAGCCGCCTGCCGACGGAAAGCCCAAGCTTCTCATCTTCGTCATCGCGTACCACGCGGAGTCGACGCTCACGTCGGTGCTCGAGCGCATCCCGCGATCGGTCTTCGAAGGATACGCCTGCGAGGTGCTCGTCGTCGACGACGCGTCGACCGACCGTACGTTCGCCATCGGACGCGAGTACCAGCGCGCGCACCCCGAGATCCCGATGACGGTGCTGCGCAACGAATATAACCAAGGGTACGGGGGCAATCAGAAGGTCGGCTACGGATACGCCGCGGCGCGCAAGGTCGACTTCGTCGCGATGGTGCACGGCGACGGCCAGTACGCGCCCGAGGAGCTTCCGCGCCTGCTCGAGCCGCTCAGGCAGCGGCGAGCCGACGCCGTCTTCGGCAGCCGGATGATGGATCGCTTCGGCGCGCTGAAGGGCGGCATGCCGCTCTACAAGTACGCCGGGAACAAGGTCCTCACGGCGCTGCAGAACGCGATGCTCGGGACGAAGCTGTCCGAGTTCCACAGCGGTTACCGCATCTACTCGGTGCGCATGCTCGAGCGGACTGCGTACCGGCTCAACTCGAACGACTTCCACTTCGACACCGAGATCATCATCCAGCTCTTGAACGCCGGCGCGACGATCGTCGAGCTGCCCATCCCGACCTACTACGGCGACGAGATTTGCCGCGTGAACGGGATGAAGTACGCCAAGGACGTCCTCGTCGCGACCCTGCAGAACGTTGCGCACCGCTCGGGCCTCCTCTACCAGCGCCGCTTCGACCCCCAGTGGAACGGCAACGCCCACTACGATCTGAAGCTCGGGTACGCGAGCACGCACAGCTACGCGCTTCGCGCCGTTCCCGAGGGGGCGAAGGTCCTCGACATCGGCGCGGGTCCGGGGGGGCTGGCCTCGGAGCTGCGAAAGAAGCGCTGCGACGTCACCGTCGTCGACCAGCACGCGCCCGCGCAGGCGCCTGGCGACGTCCAGGTCATCGTGCAGGACCGGGGGGGGGCGTCGAGGTCCTGCACTACGACCACCTCTTGATGCTCGACGTCATCGAGCACCTGCGCGATCCAGAGCTCTTTCTCGAGAGGCTCCGGGCGACGTTCGACCACGAGCCGAAGACGCTCATCCTGACGACGCCCAACATCGCCTTCGTGGTCCAGCGGCTCATGCTTGCCGCCGGCCAGTTCAACTACGGCAAGTCGGGCATCCTCGATAGGACGCACGCGCGCCTCTTCACGTTCCGATCGCTTCAGCAGCTACTGCGCGACGCCGGCTTCCGGATCAAGGCCGTCAAAGGGGTGCCGGCCCCCTTCCCCAAGGTCCTCGGCAATGGTCTCCTCGGCCGCGCGGCGACCAGGGCCAACCTGGGCCTCATCGCTCTCAGCCGCACGCTCTTCGCGTACCAGATCTACGTCGAGGCGGAGACGACGCCGGGTGTCGACTTTCTCCTCCGCGACGCGGTGACGAAGAGCGCGCTCTCCGACGCTCCTCTGACGGAACGAAGGCCCCAGCCGCGCGTCGTGGGCGCAGCCGGCGGTTCAGCGACCCGCGCGCCGGTTCGATGAGCCAGGCGCACGCGGTCCCTCTCGCCGTCGACGGCGGCGCACCTCCGTCGCAGGCCGAGCGCACCAGCGGCCTCCTCGACCTTGCGAGCGCCGTGCCTCGGCCATGGCCCGCGCTGTCCGACCTGGCGCTCTGCGCCGCCGTCTTCGGCCTGCACGTCTTCTTGACGGACGAGTACTACACGCTTGGCACCGCGCTGTACGGCGGCCTCGAGGCCGCGACGCTCGTCCTTCTCGTGACGCGCTACGCGAAGCTCCGGCCGCCTCGCTTGCCGTGGATCGAAGTCTGCATGGCGGACCACTACCTGGAGTTCGGACTGGCGCTGCTCACGCACCCCGATAGCGTCGGCGTGACGCGCATCGTGCCGCACCCGGAGTCGTTCGAGTTCGCTTCGCTGGTGGCGCTCGTCTCGATCTACGTGACCATCGGAGCCTTCGGGCTCACCGTGCGCTTCGCGCGCCGCTTCCGGGGCGACTTCCTCCTGCCGACGCTCACGCCGGAGATCCTCGAGAGGGCCAGCCCGTTCCACCTCGTCATCGCCGCGAGCTACGTCGTCGCGAGCGTCCTTTTGCCCGCCATCAAACCGGTTCTCCTCCCCGTGGCGAACATCCTGCAGATGGTGTTCTTCCACTCGCCCCTGCTCGTGGTCGCGGTCACCACGTACCTCTTGAGCCCGCGGCCCCGGTTCCTCGTCCAGCTCCTCATCGCGTTCGGCGCCATCATGCTCGACGTCGTCACCACGTCGATGCTGGGCGACGTCCTGGTGCCCCTCATCGCGGTGGCGGCCATCTGGTGGCGGGCGCGATGGGGGTTGCCCCTGCGGTTCGTCGCCGTCGCCGCCGCCATCGTGCTCGTGCTTCAACCGGTCAAGAGCCGCTACCGGTACATCCGCCTCAGCGCCGACAACTACCAGACGAGCGTGGTCGACGCGTGGATGCAGGCGTTCACCGAGACGGAGGACCAGACCCGGAGCGCGCACATCCAAACCCAAACGACGACGGACGAGTCGGTCAGCCGCATGTCGGAGCTCACGTCCTTTGCCTACACGGTGGAGGTCGTCCCCGACTCCATTCCCAACACCGGGGGGATCGTCTACCCCATGTTCTTTGCGTCGATCATTCCACGCGTGTTCTGGCCCGAGAAACCGAACATGACCCGATACGCCCTCAATCCCTTCACCAATGCCCTCGGGCTGACCACCCCCCAGATGACCGAGTACACGACGACGGGCATCACGCTCGACGCGCAGGGGTACCTGGAGCATGGAATCGCCGGGACCCTGGCGTGGAAGGCACTCCTTGGCTTCGCCATCGGTTTCGTCTGCGCCTATTTCGGCTCGGGCCTCGCCGGAGTCATCGCGGGCGGCGCCATCCTCGCGCCCGTATGCGCCGGGTCCGGCGGGGGTTTCCAGGGCGCATTCGGGTCGCTGTGGCAAGAGGTCTTCGGCGCGACGTTGCTCGTCTGGTTCCTCTGGCTCGTGGGGGGTGGCTACCGGCGACCGATCCTTCCGTTGGTCTCGCTCACCCGACGCTCGCGCGCGGCGACGCGCTAGGGCCGGAAGCCGAACACGGCCCCACGCGCCGCCGTCCATGTGCGGGATCTTCGGAATCGCTTCGCTCGACCGCGCGCCCGTCGCGGGACTCTCGGCGCGTCTGTCGACCTTGCGCGACCGCGGGCCCGACAACGTCGGAGAGGCCCGGTTCGATCACGTCGCGCTGTTCCACACGCGACTGGCCGTCATCGACGCGAAGGAGATGTCCAATCAGCCGCTCCGGGGAGACGGCATAGCGCTCGTCTGCAACGGCGAGATCCTTAATCATTCGGACCTCCGCGAGGAGGGCGGGAGTTACCGCTATCTCACCCCCTCGGATTGCGAGGCGGTGATCGACGTCTACGCGCGCCTCGGCATCGAGGGCTTCGGCCGCCTCGACGGCTTCTTCGCGTTCGCGCTCTTCGACTCGCGCCGCGAGGTGCTCATCCTCCACCGGGACAACGTCGGAAAGAAGCCGCTCTTCTGGACGAGCGACGGGCGCCGGGTGCTCCTCGCCTCGAACGTGACGACGCTGCTCGAAAATCTCGAGCTGACCCCGCCGGTCGACCGGGGGCAGATCCCCTTCTTGCTACGCAACGGGTTCGTCGACCCGCGGGCGAGCCTCTTTCACGGCATCCGGCCGGTCTTGCCGGGGCAGGTCGTCGAGATCGACCTCAGGACCGGTCGGATCGCGGAGCGGAGGCTGGACAAGCCCTGGCGCCGCTACGACGGGTTCGACTGGAAGGACGAGCGGCTCGTCCAGCGCACGATCGAGGAGCTCTTGCACGATAGCTGCGCGAAGCGCGCGCGCGGCTTGCGCGCCCCCGTGCTCATCCTCTCCGGCGGCGTCGATTCGACGGTCCTCGCCCACGAGCTCGTGAAGCTCTCGTCGGGGACGCAGCTCGTCACGCTCAAACAGCCGGTCCGCTGGCTCAACGACGAGCCGTACGCCCGCGAGGCCGCGCGCAGCCTCGGCCGGCCGCTCCTCTTCGCACGCCTGCCGCTCAGGCCTTTCCCCGAGGTGCGCTCGCTCGTGCGAAAGCTCGATCAGCCGCTGTCTCTGCTCTCGTACGTCTTTTTGGCGCTCCTGGCGGTCGAGGCGCGCAGGTTCGGCAACGTCCTCTTCACGGGCGACGGCGCCGACGAGGTCTTCTTCGGCTACCGCGGGTTCGACGAGTGGGAGGGCGTCGCGCCCGGGGACGACTCGGCCGCCCCCCTGGTCAGCGGACCGCCCTTCGGCTTCCCCCTGAGCCGCTACGGACGGACGCAGGGCGTGCTCGACCTCGTCGGTCACGCCTTCATGAAGGTGGACAAGGCAACCGCGGAGAACGCGATGGAGGCTCGCTGCCCCTTCCTCGACTGGGACCTCATGGCGTTCGTCCGCCAGGTGCCGGCCGCGTATTGGCGCGCGCAGGGGCGCCGCCTCAAGCGTCCGCTCCGCGACTACCTGCTGGCGCGCGGCGTTCCTCGCGCGTTCGTCGAGCGCAAGAAGCTCGGCTTCGCGTTTCCGTTCCGCTACCTCCTCGCGCCGAGCCTGCCCGCCATCCGCGCGCAGATCCACGCGGGCGCCGGGGTGCTCCGGGACCTCGGGGTCGAGGTCGACTTCGACGAGTCGCCGTGGGCGAGCTTCCGCTCGTTCCAGCGCACGTGGGCCCAGTTCGTCCTGGCGGACTACTTCGCCCGCATCGCGCGCGCCCCGGTGACGGACTGACCCGATGCGCGTCATGGTCTCGTGCGCCGGCGCGTTCCACTCGTTCCACCTGGCCGAGCAGCTCGACGCGGCCGGAGCGCTCGCGAGGCTCGTGACCACGTACCCCAAGGGCTACCTCGCCCGCCGGTTCGCGGTGCGGATCGATCCGTCGCGTATCTCGACCGACTACCTCCAGCTCGCGATCGAGGCGCTGGGGCGGATGCCCTTCCGGTGGACCGACCCGTCCTACGCCCCCCGGCAGCTCCACGACGCGTGGGCCGCGCGGCGGGTCACCGACGATCTCCAAATCGTCGTCGGGTGGAGCGGGTGCTCGCTCCGCACGCTTCGCGAGGCGAACCGGCAGGGGGCGCTCAGCGTGGTCGTCCGCGGCAGCTCGCACGTCGAGGAACAGATGGCGATTCTCCAAGCGGCCTACGATCGCTGCGGCGTGCCCTTCTCGGTCCCGCATCGCACGGTCGCGCAGGAGCTCGAAGAGTACGCCGTGGCTCGTTTCATCCAGACGAACAGCACGTTCGCCAAGCGAACCTTCGTTGCCCGCGGCGTCCCGGAAGAGCAGATCATCATGTGCACGACCGGCGTGAACCTCGAACGGTTCCGGCCGCACCCGAAGGACGACGCGACGTTCCGCTTCGTCTACGCCGGCGCGTGCACCATCCGCAAAGGGACGCACCTTCTGCTCGAGGCGTTCTCGCGCCTCGGACTGCCCGACGCGGAGCTCTGGCTCATCGGCGGCGTGACCGACGAGATCGTCCCCTTCCTCCGGCGTTACGAGGGGCCCAAGGTGCGCGTCTTCGGCCTGCAGCCGCAGGCCAAGTTGGCGCAGCTCCTCTCGCAAGGAAGCGTGTTCGTGCTCCCCTCGCTCGAAGAGGGGCTCGCGACGGTGCAGGCGCAGGCGATGGCCTGCGGGCTGCCCCTCCTGTGTACGCCCAACACCGGGGGCGAGGACTTCCTCTCCGGTCCCGGCGTCGAGGGCGTCGTCGTCCCCGCGGGAGACGCGGCCGCCCTCGCCGAGGCGATGCTCGACCTCTACTCCCACCCCGACGCGGCGCGCGAGATGGGCCGACGCGCCCTCGACCGTGTGGCCCGCGGCTTCACGTGGGAAGCCTATGGTCGCGCGATCATCGCCACATACAGGTCGCTCCTCGACCGGAGGCGCGCGCCGGGCGTGTCGGCGGCGACCGCGTGATAAACTGAAGCATCCGATGATTCACGAAGCTTCCCGCGCGAACGGTTCGCACTCCAACGGCCAGTCAGTGTCGCGTCCAAGCGCCCCGCCGACCACAAGCGCGGTCGAGCGCATCCGGCGCATCGCCGCCGATCGCGTCTCGATCCAGCTCTCGGCGTTCTCCTGGTATCGCTACGAGGTCGTCGACCCGCTCCTCGTCGCGGGCCCGGTGCGTTTTCTCAACATCGGGACCGGCGGGGGCGTCGAGACGCTGCGCCTCCTTCGCAAGGGCAACCACGTCACGACGATCGAGATCGACCCGGACACGGCGGCGCGCACGCGAGAGCGGGTCGAGCGCAACGGCTTCGGCGATCGGCACGTCGGCCACGTGGGACACGTCCTCGACGTGCCCGTCACCGGCCTCTTCGACGGCGTCTTGATGTGCGAGGTGCTCGAGCACATCAAGGACGACTTCAAAGCGCTGCAGCGGGTCTCCCAGTGGCTCGCCCCCGGCGGTCGCCTGATCCTGACCACACCGACGGCGTCGTGGGGCCAGGTCCTCGGCGATGAGGTGACCGTGGTCGAGGACGGCGGTCACGTGCGGGTGGGCTACGACGGCCCCGAGCTCGACGCGATGTTCGCGGACATCGGCCTCATCACGCTCAAGCGCTTCACCATGGGCCATCGCCTGGTGTGCTGGCACCAGCGGCTGGAGCGCGTCCTCTATTCGACGCGGGTGACCCGCCCCGTAGGCCGAGGCGTGTCCTTCCTTTCGCGCCCGCTGATGCCGCTGCTCGACGCGGTGCCCGGGCGCCCGCTCTGCCAGGTCACGCTCGCCGTCAAGCGGCACGCGTGATCGGCGGCCGTGGCGGCGCGGTCGGGGCGCGCAGCACGGCGACGAGCTCGCCGCACGCCCGACCCGGCTCGTATGCGTCGACGCGGCAGTCCAGGTGCTGACCGTTGTTCGCCGCGAACCGGCGCCAGAACTCCGCCGTGATACCCAGGGGGTGCTCGCGACCGATGATCCGCGCGAGTGAGGGATCCGTTTCGACGGAGTCGACGTACGGCGTGATGTGCACCTGGACCGACGGCGCGAGTCGATACGTGATCGCCTTCACGAGGTCGGTCACGCGCGGGACGTGCTCGAGCATGTGCGACGAGAGCGCCACGTCGACGCGCCCCCTCTCGGCTGCGGCCTCCTCGGGCGTCGCATAGATCGATAGGCCGAGCTTGCGCTTGCCATGCTCGCGCCGCACAGAGCCCACCTCGATCCCGAAGACGTCGTATCCTCGCTCGCGGAAGGGCAAGAGCTCGTAGCCCCAAGAGCACCCGACGATGCACAGCGACGGAGGGGACGCGCGCTCGCCAAGCACCCCCTCGACGAGCGCGACCCGGTGCTTGCCTTCGGCGGCCATCCGCGCCGAGATCCCCGCCGGGTCCCCGGCGCGTTCCAGATCCGTCGCCAGATCCGCGTTCGCGTAGAGGCGACTGTAGTAGAGGTCGAGCCACTTCCCGCGGATCCCGACGGGCCGGTACAGCACCGCGCACTCGTGGCAACGGTACACCGAGAAGGCGTGGAAGCGCCCGGCGTACAGGCGACTCGACCGTCCCGGCGCCGCGTCGCAGTTGGGGCACGAGCTGCCGCGCAGCCGGCCGATGCCGACGTCCGCAGCGAACCAGAGCATCGAGGCGGCAAGGGACACCCGATCGAGACTCACGGCCGAGGACCATGCCACGGCTTCGGCAAGCTTGCGATCGGAAGCGGATGAGCCCATGATGCCGCGCACTAAAGGCGAGCCATCGAGCGCATCGCGGGGGCGGCGACTCCGGATCCGAGCATGAGTCTTGAGCGACGCGCGCTGAGCGGCACGGTCATCGGGGTCGTCGCGTTCGTGATGAACGCGCTGCAGACTTTTTTGCTCGTTCCGGTGTTGCTCGGTGCGTGGGGCCGCGAGCGGTACGGCGCGTGGCTGGCGCTGCAGGCCTTGGTCTCGCTCCTTGCCATTTTGGACTATGGACACCAGAGCTACGTCGGCAACGAGCTGACGAAACAGTACTTCGGCGATCGCGACGCGCTGCGCCTCACGCTCTCGTCCGGCATCTGGACGGCACTCTCCGTCGGCAGCGTCGAGGTCCTCATCGCGATCAGCCTGGGCCTTCTCGGGCTCTTGCCCCGCGCGCTCGGGCTCACGCCCGCCTTGGTCCACACCGAGCATCTCTTCCCGGCCTTGCTGGCGTTTGCCGCCACGTGGGCGGTCACGGGATCGATCGGCGGGATTGTGGGTCGCCTCTTTCTGCCCGCCGGAAAGTTCGTGCGTTTCAGCGTCTGGGGGATCATCGCGCGCGCGCTGCAGAGCCTCGTCGTGGCCGCGGCGGCGTTTTCAGGTCTTCACCTCCTCGGCACGGCTCTTGTATTGCAAGGGGCCCTCATTCCCTATTACGTCGCGCTCTTCACCGATATCCGTCGTCAGTTTCCCGAGATCGGCCCCATGTATCGCTTACCGAGCGTCTCCGTCGGGGCGAGCCACTTCGGGCGCTCGCTCATTCTGACGGGATCCAACACGATCCTTCAACTACAGCAGAATGGCCTCAACTTGTTGGTCACGGGCGCCCTCGGCGCAGCCGCCCTTCCGGCCTTCGCGACCGTCCGAACCGTGGCGTCGACCTTGTTTCAGGTCGCCAATATCATCCTTGCTCCCCTGGCGCCCGAGATGGTGCGGTTTCACATGAAAGGCGAGCACGCCAAGCTGGTCGCCACCGTCGGTACGACTTGGCTGCTCGGCGGAGTGAGCATCCAGCTCGGCATGCTGGCGGCGCTTCCCGTGCTGGCTCCGGCGTATTCGGTGTGGACGCGTCACGCACTCTCGTTCGACCGAGCGCTTTTCGCGCTGCTCGCTCTGGCGGTCGTCTTCCGAGCACTTGGTTTCCCCCTCTTGACATACCTGGTGTCCATCAACCGTATTAAATTGCTCGGCGTCATCAATTCGGTCCAGACCGTCGCCGTGCTCGCGGTTGCGGCACTTGGAATACATCGGTTCGGCCTGAGGGCGGCCGGCACGGGTGTCCTGGCAGGTGACGTCGCGGGCTCCTTCGCGATCCCTTTCACGTTCGTCGCGCGGGCACTGCCCGCCGCCGACCGCTCCCGCTTCTTCGGCCATTCTGCACTTGCCTTCGTTTCATTGTCCGTCACGGCCCTGGCTCTCTTCTTCTACGCGCAGGGCGTCGCCGCTCTCGCCGTATGTGCGGTGGGCGTTCTCGCGCTGTCTCCCGTCTTGCTCGCGCAGTGGCGGCACCTTCCGTTGGAAGTCCGCACGCGCCTCGTCGGCATGGTGCCGCGGCTGGGGAAGGCGACTTCGTGATTCGTGTCGAATCACGAGCTGCATTTCCGGAGGGCTAAGATGCTTCGTCAACTCATCCTGCGACTGGCTCCCAAACAAGCTGCCATGCTCAGGCCCGTTCTGCGCGACGTCCGACGCAGAATGCGCGACATCCGGACCCCTTCGACGACAGCCGTCATCCAGTCCGCGCCGAGCTTCGGAGCGGACTCCGGCGTGCTCTATCGAATGTTCCTCGAGCACAAGGGGGATGACCTGTTCAAGTGGCACCACTACTTCGCCATTTACGAGCGGTACTTCGCGAGATTCCGGGACCAGCCGATCTCGTTGCTCGAGATCGGCGTACGGGGTGGCGGGAGCCTCGCGCTTTGGCGCCAATACTTCGGCCCAAGGGCCCGAATTACCGGCATCGACATCGATCCAGCGTGCGTCGAGTTTCGTTCCGAAGGAACGGAGATCTTCATCGGCGATCAAGTGGATCGAAAGTTTCTTGCCGACGTCGCCGACCAGCGGGGCCCTTTCGACATCGTCATCGACGACGGTGGACACACCACTCGTCAACAAATCGTGAGCTACGAGGCGTTGTTCCCGCACGTCAAAGACGGGGGCGTGTATCTCGTCGAGGACCTGCATACGAATTTGTGGGGACCGTACCTGGACCACCCTTTGGGCGTGTCCTTTCTGGACGTGGCGTCGCGGATGGCGGAGAAGCTGACGTGGTGGCACAATCGCGTCGAACCCAAGAAACCAGATCAAAGCGACGTCCCCGCGATCGCACGCTCGGTGTTCTCGATTGCGTTCTATGACAGCATCGTCGTTTTCGAGAAAATGCGCATTCCCGAGCCGCATCACGAGATACGGTGACTGCGAGCATGTTCCCAGCCCCCCACGAGCTTGACTTGCGTGACGTCCGTGAGGTGCTTCTCCGTCCTTTCAGAAGGCGGTCTCGGCGTACGCCCACGCCCCAGTGCGTGGTTGGCGCCCGCGTCGACGATCTTCATTAAGGGAGGACTCGGTCGACTCCAAAGAGCGAATGCCAGCGGCGGGCCGGGCGCACTCGAGCGCCACGAAGAGCTGCGGGAGGGGGACGTCGGGTGAGCGAGGCGGCGCGGACGGCCCGGTGTCCGTCCACGTGTCGTCGGTGGTCGAGTCGTTCGCGGGCAAGACCGCCACGGCCGCATCACGATAGCAGGCGCCGCCGCCGGTGCCATCGACCTCGAGGGGCCGCCGCCCCCCCGAGATCGCCCGCGCGGGGTGTGTGCCACGTTGCCTTCGTGGCTTGGGCCGCATCCATGGCGTTGAGGCGTTCGGTCAACGCGGCGATGAGACTCGCCGCGGTGTACGACTGCCCCTCGATCGTAAGGGAAGCAAGTGTGCTCTGGTGTTTGGTAAGACCCGCGATCAGCTTTTGAAGCATGTCGCGCTGCTTGAGACGGCTGTTCTTGATTGTATTCGGTGATGACGGTTTCTCCTGTTGCTTGCACACGAGGACCCCGAGAGCGGCGCACCATGCGCCGCCTCGCTGCCCTCATCCCTAAAGAGGTGCGCTCCGGGCGATCCGCAGAAAGAAAGAACGGCACGGCACGATCAACCGTTCGATGCAACAGGGGGCGGTTGAAAGGCGGCGGGCATGAGCGTGAGGAAACGGCGAGGGCTCTCCGTTGGGGAGCGGGCGGATCTTTGGCGGCGGTGGAAGGAAGGGCAATCGCTTAGCGACATAGGACGCGCCCTCGGCAAGGCCCCTGGCTCGGTGCACGGGTTCTTGTCTGCCCGAGGAGGCTTCGCTCCGGCGGCGCGGCGGCGCAGCGATCGGGCGCTGTCTCTTCGCGAGCGCGAGGAGGTCTCCCGCCAGCTCTGTGCCGGGAGCTCCTTGCGGGCGATCGCGAGGTCCTTAGCACGGTCTCCGTCGACGGTGTCCCGAGAGGTCGCCCGTAACGGAGGCCGCAGTCGATATCGGGCGGCCGACGCGGATGCTCGGGCTTGGACCAGCGCCTTGCGGCCGAAGCCATGCAAGCTCGGTCAACGCCCCCGCCTCCGGCGCCTCGTCGCCGACAAGCTGCGGCTCGACTGGTCACCCGAGCAGATCGCAGGATGGCTTGCCCGCGCATTCCCCGACCAGCCGGCGATGCAGATATCTCACGAGACCATCTACAAGACGCTCTTTGTCCAAGCCCGCGGCGTCCTGAAGCGAGAGCTATTGAGGCATCTCCGGACGAGACGGCTCATGCGCCGCGCGAAGACGGCCACCAATGCGGGGCAGCGTCGGGGGCAGATTATGGACGCCGTGTCGATCCGGGAACGCCCTGCCGAGGTCGACGATCGGGCGATTCCCGGACACTGGGAGGGCGACCTGCTGACCGGGGCTGCAAACAGCCACATCGCGACGCTCGTCGAGCGCAGCTCGCGCTTCACGAAGCTGGTCAGGGTCGAAGGCAAAGACGCCACCAACGTCGTGACCGCCATCTCGAGGGAGATCCGCAAACTACCTGCGGACCTACGGCGGACTCTGACTTGGGACCGAGGCCCGGAGATGGCGCAGCACAAGAGATTCAGCGTGGCGACCGACGTGAAGGTCTACTTCTGCGATCCTCGCAGCCCCTGGCAACGCGGGACCAACGAAAATACAAACCGCCTCCTTCGACAGTACTTCCCCGACGGAACCGATCTGTCGACTTACACGCAGCGCGACCTGAACGAGATCGCTCTGAAGCTCAATAACCGTCCGCGAAAGACACTCGGCTTCGCGTCACCCGCCGACAGGCTTCACGACGTGTTGCCTTGACGGATTGAGTACGCCACGACTTTCTTTCAGACCCGCCGAGTTGCCAGTGAATCCGCACGGTTGGGCGCTCGGTCACGGGCGCAGGTCGTCATCCTCGTCGAAGATCATCGTCACACTCGTCGATGGTGGTCGCGACCTCCATGCCTGGGGAGGCGTCGATCGCTCATGAGGGTCATCACCCTGGGTCACGGTGGTCGTCACCTCGGGTGACCATCGTCATCACCACGGCGCCTGACGTCGCGATCGTCGTCGATGGACGTCGCGACGATGGTCGACGGAGGTGACGACCATGATCGATGGAGGTCATGACGTCGGGCGCTGGGGACGCGACGACGGTCGACAGAGGTGACGACCTCCGTCGTCGATCGTCATCACCCTCATCGCCCGTG
>DATGJA010000231.1:0-10108 GCA_035295445.1 Polyangiaceae bacterium | reverse complement strand
GACCGGGTCCTTGGTCGTCGTAGTCCGAGCCCGTAGCGCGGCTACAGAATGGGCTCGATCCGCGGCTTGCCTTGTCGAATCAACAGATGGCCGATGAGGAGCGGTCCGTAGTGCATCTCCCACTCGTCGGCGTCGATCTGTCGAAAGCCAAGCGGCTGGTTGCCGAGCCGTTCGCCGGCGTGCAGGGGGGGGTTCCTTTGAACGTCGCCGTGCCTTTGGCGCCGACCCAGCGCACGGTCATGTCCGGGTCGTGAGCGACCGCGCGTGGTCCCATGAGCGATCACGAAACCGCTTGGTCCGCGTACCAGTAGCCACGTCGGCCGCGGCGCTCGCGAACCAGGAGGACCTCCTGGCCCGACAGCAGGCGCACGCGCCACGCACGCTCCCCGCGTCCGAGGCCGCCGACGACCGCCCCGAGCACCTCTACGAAGCGTGTCGCGCCGCGCACTCGAAGGGAGACGGGCCGGCCGCTTCGATCCCCGCGAACGTCGATGGCGGTCCACACGTCCGCCGGCGCCTGCCACCCGGCTTCGTCGGTGAGGCGATGCATGCAAGCGGCGATCGCCCGCGCGTGTCCGAGGACACTCGACCCGCGCGCGAGGATCACCACGAGCGCGTATCCATCCGGGAGGGCGTGGACGAGGTAGCTCCTTCGTTCGGATCGGACGGCAACCATTCGTGCGCCGCCGAACGCCGCCTGCGTCCGCGCTTGGTCGAGCACGATGCGCCAGTGGGCGGCGGTCACGCGGATCGCGAACGGATCCGCCGAACCGGCGTAGTCCACCGTCTCGCCCTCCGAGTCCACGAGCGCCGCGGCGCGTGCTCCCGCGACCCGCCCGACGAGGTCCGTCAAGATGACGCTGAAGGCGCTCTCGCGCTGATCACGCGAGTCCCGGACGCCGCCCGACGCGACGCCGTCACGGCTCACGGGCCCTCGCTGCCTCCGTCATGAGGTCATCGGCGCCGGCCGCAACCTCGAGGCGAACCGTGCGCTTGAGGTCGCGAAGAACGCGCTGCAGCTCCGCGCGAGCGCGCGCTTGAATGACCGCCCCGGCCAGATCGCGACGGCGTCTGGCGAGCGTCTCGGGGTCGGGCAAGATGCGATCGACCAGCCGGATCACGTGCCATCCAAAAGCCGTTTCCACGACCGGGCTCGTGTCCCCCTTCTTTCGGAGCGCGAACGCCGCGGCGACGAAGGCCGAGTCGAGCTGGCCTCCGTCGGGCATTCGGCCGTCGGCGCCGAACGAATCAATCGGCTCGACGACGACCGCAGCCGACGAATGGGGCACGCCGTTGGCTCGGGACTCGAAGTCCGCCGCGCTCGTCGCGCCGCCCACGGCGCTCTCCAGCGCATCCGCGATCGCGAGGGCGCGCGGCTCCGAAAGCCGGTTCGATCGCTGCACTACGGCGTGGATCACGCTCAGAATCGCGAGCTCGTCGTCGCTCGCCGGACCCTGCGCTCGGGCCGCATCGAGAATGCGCCCCGGGACCACCCGAGCGAGCGCCACGGTCGAGGCCCAGCTGACCTCTGGAGCACGATCGAGCCCGCGAGCGACGGCCTCGCGCGCGAGAAGGGCGTCCTCGACCAGCGCGTCGAGGGCCTGCGCCGGAGGCACGGCGCGCGAGCGTGCCACGTCGGCGACGAGCGCCCCGGGAATGCCGAGCGCACCCGCACGCGCGACGTCTCCGCCCAGGGGCCTCGTGGTTTCTACGCGATCGCCGTGCGCACCGCACGCGAGCATCGTCGCGACGAAGATCGCGATCCCGACCGCGCGGCGGCGCGTCATACGCGGTCTCCCGGACCCACCACCCGGGTCGCGGCGCGCAGGGCCACCGCGCCCGCAACGAGACCGTACGCGGCAGCGGCGTCCTCGGCGCGATCGAGCGAGATGATTCCGAAGATGAGCGAGGCGCTTGCGACGACCACCAACGCGACCGCCAGCGGATCGGCGAAGTGCATCTCACGAACGATATCAGCGCCACACATGGAGCACGACGCCCGCGACGGCTAGCAACGCCAGGGCCGCCAGCGGGCCCCAAGCTCTTCGCAGCCGTGCGCGAAGAGAGGCACGGCGGCCGTCGCGATGCCGCTCGTTGGCGAGGTCGGTCATCGCCCCGAACACCGCGAGACACGATGCGATCGCCACGACGCGAACCAGGATGGCGCGCTCGAGGCTGGACGTGCGCCATCCGACGCTCTGCAGGAGGATCACCAGCGCCAGGGCAGCTCCGAGGATGCCTGCGTCGCCCCATCGACGCGATCTCGACGCGTCCCCAACCTCCGGGCCCGACTCGCGCGACGACGCGGGCGCCGCCGACGAGTAGGCGTAGAGAGCCCACCCCGACATCCCCAGCAAACCTCGGACTGCATCGAATCGCGCCGGCACGAGCGACAGCGGCGAGGAGGACCAGGCAAGCGCGCAGAGGAGGACGAAGAGCCAGAAGCTGGCGGTGTGTCCGCGCGCCCCCCACCTTCGCTCGGCGGCGATCCCGCCGAAGAGCGCGATCACCGCGGCGAGGGCGGCGACCTTGGCGACCGCCGGCGAGCTTGGCGACCACGCTCCGGGGGCGACGGTCACCGCCCAGGCGTAGGCGCCTGGAATGCTCGCCTGGGCCGCGGCGTTGCTCGCGCGGAGACGGCCGAGCCAGCTCGCGGGATCGCCTACGCTCACAGCGGTCAGGGTACGCGAGCGAGGCGACGCTTTCCCGTGAGCGGCTCCTCGAGCGCGGGTGACGCGACCGGGGGGTCGTCGTCGCAGCCCCCGACCGAGCCGAGCGCCGCCCAGAGGCGCCGATCGAGCAGGTGCGACGGCCGGACGTTCTGCAGCGCGGAGAGCATGACCGTCTTGGTCCCCGGCCGCTCCTTCTCGAGCTGATCGAGCAGGCGGCCGACCGCCTTGCGCTGAAGGTGCTCCTGGGACCCGCAGAGGTCACAAGGCAGGATCGGAAACGACGCTGCCTGCGCGAAGGTCCGGATGTCCTCTTCCGCGCAATAGACGAGCGGTCGAACGACGACGAGACGCCTCTGATCGGCGAGGAGCCTGGGCGGCATGGCCGCAATTTGCCCGGCGAAGAAGAGGTTCAGGAGCAGCGTCTGGAGGACGTCGTCGCGGTGATGGCCGAGCGCGACCTTGTTGCAACCGAGCCGCTTGGCGGTCGTGTAGAGGATGCCGCGCCGCAGGCGCGAGCAAAGCGAACAGTACGTCTTGCCCTCGGGAATCTTTTCTTTGACGACCGAGTACGTGTCGGCCTCGATCATCGTGAAGTCGTAGCCCTCGCGAGCCATGTAATCGCGAAGTACTTGCGCCGGGTATCCGGGGTGCCCCTGGTCGACGTTCACGACGCGGAGGTCGAAGCGAATCGGCGCCTTGCGCTGGAGCGCGCGCAAGACGTAGAGCATGGTGTAGCTGTCCTTCCCCCCGCTCACGGCCACGAGGATGCGATCCCCGGCCTCGACCAGCCGATAGTCGGCGATGGCGCGGGCGGCGCTGCGCACGAGCTTCTGCTCGATCAGGTCGAAGGCAGCGGGGGACGAGGTCATGGGTCGCGTCCCGCCTAGGAACTCTCGACGAGCGCGAGGAATGTGAGCACCCCGTGACCGGTGGCCCCCTTGGTCGTGATCCACGCGTTGGGTCGATCGACCGAGGCCGGCCCGGCGATGTCGCAGTGGACCCAGCGGGCGTCGCCGACGAACTCGCGCAGAAACAGCGCGGCGGTGATCGACCCGCCGCTCCGGTCGCCGGCCTGCTTCACGTCGCCCACTTCGCTCTTGATCTGGTCACGCAGGTCCTCGAGCAGCGGCATGCGCCACATCTGCTCGCCGGACCTCTTCAGCGCGGCGGAGAACTCGCGCGCCGCGTCGTCGTGATTTGCGTACCAACCCGAGCACGTCGTTCCCAAGGCGACGACGCAGGCACCCGTGAGCGTCGCGTTGTCCACGAGAAGATCGGGCGACATCGCCCGCGCGTAGGCGAGCGCGTCGGCAAGGACGAGGCGTCCCTCGGCGTCCGTATTGACGATCTCGACGGTCTTGCCGTCGAGCGAACCCCAGATGTCGCCGGGGCGATACGCGTTGCCGTCCGGCATGTTCTCGGCGCACGCGGCGATCGCGTGGACCTCCACCTTGGGCTTCACGGCAGCCACGGCCGCCATGAGCGCCACGACGTTCGCGGCACCGCTCATGTCGTGCTTCATCTCGCCCATGCCGGCGGCCGGCTTGATGCTGATTCCTCCGCTGTCGAAGGTGATGCCCTTTCCGACGAAGATGAGCTTGCGCTTGGCGCCTTTGGGTACGTAGCTCAGATGAACGAACCTGGGCTCTCGGGAGCTGCCGCGTCCGACCGCGTCGATCAGCTTCATGCCGCGACGGCGGATCTCCTTGAAGTCGAAGACTTGGACCTTGAGGCCGTGCTCCTTGCCGACCTTCTCGGCGATCGCGGCGAACGACTCCGGATAGATGGTGTTGCCTGGCTCGTTGCTCAAATCGCGCGACAGGTTGACCGCCTCGCCGACCTTCTGGCCGACCAGCATCGACGCCTTCGCGTTCGGCTTCAGTCGGCCCGACACTCCGACGTGGACGGTCTTCAACTGGGTCTTGGGCTTGCGCTCGCCCGTCAGATACCTCGAGAAACGGTAGGCACCCAGCTCGAGCCCCTCACCCACGGCGCGCAAGTGGCCTTCGAGACCGGGCGGGAGGCCCAGCGCGAGCGAGGTCGCCCTGTCTGCGTTCGCGGCGCGCGCCGCGCGCGCGGCCAGAGTGCGCGTCTCGGGAGCCCCGATGCCCCGGCGATCGCCGAGCCCCAGGAGGATGACCTTGTCGCTGCGCAGTCGGCCCAAGGTGGCGAGCGACAGACTTTGATCCCTCTTGCCGGTGAACTCTTCCTTGAGGGCAAGCTTGGCAAGGGCGCCGCCGAGACCTTCGTTGAGAGCCCGAAGGAGCGGCGGCAGGCCGGCATCTTTGGCCCCGAACGCGGGCACGCCGATGACGAGCAACTCACTTTCGAGGTCGACCGGAGCGGCGCTGCGAAGCTGGATGTCTAGGGCCATGCGAGCCAAGGACTATGCCAGAGGCCCGCCCCCGCTGTCATCCTGAGGCCGAAGGGCTTGTCGCCGGTCATCCAACCAAACGGGCTTGTCGCCGGTCATCCAACCAAACGGGCTTGTCGCCCGATGGCCAACACGCCGACGGGGCGAGACTCGGGCGGGGTGGTCAGACTGGAGCGCGTCGGGATTCCGTCCACGACGAGCGCGATGATGCAAGGGCTCGCCTCGTGGACCCAGGCGACCGTGCACGGTAAGACGTATTCGACGCCGCTGATGGCGTCCGCCGTTCGGACGATCGCGCGCTCGCCCAGGCTCATGGCCTTGACGCTCGCCGCGAGAAGGGCGCCGGCGCTCACGTATCGAACCTCGACCGCGAGGATGGTTCCCTCCCCGATGAGCTGCGCGGGGATGGCGTTCGAAGGCCGCGCGCAGGAACCGGGCACGGGCAGCTGACAGTCGCCCGTGACTAGCTGCATCAACGAGAGGAGCTCTAGCTGCTCGGGGTCCGACAACGGCTGACCGAGCGTCGCGTGGCGCGCCTTCAGCTCCCAGAAGCGAACGAGAAACCCGAGCTTGTCAATCACGTGGGGCTTACCTCTCCAAGGTGGTGGCGGACGGGGCCGACGAACAGCAGCCGGATGTTCGACCCGATAGGGGTGCAGTGGCCGTGCCAGGCCTCCTCTTGTTCTTACGGCCCGACGACACGGCCGATCGAACCCGAGGCGCGACGCGATTCCCGCAGGGGTGGCAGGGCTCGCACGGTCGAGAACGGGCGGCGACGGGGCGTGCTGCCATGACCGGCCCGCCATGCCCATGACATTTCGCAGGTCCGCCAACCTGCCGACGTGTAAGCGTCTTCCGCGTGGGGGCCTTCCCCCACGACGCTTGGGTCGCGAGGGGTGTGCGCTACTCTGGGGCGCGCGTCATGGGCTTCGGGCATCGTCCAGCAAGACTCGTTGCTGCCCTCTGGGCTTGGGCGGCGGCGCTCGTGGTTCTCTCGGGGTGCGCCGAGCCGAGGGTGTCGCTCGCCACCGGCCCACGCGAGTACGTCCCGAGCGACTACCCGCAGGTCCTGAAGAAGTGGACCCGCGACGAGACCTTGGTTCAGCTCTCGGAGCTCGACGACAAGCTCACCGTCACCGCGACATACGAGTCGTGGGACTTTCGATGGGCGTACGTCGTCCGATACGCCGCCGACTATCGGCTGACCGTGGACCAGCGCCAGGAGCTCCTCGAGCGAACTCTAAAAGAGACCTCGGACGACCACGAGTTCTACGTCGCGCTCTACGGAACGAACTGGCGCTGGACGGATCTCAGCCGGAGCACGAGCGCGTGGATCGTTCGATTGATAGATGACCAAGGCAACGAGACCGCGCCCTCCAAGATCGAGTCGATCGTCAAACCGGGACCTCTCGAGCGACGATACTTCCCGTACACGACGGTCTGGCGCCGTGCGTTTCGCATCCGTTTTCCTCGCTTCACCGGAGACGGCCGCCCGAGCATCGCGTCGAGCGCGCTCTGGTTCGGTCTTCGCTTTGCCGGTGCGGAGGGCAACGAGGAGCTTCGGTGGGAGATGGGCGCTCCGCAGGCGCGAGCGTCGGCGAACTAAGACAGCGTCGCGCTTGCACGAGCCGAGTGCCGAAGTCGACGCGTTGGCGCACGCCGTCGTCGAGGCAGCCGTCGAGGTACACCGGCATCTTGGCCCCGGTTTTGTTTTAGGCGCTCGCGACGATTTCGAGGAGCGGCGGGCAAGTGACCAGCAGCTCCTGGGCCAGACCTCGCTCCGCCACGAGAACGATGGCGCCGCCCTTGGACGCGCGCACGGTCGCCGGCGCAGCTGCGGCCCGGAGAGACTCACCGGGAAAGACGAAGTCACCGGGTCGCAACGGGTCGGCGTTCGGAGCGCCATCCTGACCCAGCAGCTGCAGCTCACCGGCGCCGACCACGAAGAGCCCCGAGACGAGCTCGCCGCGCGTCGCGAAGACTTCGTCCTGCGCCAGCACACGGGGCACGAGCTGGTCGGTCACTCCTGCGCGCAAGTCCGGATCGAGTCGCTCCCCGAGGGGTCCCATGGTGACGCCGACGAGCGCTTGAAGCAGGTCGCCCGCCGCGCGTAGCTCGTCCTCGACCCAAGGACACGTGCCGAACGCTTGACGAACGGCGTCCTCGTCCCACGTCGCCACCGTCGCGTGATCCGAGGCGCTCACGAGGCGGACGGGCAGAATCGGGTCGATGGTCCCGCGCGCTCGAAGGACCGAGCCGCCCGACAGCCGCTTGGCCGGTGCGTCGACGATCGTCGCGCACAGATCGACGGCCCCCTCGAGAACGAAGGCCAGCGCGAACCCGGTCACCTCTTCGTCGCGCGCCAATCCCTGGACGCTCGCAGCCGTGGCGAACGCGTCGCGCGCGTCGTCGGGCAGATCGCCGAACGCTTCGACCCCGGACAGATCGACCCCGGACGTCGGCGGCATGGTCGGCGGACGCGAAAGTCGCTTCGGCGTGGCAGGGGCCACGGGCGGCTCGGCGCGGGGGCGTGCAGCGCCCGCGGTGGGCGGCGGGGGCGGCGCGGCGAGGGCGGGAGGGGCGGCGGCGCGCGCCATGGGCGGCGCGCTGGTGACCACCTCCTCGGCTTCGAAGGTGGACGGGGTCGCGGACGGAAAAGGCGGGGGCACGAGCGGCGGCCGGGGCTCCGGCCGCAGGGCCGAAGCGGGGACGCTTGCCTGGCCGGATCCTTCAGACCAGGGGTCGAGCATTCCCGCGTGGGCTTCGGCGGCCGTACGCACGCGCGCGGCCGTGCGAAACGACGACGACGAACGCGAAGGCGAAGGCGTCACCGGCGCGTCGAACGTCGGGGGCGAGCGCGCAGGGATGGCGGGTGCGCCCGGGGCGACCGCGACGACGGGCGTTGTGGTGGGGGGTTCGGGCCGCGCGGTTCGCAGCAGATCGTCCACCGCTTCCGCTTGCGTCGGCGCGCCCGACGCCGGGGGCGCCGTCCGATGTCGGGACGAGGACTGCGGGTTCTTCGAGATCCACTCGGCCAGCTCTGCGGCGTTGCGGGCAAGAGCGAGCGCGCGATCATCGTCCTCGGCGTCGCCGGCCGCTTGCGCCGCACGCCGCAGCCAGACGATGGCGTCGAGGCGCTCGTGACGCTTCCAGAGCGCTTCCGCCGTCTGAAGGGCCCAGACCACGTCCTCGGTATCGCTTTGGACCGCGGGCGGGATCACCATACTTCGGAGTATTCGTACCACTCGGCCGCGCCCGCGTGGGACAAGTTCAGTCGTTCGACGCGTCGGCTGCCGAGCCGTCATCAACCCCCTCTTCCTTGAGCTCCACGAGCTTTCGTACACGACCGTCGTCCGAGGCCACGATGACGCTCCCGTCCCCCAGCAAGGTCAGCGGCGCGTCCACGTCGTCGTCCGCCGTTACGCGCCAGAGCAGCTCACCGTCTGCCCCGACGGCGTAGACGTGATCGTCCTGTCCGCCGAAGAGAAGCGTCCCGGTTTCGTCCTCGAGGGCGCCGCCGTGGACGCCGAACGCCTTCGCGCCGGTGCCCTGAATCGAGAAGTCACCGACGATACGGCCGTCGTCGCCCCGCAAGCGAACGGCGCGCGGCTTGGGCCCGTACACGCCAGCCAGGACGTCTCCGTTGCGCGCCATCGAGAGGGTCCCCCGTACGAACCCCCCGACGTCGACTCGCCAGCGTACGCGCCCGTCCTCTGCGTCGAGGCGGACCACCTCGTCGCCGTCTGTGCCGACGTACACGGCCCCGTCATCGCCCACCACGGCGGCGCCGTCGACGTCTGCACCGAGATCCGATTGCCAGGCCAGCCGCCCGTCGGACGTAAGCGCGTAGACGTGATGGTCCTGCGAGCCGAAGAAGATCCGACCCCCGCCTCCGATCGCCGGCGACGTGAAGACCTTCCTCCTCGCGTCAAATCGCCACTTGACCTGACCGGTTCGCGTCGCGCGGTACACCGTGCGACCCGCCGCAAACACGATCGTGCCGTCGACGTCGACGTGGATGCCCGTGTCGGTGTCCCCGTCGGTGTCGAGCGACCACTGGACCTTGCCCTCAGGCGAGACGGCGAAGAGCTTCTTCGAGTCCGCACCGGCGTAGACGGTGCCGTCGTCGCCGACGCAAGGAGTCGCGTAGGCGCGATCGCCCAACTCGAGCCTCCACAGCTCGGTCCCATCGGAGGCCGCGAGCGCCACGAGGAGACCGCCCAGGGAGGCCACGTAGAGCGTCTTCTCGTCGGCCGAGGCCACGACCTGCGCCTCCACCGGCCCGCCGACGTCGCGGGACCAGGCGATCGAAGGCGCGTTTCGTGGAGCGCGGCCCGCCGCGCGATGGGTGTGGCGCGCGTCGCCGTGAAGAGCGCGCGTACCCGAGGGGCGGACCGGCAGATCGGGAACCGGACCCGCGCCCAGGCCCCCGTCGGCGCGCGGGGGTGGCAGCCGGTGCTGCATCGAGGTCGGCTCGGGTGCCCTGTCCGTGCGCAAGCCCTTGCGGTGGATCCCGGCGGCGGTCAGCACCATCGCTACGAGGACGGCGACAGCGACGACGGGAAGGCGTCTCACGCCCGTTCTCCGGTCCGCGAGTCAATCAGCGCGACTTGACCCGCGTGGCCCTCAGGCGACGCTCGGACTCACGGGCTTCGGCGATGCCGACGGAATGCGGAGCCTCGTCCGGTCGACGCCGCGCGAGCCAGCCGATGAGGGTGAGCCCTGCCAGCCGCGTGCCCTCGGGCATCGACGGCTCGCGGATGACCCTCATGATTTCGGCGATCAACCGCGTGCGCTCGCTCTCGTCGTTCAATCCACAAGCCCTCGGTCTCGACCAGCTCCGTGTAGTGGCTGCGTACGCCCGACGAGTCGCCTCCCAACGCCTCGCCCTGACGATGACGCGGGCAGATCATAGCCTGCTGGCCGCGTACGTCGAATTTTAGACCGGCTCGACCAGGACCTCGCGGTCCTTGGCTCCGTTGGCCGGTCCGACCAGACCCCGACGCTCCATCATCTCGACGATGCGTGCCGCCCGGTTGTACCCGAGCCCGAGCTTGCGTTG
>DATGJA010000230.1:0-2065 GCA_035295445.1 Polyangiaceae bacterium | reverse complement strand
TCTCGACGCCATAGATCGCCGCGACGTTTGGATGATTCAGCTGAGCGAGCGTCCTGGCTTCCCGCTCGAACCGGGCGATGCGTTCAGGGCTGCCCGCGAGCGCATCCGGGAGCACTTTGATCGCGACCTGGCGTCCAAGGTTCGTGTCGGTCGCGCGATAGACCTGGCCCATGCCGCCCTCGCCGATGAGTGCAGCCACTTCGTACGGCCCCAGGCGAGTCGCGGGTGACAATGCCACGATTGTGACGGAGCAGCGACATTATAGGAGGACTGGGGAATGTGACGGCTTGTGTGTCGAACCGTGCAGGCAGACCGCCGGTCGGTCGCATAATCGGAAGATGTTGTGGTTCTTCTCCAAAGATCGTGCACGCCTTCGCGTGATGACCTCCATGGACGCCGAGACGGGCGAGTTTCTCGTCGAAGTCGACCGGCCCAATCGCCAATCGGAGGTTCACCGGTTCGCGGATGAAGACCTCTGCTCGGAGTACCTGTCCGCGCTCGAAGGGGAACTCGACGCAGAGCACTGGGTCTCAGACGGTGTTCGCCTGACGCAAAGAAAGCTGCCTCTCGTCTAATAGACTCGGCGCCATCACGTCCGTGACGGCGGTGACGCGTCAGGTTTTCATACGCGCAGTTGCGTTGCCGTCCGCCTTGGTGCTACAACGCGGACTCCTATGGCCCCACGGTCCGGACGCGGGGCGCGCACGACGCCCCGAAGGCTATGACGGCTCCGACCACCGCGCCGTCCTCGGCGAGCCGTCAATGCGTCGACTGCAAGGTCGACCTGCGCATCGAAGGTGCGGGTCAGTACGCCACCATGTACGTCTGCCCCAAGTGCGGCCGCGTCGTCATGGACCCGCCAAAAAGTCCGAGCGCAGCCGGATAGCCGATGGCCGACGACCGCGAGCGCCGTCGCATTCTCGATCGGGCGAACCGGATGCTGCGCCAGAGCAAGACGCTTCGCAAAGTCTCCGACGAACTCTTGCGGGAGAGCGGCGATCTGCGCGAGAGTGTCAAGCGCCTGACGAACAAGCAGTCGCGCAAGAAACAAACCTGCGAGGCGCCGGCCCGCCATCCGCGCGCTCATCCCGTGCGCATTAATGGCCGTCCACCGGGAGACCGATAGTGAGGCCGGAATGATGTACTTCTTCCGGCGAGCCGACGTGCAGCTGACGTCCGAGACGCGCCTCGACCCGGACGGCCCTGGTTATCAGCTCGTCATCACGGAGGACGGCAAGACGCGGATCGAGTCGTTCGACACGCTGCCCAAACTGCTGCAGCGCGAGCACGAGCTCCTGCAGGCGTGGCGCGCGCAGGGTTGGCGCGACACGGATCGGCCGGCTCAAACGGCCGTCGATCCGTGGCCCGGCCTGCGCTGACGCGCGGCATCGGAAGAAGGTTGGCGTCGACCGCTCGCGGGCCCGCGACCGTGCGCGTACGCCATGACTGCGCGCGCCATCTGGTACCATGGCGGCGTTGCCCACGTGGAAGAAACTCGCGGTCGCGCTGCTGTCCATCGGCGCGATTGCGACGATCCTCGCGACTGGCCTTGGGGGCTACGTCATCTTCTGGTCGGGCCTTCGCGCGACCGCCGAGCCGTCGGCGCTCGAAGCGGCGCTGGCGAGAACGGTGCGCAACTGGGCGATCCCTCGCGCCGAGCGCCGCGCGACAAATCCGCTTCAGCCGACGGCCGAGAACATCCGGGCGGGGCGTGACGCGTTCCTGCTCCGGTGCGCGGGCTGCCATGGCTACGACGGCCGTGGCCTGACGCCCCTCGGGCGCAATCTGTACCCGCGCGCCCCAAACCTGCGGGACCCCGGCACCCAGGCGCTCAGCGACGGGGCGCTCCACTACATCATCGAGAACGGCGTCCCGCTGACCGGCATGGCGGCGTGGAGCAATCCGCATCAGGCGTCCAATTCCTGGAGCCTCGTGTTGTTCATCCGATCCCTTGGCAGCGGCACGAGCGCGTCCGACACCTCCGTGAACGCCGCGATCGCCCATCCCACCGCGGCCCACTATGTCGGCTCGAAGGCCTGCGAGCGGTGCCACGCAGACGAGTACC
>DATGJA010000229.1:0-15024 GCA_035295445.1 Polyangiaceae bacterium | reverse complement strand
CGTCGCCAGGGTGATCGTCACGACCGCATCGGTGGGCGCGTCGGCGACAAAGAACGCCAGGTGTCGTGCTTCACGCGCGACGCAAGCCGCGACACTCTCGTCGCCCAGCGTCCATCGCGCCAGGTCGGAGCGCTCGACGGCGCCGTTTGCGGAGACACGCACCTGGAGGAACACCTTTCCGGCCAGCGCCTGATCGCGTCGGAGGCCCTCCTCGTAGCAGCGACGGAAAGGCCAGTAGCCCGCGCTGCGCGCAACGCGCTGCAGGTCCGCCGCGGGCGCGGGGCCGCGCGCGTCGACGACGTCCACGACGATCCCAGGGGCGGGGTGGTACGGCCGGCCGTGACGCCCGTGCGTCTTGATGCGGTCCGGCGGGACGTCCTCGGCCTCGCGCAGATGGACGACGTAGTGCGGGCCCTCGTCGACAAGGACGATGCGCGGGTGCTCGTTCGGAGCGGTGGGCTCGGCGGTCGGACTGGGGATGTTCTCGGGGGGCGGGCCGAGGCTCGCCGTTTCTTCGGCTGGGAGCGCTGGCTGGGCCGCGTCCGCTTCCGCGATCGGTGGAGGTGGCGTCGCCGGTGGTCGCGTGGGACGTCCTGCCGGTGGCCCAAGAGCCGCGTCCCCGTTGCGCGGCGAGCTGGCGCAGCCCGACGGGGTCGCGAGGGCGATCCACGCGGCCAAGCACCCCGCGCGTGCCCAGCTAGCCCGGAGTCGCATGGCCGCGTCTTAGCCTGGATTTCGCTCCGACGCGTGGGCACTACGGCTCTGGCAGCCCGGGCTCGATCCGCCAGTGGGCGCCTTCGCGCACACAGACCACGCTCGCGTGCTCGGTGTGTGCGTCCTCGCCCAGCACCTCGACCGTGGCGCGATCGCCGACCACGGCGGATCGCATCGCCTTCGGCCGAAAGGAGAGTCCGAAGAGCCCCGCGGCGAGCATCTCCCAGGGTTCCACCTGTCGGCCTTGAAGGCGGCTCGTACGCCGCGCGCGCTCCGCGAGGTTGCCGCGGGCCGCGGGGCCGAGCCGATCGAACGCGCGACGGATCGATGGAGGATCGTCCTCCGCCTCGTCGATCTCGTCGAGAAAGGCCCGCAAGGCCCCGTCCGGGGTGGCATCCGGAGGCGGCCGGCTACATGCGGGGAGGCCGAGCGAGAGGAGCCACGTCGTCGCGAGCAAGGGGAGGAGACAGGTATGACCTCGCGAGCGCGTGCTCATTTGAGCCGGTCCGTGTCCGCGCCTAGGGCGAGAAGTTGATCGTATAAATGCCCCAAGCGTCGCCCGGCGACTTTTGCTTGGGGAACTTGAGCTTCTTCACGAGCTCGCCCACGCAGTTGGTGACGTCGACGTCCGTCATCGACGACGCCTCGTCGCGCCAAGCGCGGACCTCTCCGTCGTTCGAGATGACGAACCGGACCTTGACCTCACCCGACGTGGACGGGTCGCGCTTGAGCCCGGCCCGATAGCAGCCCTGAACCTTGGACTGCGCGGGCCTCATCGTCTTGAGCACGTCGCCCGGCTGCATCTGATGAGGCGCCATCCAAACGTCGTCGGCGGCGGCGGGCTTCGGATCAGCTGCCGGGGGGGCGGCCGGAGGCTCGGGGGTGGCGCTCGCCGCCGCGGCGGTCGCAGGCTTGTCGGCAGGGGCCGCCGTGGACGTTCCTTGCTCGTTGCTCGAAGCCTTTTCGTCGTCCGAACTCTTCGGGTCCGGCGTTCCGCCCCCGCAGGCAGCGACGACCAGCGCGAGCGACACCAGAAACCATCGCATGGTGAGCCTCCTTGCGCGCGCAGCCTACCCACGAACCCAGTCCCGCGCACGGTGCGCCTTGGGTCTCGACCTCGTCTTCAGCCGACAGGAATTATTATGCTCACGCCACCCGCTCGTAGGCCACTTTCGCGGAGCCGGCGGGGTTCGACGGCGCCGAGAACTTGGCGTTGGGACTCACCGGCTCGTTACGATCGCGTCGTGGACCGCATCCGAACGGTTGGACTTTCGTGGGAGGGGAAGGCCGATCTGCTCGCCGCGGGGGACGGTGCTCCTTCCACGGTACCCCGGCGAACCTGGTCGACCGACGACGGCGGAAGCTCGCTTCTCGAGGGAGACAACCTGGACTGCTTGCTGAGGTTGGCCTCGGAGGCGCCCGATCGCGCGGCCCTCGCCTATCTCGATCCTCCGTTTTTCACGAACCGCGAGCATCAGGCGTGGCTGCGCAAGGCGGGCTCCCCGCGCGGCGCCGGGCGAACCCGTGTGCCCGCGTTCGATGACCGGTGGCCCGACCTTCAGGCCTGGCTCGACGCCCTGGGTCGGCGGCTCGCCGCGGTGCGGCGCCTTCTCGCCCCGCACGGCTCGATCGTGGTGCACGTGGATCCGAAGACCAGCCACTACGTCAAGGTCCTGGGGGACGAGATCTTCGGGTGGGACGCCTTCGCCAGTGAAATCGTTTGGCGCTATCGCCGCTGGCCCAGCAAGACGCCCAACTTTCAGCGAGTCCACGACGTGCTCCTCCGCTGGCGCAAAGACCCGCGAGCGGCGCCACGGTGGAATCAACCGTACGAACCGCTGGCCGCCTCCACCCTGGCCACGTGGGGAACGAACAAGCAGCGAGCCGTCTTCGACGCCGCCGGCCGCCGCAGGCGTTCATCGTCGACCGAAGAGCGGACGCGAGGAGTGCCGATGGGCGACGTCTGGGACATCGGCGTCATCGCGCCGATCTCGCGAGAGCGCACCGGATACCCCTCGCAGAAGCCCGAGGCGCTGCTCGAGCGTCTCCTCCGCGCCCTCTCGGATCCAGGCGATCTCGTCGTGGATCCATACGCCGGGAGCGGGACCACCCTCGCCGTCGCTTGGCGCCTCCGCCGGCGCTTCATCGGGATCGACGCGAGCCCGGTCGCGATCGAAATCGTGCGCGCTCGCGTCGCCGAGCTGGGCGCCGAGCTTCGCCCTCAGGCGGGCCCGGGCGGGGGCGGAACGGCGGACCCGGCGACGCCGAGGGCCGCGGCAAGTGCGCGCCAAAACAACCAAAAACGAACAAAAAGGGACTGCGACTCCGAAACGAACCGGGATACCGTTCCCGCGCTTGGCGGCGTATCCTTGTAGCGTGCGGTTCAGTCCCTTGGGCCTCGGCCTCCCTCTGGCCTTAGGGGCACTGCTCGGCTGCGCCAACATCGCCGGCCTCAGCGCATTTTCGAAGGGAGAGTGCACGGATTGTGTCGACGCGAGCGTCGACGTCGTGCACCCCAAGGACGCGTCGACGGCGCTGGACGTGGCGCACGAGACCGCCCCGGAGGACGTGACCCAACCGGTCGAGGCCACGGTGGAGGCCGGAGACGACAGCGCCGCGGGAGATGACGGCGGCACGGACGCCTCGTGCGGGGCGACCGACACGATCCTCAACTGCGGCGTCTGCGGGCGCCGATGCGACACGCTCCAGAGCCTCGGCGCCGCGTGCGTGGGACTCGCCTGCACGTACACGGGCTGCGCCGCCGGCTGGAAGGACTGCGACAACGGCGCGGACCTGGGCAACGCCGGGGGGTGCGAGACCTCGCTGTCCTCGCCGGAGAATTGCACCGACTGCGGCAAGTCGTGCGACACGACGCACAGCGTGGGGCCGTCGTGCAACGGCACGACCTGCGCGTACTCGAGCTGCATGCCTGGCTGGGTCGACTGCAACGCCAAGACGCTGCCCAACCTCGATGGGTGCGAGACGGATGTGACAAGCGTCTTCAGTTGCGGCGGCTGCGGGAACACCTGCGACGATCAGCACAGCACCGGCGCGAGCTGCGACGGCACGACGTGCTCCTATACCGGATGCGCGCCCGGGTGGGCGGACTGCAAGACCGCGCCTCCGGACACCGACGGCTGCGAGACGAAGGTGTCGACGGGTCAGGCATGCGGGGTCTGCGGGCAGACGTGCAGCCCGACCCACGCCAGCGCCTCGGCTTGCGACACGACGGGGGCGACGCCGACCTGCAAGTACACGTGCGCCGCCGGCTGGGCCGACTGCAACATGACGCCCCCCGACACGAGCGGCTGCAACACGTCGCTCTCGTCGCCCGGGGACTGCGGCAAGTGCGGTCAGGCCTGCGATACGACGCACAGCATGGGCGCGAGCTGCTCGGGGGTCGACGCCGGGGCGGCCCTCTGCAAGTACACGGGGTGCAACCAGGGCTGGGCGAACTGCAACACGACCGCGCCCGACACCAACGGGTGCGAGACCTCGCTCGCCTCGCCGTCGAACTGCGCCAAGTGCAATCAGGCATGCAGCACGCAGACGGGTCCCGCCTCGTGCGACGGCACCAAGTGCAGCTATACGTGTAACCAGGGCCTCTCCGATTGCAACGGGACGACCGCGCCGAACACCGACGGCTGCGAGTGCGCAACGCCGGGCTGCTGCGGCTCGGGGTGTCAGACGAAGCACAACACCGGCGTTTCGTCGCCCACCAACTATTTCGATTGCAACGCCACCGGGAACGGCCAAGCGCAGGCGATGGCCGCTTGCGGCGCTTTCATGACCGCCAACGGCGGCAGCCCCGGAGCGTGCTTCCAGAGCCAGACCGGCGGCCTGCCGTGCTGCTGCTTCGGCACGGCGCAGTCCATTTGTGGGTCGGCGGGGAACAAGTGCTACTGCTGGCAGTACGGCGGTCCGAACAGCGGCACCGTGCAGACCATCAACGGCACTTGCAAGGCCTCCTGCGGCAACAACAACGACCCCAGTTGGAATTGACCGCCCTCGCTGGGTTCCGCGCGCGGCGCAACCCCTAACCTACATTGGCGCACCCACGAGGGACGCCCCTGCTTCGCTCGGGGCACGGGCTCGCGTCACCGAGGGGAGTGCGCGATACTTCCTTGGGTGAGCATCCCGGTGCCCCAACCGTCCCCCCTTGCGCCGGGGTTCAAGCTCGATCGCTACGAGCTGCTCTGCCCGATCGCGGAGGGGGGCATGGCCAGCGTGTGGATTGCGCGCCAGACCGGCAAGCACGGTTTCGAAAGGTTCGTCGCCATCAAGACGATTCTGCCGAAATTCGCCGCCGACAGTCGATTCCAGACCATGTTCCTGGACGAGGCTCGCATCGCGGCGCGCATCGAACACGCCAACGTCGCCCAGGTGCTCGACGTGGGCGAACAGCACGGCACGACATATCTCGTCATGGAGTACGTCGACGGCGAAGCCCTCTCGACGGTCCACCGCGCCGTGAAGAGGAAGGGGGCGCGCCTTCCTCCCGGCGTCACACTGCGCATCATGGCCGACGTGTGCGGGGGCCTGCACACGGCCCACGAGCTCCGCGGCGACGACGGGCAGCTTCTCGGCGTCGTCCACCGCGACGTCTCCCCGCAGAACGTCCTTTTGAACATGAAGGGCGTCGCGAAGCTGATCGACTTCGGGATCGCCAAGGCTCGCGATCGCGTGGCGGGCGACACGAACGCCGGGACCGTCAAGGGCAAGGTTCGATACATGGCGCCCGAGCAGGCCCTCGGCAACGCGATCGACCGGCGGGCCGACCTCTGGGGTATCGGCGCGATCCTTTATCACCTGCTGTCGGGCAAGCCGCCGTACGACGGTGAAAATGACGTGCAGACGCTGCTCGTCTTGACGAGCGGGCGGCCTCCCGTCCCCCTCCCGCCGAACGTGCACCCGGCCATCAGCCGGGTCGTCAAGCGCGCGCTCGCGGCCGACCCGGAAAAGCGCTTCGAGACAGCCGCCCAGATGCAACAGGCGATCGAAGACGCGATGGTCGAGGCGAAGCTCGTCACCGGCGCCGCGGCGGTCGCCACCACGCTCCAGGAGTTTATCGGGGACCGCGCGCAGAAGCGCAAGGATGCCATCTCGCTCGGCATCAAGGCCGCCACGGACCGCGAGAAGTACGCGGCCCTCATGCGCTCGAACGTCAAGACCACGGGCAATCACACGGACACGTCGCGGACGAGCGTGCCGACGGTCCAAGGGCTCGGTCCCGTCACCTCCGTCACCTCGGCCACGCCGATCAGCGCGGTCGGGGTCCCCGGCACCTCCGACACCGCGTCGACCTCCAAGTCGAACGGCACGCTGGGGTCGGCCTCCCTCGACGTCCCGCGCGGCCGGCAGGCGCGCAACCGGGCGGCGGCCATTTTCGGCGCGGTCATGGGCGTCGCGATCGGCATCGTGGGGCTCGTCATGTTCGCCACCCGCGATTCGTCGGGGCACGGGTCGGCCGCGGGCCACGAGCCGCCCCCGCCCGCGTCGTCAATCCGGACGGTTCCGGTGGAGGAACTTCCGTCGGCGCCAGTCACCGCTTCTCCAGACCCGACGAGCAGCGCTACCATCGGCGCTCCCGTGGTCCGTCCGCAGGCGCCGCAGGCGCCCGAAACGGCGGAGGGCCCGGGCCCGAATGCCGCCCCCCCTTCCCTGCCAATGCGCCCCCCTCCGCGGACGTTCCCGTCGAGGCCCGGCGCGCCGGTCAAAAAGAGGACGATCGACGATGGGTTCTAGCTGTGTGCGTCTCGCCGCCGCGGCCGTCGCGCTTGCGGTCTTGGGCGCGGCGGTGCCGGCGTTGGCCGACCCGACGGCAGCCGACCGGGAGACGGCGCGGTCCCTCATGGCCGAGGCGCGCGATCTCCGAGACAAGGGCGATCTTCAGGGCGCCCTCAAGCGCTTTCAAGCGGCCGACGGCATCATGCACGTGCCGACGACGGCGTTCGAGGTGGCGAAGACCCAGGCGGCCGTCGGGCTCCTCGTCGAGGCGCGCGACACGATCGCCCTCATCCGCAAGAGCCCTCAGAAGCCCACCGACCCCGAGCCGTTCAACGAGGCCCGCAACAAGGCCGAGGAGCTCGACACCGCGCTCGAGGGGCGCATTCCGTCGCTCTCGATCTCGGTGGAGGGCGCGACCGAAGGGGAGACGCCGACGATCAGCATCGACGGGGTCCAGCTACCCGCCGCCGCCGCGGGCCTTCCACGCCGTGTCGATCCCGGACATCACGTCGTCACCGCGAAGACCGCGGCAGGGGAGGGGTCCCAGGACGTCGACGTTCGCGAGAAGGAGTCGAAGCAGGTCCAGGTCACGATCGTCGCGGGAACGACGCCGCCCATGGGCGGACCGGACAACGGCGGGCAAACGCCGCCGGCGGAGGCGGGCGGCGAGGAAGAGACGACCTCCCACGCGCCGAGCCTGCTGACATGGGTCGGAGTCGGCGTCGCGGGAGCCGGGGTGCTCGCTGGCTCGATCACGGGTCTCATCGTGCTGTCCGACACGTCGAAGCTCTCGAGCGACTGCAACAAGCAGACGAAGCAGTGCGTCACCATGAGCTCCCAGAACGAGCTATCCTCCGCGAACTCGCTCGCGACGGTCTCCACCATCTCGTTCATCGTGGGGGGCGTGGGGGCCGCGCTCGCGGTCGGGTCGCTCGTGGTCGGTCACGGGATCCCGGCGGCGGCGACGGCCCCTCCCCCGTCGGCCGCCTCGCGCGTCGAGGTGATCCCGTGGATCGGGCTCGGGAGCGCGGGGGTCCGGGGAACCTTCTAGGTTTCCTTGCCTCCGGCGAGGCGGGCCCGGTACCTTCGCGAGACGGGGGGGCACTCCCTCCTCCGGGGTCCGACTGAGCTTCGCGCGGCCCCGGGATCGTAGCCCGCGCCTCGCGGGGCGTGCCGCTGGCCTTCTCCCATGACCCTGTCGTCCAAGCAGCTCATTTCGCTCGCCGCCGTCATCGGCGTGGGATTCGCTGCGACCTTCGTCGCGAAGGACTCGGCGCCCGTCCTCATGCTCGTCGCGCTCGTCGGCGCGATCGGGATCGCGGTGTCGGGCGCGGGCGGGTCGCAGCCGTCGCTCCGCGGGTTGCTCGAAGCCGCGCGCCGCGTCGCCTCGGGGGAGCGGCCCAGTCCGCCGGCGCACGCGGCGGGCGACGTGCTGCGTCTGTACGAAGCGCTCGGCTCGCTCGCCGATCAGCGTCGCAAGGACGGCGCCGAGCTCGGGGCCAAGCGCGACCAGATCGCCGAGTACGAGCGGATGCTCGAGGAGAGCGCCACGCACCTCGAGGCGAACGTGCACGCCCAAGTCTCGGCCGCCGACGAGACGTCGCGGCTCATCAAAGATCTGACCAGCGTCGTCCACGAGATCGCGGCGCACCTCGAGGCTCTCACCCAGAGCGCCGAGGAGTCGTCCAGCTCGATCCTCGAAATGACCGCCACGCACGACGAGGTCGCCGAGAACGTCGGCGAGCTCGCGGGCAGCGTTCGCGAGACCGTGAGCTCGATCGAAGAGATGGCCTACTCCATCAAGGAGGTCGCCAAGAACGTCGATGCGTTGTCGCTGACTGCCGAAGAGACCAGCAGCTCGATGAACCAGATGGACGTCTCCATCGACCAGGTTCAGAGCAACGCCAACGAGACGGCACGCCTTTCCGAGGAGGTCGCGCTCGACGCCGAGAAGGGCGCCGAGGCCATCCTGAAGACCATCAGCGAGATCTACCGAATCAAGGAGAGCTCTCAGGAGGCCGTCGCGGTCATCTCCAGCCTCGGGTCGCGAATCGAGGCCATCGGCCAGATCGTGAACGTCATCGACGACGTCGCCGAGCAAACGAACCTCCTCGCGCTCAACGCCGCCATCATCGCCGCGCAGGCGGGCGAGCAGGGGAAGGGCTTCGCCGTCGTGGCCGACGAGATCAAGGACCTGGCCGAGCGCGCCGGCGCGAGCACGCGCGAGATCACGGACCTCATCAAGACGGTGCAGCACGAGAGCAAGAACGCGATCGCCGCCGTCGAGCGCGGGGCGCACAACGTCGACCGCGGCGTCGAGGTATCGAACGAAGCCGAGCGCGCGCTCAAGAAGATCCTCGAGAGCTCGCAGAAGAGCACGAACATGGTCCGCGCCATCGCGCGCGCGACGGTCGAGCAAGCCAAAGGGAGCAAGCAGGTCACCGACGCCATCGGGCGTATCGCCGAGACGGTCCAGCAGATCGCGGCTGCCACCGCCGAGCAAGCCCGCGGCTCGGAGCTCATCATGAAGAGCGCCGAGAAGATGCGCATCATCACGCAGCACGTGGAGCGAAGCTCGCAGGAACAGGCGCGTGGCGGGCGTCAGATCTCCGGCGCGATCGAGACCATCTCGAACATGGTGACGCAGCTCAACTCGAGCCACAAAACGCAGGCCGCCGGGAGCCAGCAGCTCCTCGTCTCCGCCTCGCGAATCGAAGGCAGCGCGGCTGCGCAGCAGCAGAGCCTCAAGCAGCTCATGGTGGCGATCGATCGGCTAAAACGAGCCGCCGAGTGATCTTCAAAGCCTGACGGCGCAGACGGCGCGCGACCCGCGCACCACCACGGCGCCCGCCCCGGCGTACACGGTCGGGCTGCTACCGAGATCGCCGGCGTCGATCGTCCAGCGCGGCACGGCGCGCCGTCCGAGGACGCGCCCCTCGTGGTCGATCGCGAATCCGCCGACCTCGACACGCCCATCGCGTCCCTCTCGATGCGCGAGGAGCAGATCGCCGAGGGCAGCGTCGAGAACGTACGGTCCTCGCGCGCCCAAGAGGATCGTGTCGAGGCGCCCGTCCGGGCGCGCGCAGACGAGCGGGGTGCACGGTACGCCGTCGGGCCCCAGGCTCTGAAAGAGGAGCTCCCCGTTGGGACGCCGCGCAATTCGCGCCGCGTCGCCGAGGTGGGCGGAGATCGAGATGCGGTCGTCCTGCGCCCGCCACCGGAGCGTCCCCGATACGCCGTCGACCGCGAACGCCTCGATCCGCGCGCGCTCCGGCCGGACCGCGTCCTCGGCGAGGGCCACGGCGCAAACGACTCCCTCGCCCCCCAGCGCGTGGATCTGTGCGGCCGGGCCCGAGACGCTCGCTTGCGCCCACGCCGAGTCCCCACCGCTCGGAGCGTCCAGCGCGTTCAAGCGCAGGATCTCGGGAGGCACCTTGTCGTCGTTGCCGTCCCAGCGGCCGTCCCGGGGGACGAACAAGTGTCGACCGCCCGCGCACGCGTCTCGGGCCAGCGGGGGAGACTCCGTGGCGGGTCGCTCCTCGGCCAGTCGCGTCGACGCGGGTCCGCCCGTGGCGCCCGCGAAGGCGTAGGCACGCATACGCACGGAATCGGGTTCGGCGGTCGCGTCGAGCTCCAGCCATAGTCCCGCGTCGGGCGCCGCCCACGCGTCGAGCACGTCGTCGTGCCGGACCCCGTCGGCCAGCAATACGGTGCGCCGGTGCTGCGGGCTGAGGTCCGCGAACGAGAGTGCGTACCAAAAGATCGGCTCCCCCCGACGCGTGGCCACGACGTGCACGCACTCTCCCTCAACCAGCATCGCGGCGACCGGCACCGGGTCAGGCAGCCCTCTCCGCGCGACCTGCACGCCAGTGTGGGCGTCGAGCACGTAGATGACGGCGTGCTCCCATCCAGGTGCGCCGGTATCGCGCGGCGCCATGGTCGCGACCACAATGCTCGTCCCCGCGACGCGGACCTGGTCGATGCGGCCGCCGTGCTCGGGCTCCCACGACCAGGCCACCACCGGTCGCGGGCGATCAATTTCCGCGGCGACCGCACGAGCTCCCCCCGGGTCACCCCTTCGGTGTGTCCATTCACCCAGGATTACCGAGGCCATGGAACCCCGGTATATCAGAGAGCCTCGAAGTACCCGAGCCGCAGAAAAACGGCCCCATGCGTTGCTGAGAGGGTGCCCTTGGGCTGCGCGAGGCGCCCTAGATGCTGCTGTTCAGCGGGTCGAACTTGTTCCCGCCCGTCGTGAACACAGGCGACTTCGAGCGTGAGGTCCCTTGCGACGGACTGCTCCCGCTCGACGGGTGGGCCGCGGCGCGTGCCTTCGAACGCTGATCGCGCTGCTTGTCCGCATCGAGAAGCTTCTGGCGCGTCGAATCCGTAAACCGCGGAGTCAATGGTGAATCCCCGCCAGGCGCGGCGGCTACCGGTGGCGTGGCGGCAGCCGGCGGGGGAGGCGGTGCCGGTGAGGTCTCCGGGGGGGGCATGGCCGCGGGCGGCGGAGTGACCACAGCGGCTGCAGCCGTCGAGCCCCCACCCCCACCCAAGAGCTGCGCCCGCAGGTCGGGCCGCGCGGCGCCCACGCCCCCTGCCGCCAAGAGCGCGACCGCAAGTCCGCCGATGACCCACCGTTTGCCCCCGCCGGACTTCTTGTGGAACGGCATGTCCAGATCGAGATCGCCGGCGTCGCCGAGGTCCATGCTGACCGGGCGCAAGCTGTTCGGGTTCGGCACGGGGGCGGGCGCTACGTAGGGCGCGCGCACGGGTACGGCCGCGGTCATGGGCGCGGTGACGACGGCGGGCCTCGGTTGAGCGACCGGCGCAGCGGCCACGGGAGCTACGGCCGGAGTCGGCGCCGCGTCGTCCAATCCAGCGGCGTCCGCGAGCTTCATCCATCGTGTCCCGCCGGCGGCGAGCACCATGGTGTTCTCATCGATGTGGCCCCCCTGGAACGCCTCGTCGAGCTGGTCCAGCGTGACGCGATGAACCTCGCCGTCCGGGAGCTTCACGTACCAGAGATCGCCGCTGCCGTTCATGGAAAACCCTCCTAGCCAACAGGCGAGCCTAGAGGATGGCAAAGGGCCTTTCGCTTCGCACGCGGAGAACGCAAGAAAATCGCGTCTTGACAAGGACAACGGATCCATACAGTGAGGACACCCCAAAAGACTACACCTCCCGACCGGAATTGGTTCAGGCGGGGCCGCATCGCTGACGACCCCGTTGGGGGACGATCCGCTATCCCCGAGCCCCCCAAATTCGATTCTTCGACCGTTTTTCCGGGTCGCGCTCTCAGACGTCTCGCAACGAACCGGCGCCCCTCGTCGACGGGGGGGCATGGGTCTTCTTCTTCGTTCTCGGTGGATGGGGTGCGCCTGCGCTTTTCTCGCCACCGCATGCTCTGGAGCGAGCGGCGTCCTGGCCGGGGCCGGTAGCGAGGACTGTGATGCCGCGTGCGACGCGACCGCGAGGACACCGGGGTCCCGCGGACGGTTCCAGGTGCCGGGCCCGGCGCCCACCGGGAGCGTCACGTCTGCGGGCGGGCGCGTATCGCGTCTGGTCTTCGCCGTCGTGGGCGATACGCGTCCCGCGACGGAGGACGACACCTCGGGGTACCCATCGCAAGTCATCGCGCCCATCTACGGGGCCATCGAGGCGCTCCGTCCGCGCCCCCAGTTCGTCGTGGCCACAGGCGACTACGTCTTTGCGTCGGGCCGCGGTGGCCAGGCCTTGCCGCAGCTCGCCCTGTACCGCGCAGCGCGGTCGCGTTTCTCGGGCCCGGTCTTTCCTGCCCTCGGAAACCACGAGTGCACGGGGGCAACGGCATCCAACTGTGGGAGCGGAGCCCCGGACGGGGTCACAGCCAACTACTCGGCCTTCCTCGACACGATGCTCGCGCCGCTCGGACAGGCCCTCCCCTATTACGCGATTCGCGTTGACGACATCGACGGTCGATGGACCGCCAAGCTCGTGTTTGTCGCAGCCAACGCCTGGTCAGCCGAGCAAGAAGCGTGGCTCGATGCAGCCCTCGCTGTGCCCACGACGTACACGTTCGTCGTTCGGCATGAACCCGCATCGGCCACCGTCGCCCCGGGGGTGGTCCCGTCCGAGCGGATCATGGCGCAACATCCCTATACTCTCGCGCTCGTAGGCCATACCCACACCTATCGACACGGCCCCGACGCCCCCCGAGAGGTCCTCGTAGGCAACGGCGGCGCCCCCCTCACCGCCAAGTCCTACGGCTTCGCCGTGATGGCGCTGACCCAGGATGCATCCGTGGCGGTCGACATGATCGATTGGCAGACGGGCGCGACGGACGCCGCATTTCACTTCACCGTCCAGCCTGATGGCTCCCCGGGGGGAGTCACTGCGCCGGGTAACTGAAGACGAGGACTCGGGCGTTGGCCGGGTCCGCCTCGTACGCGGTCCCGCTCGAGTCGGCCACCGGATTGCGAGCGCCCTCGGGGGTTTCGCCGCTGGCGACGATGGTCGCGTGCCCCTGCTCGTCGACGTGCGCCACCGTCAGTCGTCGAGCCCGCGCCGCCCCGACGAAGAGGAGTCGACGCGCCGGAAGCCAATCGATGTTGTCGACTCCGGCTCCCGTGTCGATCGTCGCCGCCCGTGCGCCCTCGTGCGCGCGGTCGAGGACGACCACGTGGTCCGTGCAGGCGACGAAGACGAGGTCGTGCTGGGAGTCGACGGCGATCCCGCGCGGGCCGGCCTCGCCGCAGTCCGGATGGTACGGGCCGCCGACAGGCTTGTGGCCTCGCACGTCGATGACGAGGGTGCGGTCCTTGTCCTCCAAGTTCGTGAAGAAGAGCCCGCGGGCGTCGTCCACCGCGTAGCCCTCGGGCGAACCGTCCAGGCGAACCACGGTCTTCGAAGCAAGCGCCTCGGGCCGCGTGGCGTCGAGGACCGTGATCGACCGATCGCGGGGCGTGGTGACCCAGACCTCCCTGGCGGAGGCTACGTACGCCACCCCGTCGGTGGGGCTCGAGAGCTTCAGGCACTTGCCTAGCGTGAGCTTGCGCGAATCCACGGGACACACCTCGCCGGTGGCCCGGTCCCCCACGAAGACGAAGCCGTCGCCCGCCGAAGCAGCGCTCGGTCCCATCACCCTCTTTCTTCCCTGCATCTCCCGTTCGGCGGTCTTGAATCCATCCACCCGGCTCCACGTCTGGGCGGCGACGTCCAAGACGTCGACGCTCGCGGTGTCGCCGACGGGGACCCAGACCCTGCCGTTCGCTGCGTCGTACGCCAGATAGTCGAGCGTCACGGGCGCGGTTGCGCCGGGCAGGGGCAGGGCCTTCCACGTCAAGCTGGCGGGACCCGCGGGCGTCGCGGCGGGCGCAGGCGCAGGCGCGGGCGCAGCCGGAGGGCCCGACGCGGGCGCAGCAGACGCGGGCGCAGGCGGAGGCGCAGACGCAGGGGCGGGCGTGGCGGGCGCGGTCGCACAGGACAGGGCCGCGATGGAAAGAAGCGAGGCATACGTGCGCAGCATGACCACCTCAAGCGAGGGGTTTACAGCAACGGCGAAAGATCGGAAGCATCTCGTCATGCTTCAAGCCACTCCCGAGCTCGCATGCATCGTCGACGCTTCGCGGCTCGCGGGGGGGGCCCTCATGCGAAGGTTTGTGGATCGCTCGGCGCTGAACGTCGAGCTGAAGGGCCCCGCTGACTTCGTGTCGGAGGCGGACCGGGAGGCCGAGGACATCCTGCGCTCGACGCTCCTCGGCACCTATCCGAGATTCGGGTTCTTGACAGAGGAGAGCGTACCGACCGAGGGAATCGACACACGCGCCCGCTTCATCGTCGACCCGCTCGACGGAACGACCAACTTCCTCATGGGGATCCCGCACTTTGCCGTCTCCGTGGCGTTGGAGCGCGACCGCCGGATAGTCGCCGGAGTGGTCTTCGATCCCGCGAAGGACGAGATGTTCGTCGCGGAGGAGGGCGGCGGCGCGTGGCGGTTCCCCGGGGGCAAACGAATGCATGTATCGGGCGATCGGGACTGGTCGCGCGCGGTCGTCGGGACGGGCATCCCGCACGCGAACTCGGCCGGTCGCCATGCGTCGTACTTGCCGATGCTGGCCGCGGCGATGCGAGAGGCGGCGGGGATACGCAGGCTCGGCGCGGCGGCGTTGGACCTCGCCTACGTGAGCGCCGGGCGGTTCGCGGCGTTCTTTGAGGTGGGGCTCAAGGCCTGGGATCTGGCAGCCGGCGCCGTTCTGGTCCGGGAGGCCGGCGGGCGTGTCACAGGCCTTTACGATCCGTCCGCCGAGAGCGCGGCGGCGTCGCGATTCCTCGAGACGGGCGACGTGCTGGCTACGAACGGGCTCCTGCACGAATCGATGTCGTCGTTGCTTCGTCGCGCGCCGGCGCCGCCCGACGTGTGACGGCGACCACCGCCGCGCAGGTGCCTGCGACGACGAGCTGGGCCGTCCTCGCGACGAGGGCGATCGAAAGGGCGCGGGCGGGAGCGGCCGACAGCCCGAGGGCGCCCGCGAACGCGCGGTACGCGCCGTCGACGACGCCCACCTGGTTGGGCAGGACGTCGCCCGCCGTGGCGCCGACGAG
>DATGJA010000228.1:0-6150 GCA_035295445.1 Polyangiaceae bacterium | reverse complement strand
GCAGCAAGCATGCGTGCTCGACCTCTACGATCCCGGGCGCGCGAACGCGGTGACCCACGACGGCGTACCGGCGACCTGGGAGGGCTTCGTGCAGGCGATCGCGGCGCCGCCTCCGCCGGGAAGGCGCACCCACGTACTCCTCGAGCCGACCAGCTCGCCGCACGTGGAGGATCTCGTTCGGCGGGTGCGCGCGCGGGGGGACGTGAGCGTGCACTTCGACGCGCCGCTGGCCCGGCGTGCGGTCTGGGATGGGGCCAAGCTCGCCTTCGGGCGGGTGGTGGAGCCGCGCTGGGACTTCTCGCAGGCGGAGGTGGTGCTCGCTCTCGACGCTGATTTTCTCGGCTCCGCGTCCGTCCCCTTCCCGTGGATGCGGGATTGGGCAACCCGGCGGCGTCCCCGTCGATCCGCGGATGCGATGAGTCGTCTGTACGTGGCCGAGGCGCGGCTGTCGGTCACGGGGATGGCGGCGGACGTTCGCCTGCGCGTCCAGGCGCGACAGGTGGCGACGGTCGCGGCCGACGTGCTCGCGCAGGTTCTGTCCCTTCTGCCGCAGGCCGCGACCGAGGTCGCGCGCGATGCGGCGTCGGCGCGCGCGGCGCGATCGCACTCGGCGTGGACGCGCGCCGTCGCGCGGGACCTCGTGCTCCACCGGGGGACGAGCCTCGTGCTCGCCGGTGACACGCAAGCCCCGGAGGTGCACGCCGTCGCGCACGCGCTCAACGAGGCGCTCGGGAACGCGGGTCGGACGGTGACTTACGGGCCGTCTTCGATCGTCGAGGCCGGCACCGATTCGCACGGGCTCTCGGGGCTCGCGCGCGCGCTCGACGCGGGGGAAGTGGGGACCCTGGTCGTCGTCGGCGGAGACCCGGCGTACACGGCCGCGGCGGACGTCGACTTCGCTCGACGCCTGCGCCGGACGTCGACGACGGCGTTCGTCGGCGCCCGGCCGAACCGGACGTCGTCCCTCTTCTCTTGGGTCGCGCCCGAAGCGCACTTCCTCGAGGCGTGGGGCGACGCGCGCGCCCTCGACGGGACCGTGTCGATCGCGCAACCGCTCATCGCGCCGCTCGTCGACGGCCGCACCGCGGCGCAGATCCTCGAGGCGCTCGTCGGCAGGCGGGACGCCAGTTCGCGGGACCTCGTGATGGACTACTGGCGCGCCCACACGGTCACCGCGGACTTCGACGCGTTCTGGCAGCGCGCGCTCGTGAACGGCGCGGTCGAGGGGAGCGCCGAGCCGCCCGTGGAGGTGCGGGTCGACTGGACCGCCGTCGCGAACGCCCTGTCGGCGCCGCCCGCCCCCGTGGCGCCGCTCGAGATCGTGTACTTCGCGGACAACAAGGTCCACGACGGCCGCTTCGCGAACCACCCCTGGCTGCAAGAGCTCGCCGATCCGATCACCAAGCTCACGTGGGACAACGCCGCCCTGGTGAGCCCGGCGACCTCCGCGCGCCGCGGCCTGGCGACGGGGGACGTAGTCGACCTCCGGGTGAGGGGCCGAAGCGTTCGTGCGCCCGTGCTCGTGTGTCCGTCCATGGCCGACGACGTCGTGGCGATCGCCCTCGGCTACGGGCAAAGCGTCGAGGACACCGTCTCCTTCGGCGCTGGGGCCAACGCGTACGCGCTGCGCGACTCGCTCGCGCCGTGGGCGGACGACGCCGCGATGGAAAGAGCGAAGGGAAGCTGGCCTCTCGCGCTGACGCAGGAGCACTGGACGATGGCGGGTCGACCACTCGTGCTGCGGCGCACGGCCGCCGAGTTCGCCGCGGCGCCCGATTTCGCCCGGGCCATGAACGCGCCCCCGCGCAGCCTCTACGGCATCCGCCCCCCGGCGCCGCACCAATGGGGGATGACCGTGGACCTCAACGCATGCACGGGGTGCAGCGCGTGCGTCGTCGCGTGCATGGCCGAGAACAACATCCCCGTCGTCGGCAAGGGAGGCGTGAGGTTGAGCCGCGAGATGCACTGGATCCGGATCGACCGGTACTTCCTCGGCGAGCCCAACGACGCGGAGGTCGTCGTCCAACCGATGCTCTGCCAGCACTGCGAGGCGGCGCCGTGCGAATACGTGTGTCCCGTCAACGCAACGGTGCACAGCGCCGACGGCCTCAACGAGATGGTCTACAACCGGTGCGTCGGCACACGATTTTGCAGCAACAACTGCCCGTACAAGGTCCGGCGCTTCAACTACTTCAACTACACCCGCGACAAGCCCGAGACGCTGACGCTCGCGATGAACCCGGACGTGACCGTCCGAGCGCGCGGGGTGATGGAGAAGTGCACGTACTGCGTGCAGCGGATTCGCGAGGCGGAGATCCGCTCGAGGCGCGAGGAGCGGCCGCTCGTCGACGGAGAGGTGCTCACGGCGTGTCAGCAGACGTGCCCCACCGGCGCCATCGTGTTCGGCGACATCGCCGACCCGCGCTCACGCGTCTCCGAGGAGCGCCGCAACCCGCGGCTGTACGCGGTGCTGCACGATCTCGGGACCATCCCGCGGACACGCTATCTGGCGCGCATCGTCAACCCGAACCCCGCCGCGGGCGCTCCATGACGGCGCACGCGCTCGAGCTCCTCGAGGAGGAACCCACCGGCGGCGAACCGGTCCTGATCGGTGCGACGGAGGACGAGCGGCTCACCGACGACCTGCTTGCGCCGCTGTGGAGCCGATGGCCGTGGTTCAAATACGCTCTGGGGATCACGGGGCTCGGGACGCTCGTCCTCGTGGCCGCGGTGACCTACACGATCCTCACGGGGATAGGCCTGTGGGGGAACAACATCCCCGTCGCGTGGGCGTTCGCGATCATCAACTTCGTCTGGTGGATCGGAATTGGCCACGCGGGGACGTTCATTTCGGCGATCTTGCTCCTCTTCGAGGTCCGCTGGCGCACGTCGATCAACCGCTTCGCCGAGGCGATGACGCTCTTCGCGGTCATGCAGGCCGGCCTCTTCCCGATCTTGCACCTGGGGCGTCCTTGGTTCGCGTACTGGCTCGTGCCGTATCCGTCCGAGATGGACGTCTGGCCCCAGTTCCGCTCTTCCCTGCCGTGGGACGTGGTCGCGGTGACGACGTATTTCACCGTGTCGCTCCTCTTCTGGTACTCGGGTCTCTTGCCGGACCTGGCGGCGGCGCGGGATCGCGCACCTACGCTCGCGCGGCGAAGGGCGTACGGGATCGCGGCCCTCGGCTGGCGGGGCGAGGCCTCGCACTGGCGACACTACCGCATGGCGTATCTGGTCCTCGGCGGACTTGCGACTCCGCTCGTGCTCTCCGTCCACACGTGCGTGAGCTTTGACTTCTCGATCGCGCAGCTGCCGGGCTGGCACTCCACGATCTTCCCGCCGTACTTCGTCGCGGGGGCGATCTACTCGGGCTTCGCGATGGTCCTGCAGCTCCTCGTGCCGGTGCGCCGGATCTTTCGCCTCGAGAAGGTCATCACGAAGAACCACCTGGACAACATGGGCAAGATGCTCCTCGTGACGGGGTGGATCGTGACGTACACGTACGCGGTCGAGCCGTTCATCGCGTGGTATGGCGGCAACACGTACGAGGAGTACGCGCTGCTCGTGGACCGTCCCTTCGGGGCGTACGCCTGGGTCTTCTGGTCGGTCATCTTCTGCAACTGCCTCTCGATCCAGGTGCTCTGGTCCCGGCGGCTGCGATCGAGCGCCTGGACGCTCTTCGCCGTGGCGTGCCTCGTCCAGGTCGGCATGTGGCTCGAGCGCTTCATGCTCATCGTCGGGTCGTTGCACCGCGACTTCCTGCCCTCGAGCTGGCGCATCTACGTGCCGAGCTGGGTCGACCTCACGATCCTGGCCGGCACGGTGTCCTTCTTTCTCTTTCTCTTCCTTCTCTTCTTGCGGTTCGTGCCCTTCATTGCCATCTCCGAGATCAAGGAGATGCGCCACGAGATGGCGAAGGTGCGCCAGAGGGAAGGGGCCCTCGGGGTCGTGCGCCTGCCCGCCACGGAGCGCCATGCGTAGCGGGGTGGTCGCCGAGTTCGATTCGGCAGACGCGCTGGAGCGCGCGTACGAGCGTCTCCGCGACGTCGGGTACACGCGTCTCGAGGCGTGGTCACCGTACGCGGTGAAGGGGATCGTCAAGCGGCTGCCTCCGTCGTTCGTGCCTTGGCTGATGCTGCTCGCGGGGCTCGCCGGCGGCGCGCTCGGCTACCTCGTCCAGTGGTGGTGCAACGGGATCAACTTCCCGATCGACGTGGGTGGGCGGCCGCTTCACTCGGCGCCGGCGTTCATCCCGATCACGTTCGAGTCGGCCGTCCTCGCTTCGTCGGTCACGGGCTTCTTCGTCATGCTCGGCCTCTGCGGTCTGCCGCGGCTGCACCATCCCGTGTTCGAGGTCGACGGGTTCGAGCGAGCCTCCGTCGACCGCTTCTGGATCGGGGTGGACGACGCGGACCCTCGCTTCGACGCGGACCTCCCGGAGCAGCTCGCCTCGATGGGCGCCCTTCGTTGCGCGCGCTTGCCAGGAGGCGGTCGATGAGCCGATGCCTCTCGGCGTTTCTCCTCGCGTCGGCCGTCTCGCTCGGCGGCTGCCGCGTGGAGCAGACGTGGGTCACGCCGGATCCGCACCTCGAGCGCATGCTGACGCAGCAGAAACGGCTCGCATACTCCGAAGACCCGATGCTCCCGGGGGGCATGGCGATGCAAGCGCCCCCGCCCGGCACCTTGCCCGTCGACGCGATCGCGGGTGACCCGATCGTCTCGGTCGGCGCCGCACACGACCGTTGGGCCGAGCGAATTCCGACTCCGATCGATCGCCAGGCCATCGAGCGTGGGCGCGGCTCGTTCGATCGACTGTGCGCGGCCTGCCACGGGATCCTCGGAGACGGCGTCAGCGTGGTGGCCGACAAGATGAACCTCCGAAAGCCGCCGAGCCTGCACGAGGCCCGCATCCGCGCGTATCCGCCCGGTCGCGTCTTCCGGACGATCCGCGAGGGGTACGGGCTCATGCCGAGCTACGCCGTCCAGCTGTCGATCCCCGAAGCGTGGGAGGTCGTCGCTTACGTGCGCGCGCTGCAGCTGGCGCGAGGGGCCCGCGTGGCCGACCTCCCGCCCGACGTGCGGGACCGTCTCGCCAAGGAGGCCCCGTGAGCGCGCGCCGTGTCATCGTCGTCTCCCTGGTCGCCGCGGCGACGGGCCTCGCGTTGCTCGTCGTCGGGATCGCGGTCGATCCCTCGCGGGCGGCGTTCGCGTTCCTCGACGCGTGGACCTTCGGGGTCACGATCTGCGTGGGCGCCCTGCTCCTGCTCATGGCGGCGCACGCGTCGAAGGGGTCGTGGATGGTGGTCATCCGTCGGCCCGTCGAGGCCGTGGTCGGCGCGCTGCCGCTCTACGTCCTCCTCTTCGTCCCCATCGCCTTCGCGGTGCGTCGCCTCTACCCCTGGGCGAACGCGAGCGCGCAGACGCCCGAGCTCCAGGCGGCCATCGCGCACAAGCAAGCGTACCTGTCCCCGTGGTTCTTCTTCGTCCGGACTGCGTTCTACTTCGCCGTGTTCATCTTGATGGGCGTCCTTCTGCGCGTCTGGTCCAAGAGAAACGACGCGCGACCGAGCATGCGCACGGTGATCTGGATGCGCCGATTGAGCGGCGGCGGGCTCCCGGTCGTGGGCCTCGTGCTTACGTGGGCTGCCTTCGACTGGACGATGTCGCTCGAGCCCGACTGGTACTCTACCATCTTCGGGCTCTACTACTTCGCGGGCGCCTTCGTGGGCGCCATCGCGCTCACCAGCGTGATGCTCCATCTGTCGCGCCTTCGCACTGCGCCGCGGGATCGCGTCACGCCCGACCACGCTCAGGCGCTGGGCCGGATCCTCTTCGCGATGGTGATCTTCTGGGCGTACATGGCGTTCAGCCAGCTTCTCATCTACTGGATCGGCGACATCCCGGAGGAAGTCAGCTTCTTCGGGCTCCGAACGACGGGCAGCTGGGCCGTGGTCACCGGGGTGCTCGTCTGCGGGATGTTCGTTGCTCCGTTCTTCGCGCTGCTCAACCGGCTCTGGAAGCGCCGCACGCCGTACCTCGCGATCGTCGGCGCGTGGGTCTTCGTCATGCACTACGTCGACGTGTATTGGATGGTGCTGCCGATGCACGACGCGGCCGGAGCCCGGCCGCACTGGCTCGACGGCGCGAGCA
>DATGJA010000227.1:0-4396 GCA_035295445.1 Polyangiaceae bacterium | reverse complement strand
TACTGCGTCTGGTGGATCATCCGCGGGCTGTAGTCCGCAAGCTCGAGCGAAGCGAGAGAGCGGACTACGGACACCCCCTTGTCCGCTCCGACGGTGCACGCGACGGCGCGTTCACGATCGCAAGATACCTGCGAACCGTCTCCGCGAGCCCGAGCTCGAGGGCGTCGGCGACGAGCGCGTGACCGATGCTCACCTCGAGGACCTCGCGCACGCCAATCAGGAACGGACCCAGGTTCTCGCGATTGAGATCGTGCCCCGCGTTGACGCCCAGGCCCGCGCTCTGCGCCGCGAGCGCGGCGTCCCGGCACGCGGCGAGCTCGCGCGTCGCGTCGCCCCGCGCGAACGCGCTCGCATACGGCTCGGTGTAGAGCTCGACCCGGTCGGCGCCGAGCTGCGCGGCGATGGTCATGTCGTCGGCGACCGGATCGACGAACAGGCTGACGCGGCAGCCGACGGCGCGGAGGCGAGCGGCGATCGGGCGTAGGCGCTCGGCGTCGCGCTTCAAGTCCCACCCGTGGTCGCTCGTCGCCTGCGAGGGATCGTCCGGTACGAGGGTGCACTGCGAGGGCTTGAACTTCTCGGCGTGCTCGACGACGCCGTGAAACGGATTGCCCTCGATGTTGAGCTCCGCCGCGGGATACGCGGCGAGCACTTCGGCCAGGTCATCGAGGTCGTGCGGGCGGACGTGACGCTGGTCGGGCCGGGGGTGAACGGTGATGCCGGCGGCGCCCGCGTCGAGGCAGAGGCGCGCGCAGTGCTTCAAGCTCGGGACCCCGACCCGGCGTGTGTTCCGGAGCGTGGCGACCTTGTTCAAGTTGACGGAGAGCCGCGTGGGCATGACACCTACGCTTGTTAGCACCTCGCGAAGGGCGGCCCATGGCTCGAACGTCCTCGCTCGTGGCTGCGCGAGGAGCGCGCGTGGCTCGAACGTCCTCGCACCTGGCTGCACGAGGAACGCACGTCGCTCGAACGTCCTCGCACGAGGCTGCGCGAGGAACGCGCGTGGCTCGAACGTCCTCGCGCGAGGCTGCGCGAGGAACGCGCGTGGCTCGAACGTCCTCGCACGAGGCTGCGCGAGGAAGACGCGTGACTCGAACGTCCTCGCGCGAGACTGCGCGAGGAAGACGCGTGGCTCGAACGTCCTCGCGCGAGGCTGCGCGAGGAAGACGCGTGGCTTGAACGTCCTTGCCAGAAATCGACACGCTCCATGTCGATTCTTGCCTCTCCGGCGCGGAATCCGAGCTCGCCGCGAGACTGTCCATATGAGGGCACACGATGGCGAGGCATCCGGCCGCGCCGGGGAGGGGTGCGCTCATCACGCAACGACAGCGAAAGAACAGAGGAGAATCGTCATGACCATCGTCAATCGAACCACCACCCGCGCCCGTGATGCGCAGATCATCGTAGGCATCGAGAAGCACCTGCAAAACACGCCGAGCCTGCCCCTCGGGGGCACGGCGTACGCCCCGGCCGATCTCGTGAAGCTCATTCAGAGCCGCATCGACTCGGTCACTCCTGCGGCGGCGGCGAAGGCCAACTGGCACTCGACCGTCGTCGCCATCAAGGCGCTGAACACGAGCCTCTCGCCGGTCCTCCGGGCCCTGCGCGAGTACGTGATCAACGTCTTCGGCCCGGCGAGCCCCGTGCTCGCCGACTTCGGCTTCGCGCCGCCCAAGCGGACGACGAAGACGCCGGAGCAGAAGGCGGCGGCCGCGGCGAAGGCCAAGGCCACCCGGGCGGCGCGCCACACGGCAGGCAAGAACCAGAAGAAGAACGTCAAGGGAGCCGTAACGGCCACCCTCGTCGTGACTCCGACTGGCTCGTCGCAGCCCGCCGCGTCGCCCGCGCCCGCCCCGGCGACCCCGCCGGTCGGCGTGAAGCCGAGCTGAGTCGAGACCGAAGTCGAACGCAGCCGTCCTTTCTTGATGGATGAACCGAAAACCAGGACGGGAGGGCCTTCCGATCAGGGGTCGGGGGGTGCCTCCCGTCCGCCTTTTGGCCGCGAGTTGTACGCGTCCGTCCTCCGCGACTCGCGCGGACGTCAAGGCGCGCAGACTCGGGCGAAAACGCCGAATGCCGTTGCGACGGCGACGCCCCTCGCGCGTACCGCCGGCGCAGCGAGGTCATGGCGTCCCATGTCGCAAGCCCGAGCCGCTCGACGCCCGCGCTGTGCGCCGCGCCGGAGCGCGCGCGAGGCGGGGCGGAGAGCGAGGGATTCGAACCCTCGGTACCCTTGCGGGTACACCTGATTTCGAATCAGGCTCCTTCGGCCACTCGGACAGCTCTCCGTCGCGCAACCTGCAGGCAGAGCCGCGGCTTGTCAAGCGGGTGTGCTAAGTGTCGGCGCGCGTCCGGCTGTGGACCGCAAGGCTTGCCGTCGGAACGTGTGGTCCTTGGAGAGATGACCGAGTGGTCGAAGGTGCATGATTGGAAATCATGTGTACCCGCAAGGGTACCGAGGGTTCGAATCCCTCTCTCTCCGCTGGGAAATTCAAGCGGGATCGGCAGACGGGGCCGGCGCCCGAGATGAGGGAGACGACGGTCCCGTTTGCAGGCCCGTTTGCACTCCCGTCGATGCGGGGGTTCTCCAGGCGGCGATCGATCGCGTGACGGCTGCTCTCTCAACGGCCGATGACGAGTCGATCGTCGAGCTCGTCTCCGAGCGGCGCGCGCTCCGCGAGGAGCTCGATGCGATGCGGGAGGCCAGCGCCGGCGTAGTGCGGCTCGGTCTCGCGCAGGACGGTTGCGGCCCAAGGCGTAGGCAGGTTCGACCGCAGGCGTGGGAGCGCGGCCGGGTAGCCGCCGGGACCCCGAGCGGCTAGACGGCATGGCCATGGCCACCGATCTGATCGCCAAACTCCGCCACGTGGGGAGAACCTTGCCCTCCAAGATTCACGCGGAGAGAGACTCATGACCGGCACCCCGACGTCGACGACGAAGCGAATGCCCGCCGCGTTCCTCGGACACGGCAGCCCGATGAATGCGCTCGAAACGAACCGATACACGGCGGCGTGGCGCGCCTTCGGAGCCAGCGTTCCGCGCCCGCGCGCGATCCTCGTCGTCTCCGCGCACTGGTACGTCAGCGTCACCGCCGTCACGGCCATGCCGCGCCCGCGGACGATCCACGACTTCTTCGGCTTCCCGCAGAAGCTCTTCGAGATCGAGTACCCGGCGCCAGGCGACACGAGCTTCGCGCAGGAGGTCGCCGAGATCGCGAAGCCGACGCGCGTCGGGCTCGACCACGACAGCTGGGGCCTCGATCACGGCACGTGGTCGGTGCTCCTGCACGCGTTTCCGAAAGCCGACGTACCCGTGGTGCAGCTCGCGATCGACGCGCGCAAAGACCTCGACTTTTCCTTCGAGCTTGGCGCCCGGCTCGCGCCGCTTCGCGAGCGAGGCGTCCTCATCCTCGGGAGCGGGAACGTGGTCCACAATCTTCGCGCCATCGACTGGTCGAAGAAGGAGATCGGCTTCGACTGGGCGCGCCGGTTCGATGAGGCGGCGCGCGCGACGATGACGGAGCGTCCAGGCGACGCTGCGGCGCTTCGAGACCACACCGACTACCGGCTCGCGGCCCCGACGCCCGATCACTTCATCCCCCTGCTGCACCTCGCGGGCCTCGCGTGCGCGGCGAAGCAGGCCGCCCAGGTGCTCATCGACGGCTACGCGCTCGGCTCGCTGTCGATGACGTCGTTCACGCTCGAGGCGAAGTGCCCGACCGACGGCGGCGACCAACGCCCGGGAGCGAGCCTGCCTGATCCGCGGGACGTTCCGGCGGAGGACACGAACGTCTGATCATTGGCGTGCGCGCTCGTGAGGCAAGACCGAGGACAGGGCGTTCGAGCGGCTCGGGCTTGCTCCCCCCGGACAAGCCCTCGGCGACGAATTCCTCTCGTCCTTGGGTCACCGGGCGCGCCCTACCGGATCGTCGCGATCGTGCAGAAGCCGTTGACGCACAGGTTCGTCGTGTCGCAGCAGTTCGCGGCGGTCGTGCACTTGTCGTTCAGGCGCGCGCAGCCGCCGGTGGGCATCGTGTTGGCGCAGGTGAGCGCGCCGCCGTCACCGGCCGGCTCGCAGTACCCGTTGCAGCACTGGTCGCCGGACTGACACGACTGGCCGTCCTGCCGGCACGGGTCGAGCACCCAGAAGCCCCGCGAGTTGCCGGCCAGTAGCTCCTGCGCCGGCAGATAAAACGCCGGGTGGCTCGCGTCGGTGCCGGGGGCGGCGCCCACGTCCACGGCGGCGACCCAGAGCTTCTTCGGCGTGACGTTCTGCACGAGGTCTACCCCCCGCGGGTCGCTGCAGAACGGCGGGATCTCGGCCTCGCTGCCGTACATCCGGCGGCTCGTGAAGACGACCCACACGTAGCCCCCCGCCGCCACGGGGTTGACCGTCG
>DATGJA010000226.1:0-4125 GCA_035295445.1 Polyangiaceae bacterium | reverse complement strand
GCTTGGGTACTCGGAGGCAATTCCAAGGCGACCAACCCGCTCACCGGCACGATCGCGGCCTTTGTGGCGGCGGCGGGAACCCCCGATCTCTGGGTCCGGTGGCACATCATGGTCTACTTCGGTAACCGCTTTGGGATCGCGGTCCAGTGAACGCCGCGCGGGAACAGAACGGAGACGACCTATCCGCGGAGCACTTCCCGCCCGAGATCCGCACGGCGGAGGCGCGGACGCTGTACCGATCGTTGTCGCATCTCAGCACCGGCCTTGCGGCCCACGTGACACGAGCCGACCAGCGGTACACCCGCTTCGAAGAGCGGATCGAGACGAAGCTAGACGCTTTCCTCGGTGGCATCAGGCTCGAGATCTGGAGCCTGAAGGGCAACAAGCCGCCGAGCGTTCCGCCGTTGCCTCCGATGCGCCCAGAGTCGCCATCGTCAGCGATCATCCTCGAACAGGCGAACATCAAAGTCGTCGAGAAGCTCCAAGAGATGGCCCCGAAGACTCCGGGGCCCGCCACGCACGTCGAGGCGAAGCCCGAGGAGATCGCCAAAGCTGTCCGTGACGTGGTCGCCGACGTGTTCCAAGAACGAGAGCACGCCAGCAACGCGAAGATCCTTCGGCTGCAGCGCAAGGTTGCCGTTGCTGCAGCGTTTGCGTTCGTGACGTCCCTTTTTGGCGCCGCGGGCCTCTGGACCTGGGGCAAAGCGCAGGGGCACGCAGAGGCCGCAGTCGAGAGCCGCACGCGCGCGCCTGCTGCTGCCTCGCATTCGCCGTAGCGCTGGCCGTATGAGCGGGGGCCTATGGGGCTCCAGGGGGCATGAAGCTCCCGCACGTCCTCCAACTCGTCTTTGCCTTTCTGGCCATGGTCGCCAGCCATGTGACCGTCGCCGGAGAGACCGTCACAATGCAATTCAGCGTCCCGGCGGCTGCCGCGAGCGTGCTCGTGGCCGCCCTGACCGTGATCGGCATGTTCTCGGACAGTGTCCAGACGACGCTCCGCCAGAAGGCTGCGATGGCGCTGGCGAAGGCCGGCCCGCCCGCGTGTTTCGTTCTTCTCTGCGGCGCCCTCAGCGTGTCGCAGGCTGGCTGCACCCCCCAGCAACTTCCCGCGGTGGTCCCCGCGGCATCGTGCGTCACCGATGTCGTCGCGGACGCCCTCAAAGGCATGACGATCGGCGAGATCATCAAGGCGGCCGGCCCCGGGTGCGTCACCGACGCAGAAGACGTGATCGCCATCCTGCTCGGCTCAGGTGACCCGCGGCTTCCCGCAACGAAGGCTTACGGCCAGGCCAAGATGGCCCGCGCGGGCGTTCAGAGCATCGTCGACCCGGTCGACCGAGCGAACGCGCTGATGGCCCTGGTGAGCCAGTGAGCTTCGGCAAGGGGCTCGAGCGGTGCCCGGCCGAGAAGGTCGCGCACCGCTTCCAGATGCGCGCCACGGCGACCCCGAAGGGCGCCGGGCAGCTCACCCCGTGCCAGCGGCTCGATCAGGGTCAGACGAGCACCTGTCACGCGCACTCCCTCGTCGCCGCCGTGTGGACCGCCCTCGCGGCGGCGGGGACCACTCCGCCGTTCGTCGGCTCCCCGCGACAACTCGCGGCGTGCACCTACAGCGACGTTCGCGCCCGACGCATCCCGGTGGGACAGACGCTTCCCACGCTGGGGGACAACGGGGCGGACCTGCAGGATGACGCGACGGCGCTTGCAGCGTGGGGCCTTGCCCCCATCCAAGCCCCGACGTCGGACGGTCGCTTCTCGGACTGCGAGAACGACCCGTCGAGCGGGGTCTTCCCCGAGCCGGACCCGACGCAGCTGCAACGCGTAATGCAGGTCACCGGGGAGTATTCGATCCCGGTCGACTCGAGCGCTCCGGCGACGGTCGCCACGTGCATCGACGCTGGAATCCCTGTCCAGGTGGGGATCTTCATCGACACGGCCTTCGAGGAGCTCTCAGCGGGCCATGTCGCACAACCGGCGAACGAGCGCGACCCGAACGGCGGGGGTCACGCGATGTACATCAGCGGCTACCGCACGAACTCGGCCGGCGAACTCGAGTTCCGGGTCGAGAACTCGTGGGGCTCGACATGGTGCGAGGGGGGCGCCTGCTGGGCCTCCACGGCGTGGCTCCTGAGCGCCTGGGAGCTCTTCCCGGTCGCCGTGAAGGCGGTGCAGCGATGAGGGCGATCGAAGCGTTCGTGGTCATCCTGGCGGCCTGCGGCGCCGGCTGTCCCCCCAACCCGGCTCCGGTCCCCCCGGACGCGACGGACGGGTCTCCGTGGTCCCCTCGGCCGGACGCCGACCTGACGCCGTGCCAGGCCGCGTGCACGAACCTCACCGCCCTCGGCTGCGCGGTCGAAGCGGACTGCGTCCAGGTCATGGCCCACGTCGACGGCGCGCGGCTCGTTCGGACGGCGACAGGCGCCCCCATGACGTGCGCCGCGGTGGCCGCCGCGAGCTCGAAGGCGGGGGTGATGGCCCTTGGGGTCTCCTGCCCATGAGGTTCCTCGGCTCTGTCCTCGTCCACGCTGTCTTCGCAGGGGCGCTCGTGTGCGTCTGTCTGGGTGGCCTGGTGTGGCTCTACTTCCCCGGCCTGAGGGTCTCGTGAGCGACATCCCCGAGGAGCTCCCGACGTCGCCGGACACCCCGGCCGCGCTCGCGGCGACTGTCCGCATGGCCGTGCGCCCGCTGACGCCTGGCATGCGCGGCTTCGACACGGTGGCGACCCTGACCGCCGAGAACGGCCGAGCCTTCCGCCAGGGGGGCTACGAGTTCGTGTGCCGCTATCTGGACTCCCTGACCCTCGGGGAGATCGCGGGCATCCTGAGCGCCGGCCTCGGGCTCATGGGCGTGCGCTACGCGCGCGCCGACGGGTGGGCCCCGACGGGCGCCGAGGGGGCGGCGGACGGCGCTAGCACCGTGAACAAGGCCCGAGCGCTCGGCATGCCCAAGGGTTGGGGCATCGCCTGCGACCTCGAGGGCTGCGCCATCGGCACCTCGCAGGCGGACGTGACGGCCTACCTCGATGCGTGGGGGGCTGCGGTCACTGGCGCCGGCTACGTCGCGGTCCTGTACGTCGGGACGAAGTGCGTCCTGACTGGCGTGCAGCTCGGGGCGCTCCGGTACTTCACCCACTACTGGCGCTCTTGCTCGTGGGTCCCCGAGGTGTCGGTGGGGTACTGCATGCTCCAGTCTCGCGGAGCTGAGAACGTCGTGATCTTCGGGGTGAAGGTCGACGTCGACCAGGTCGAGCACGACCTACACTCGCCCCCGCGGACCCCGCCGGCGGTCTTCCAGGCCGCGGCGTGATGGGGGAGCAGGACAGCCGACCGAGCGAAGATCACATCCGGCGCTCGCATCGGCTCGTGGGCATTCTCCTTCCCGCGCTCCGCGAGGTGTCGCGCCGGTACGGCTACGCGCTCGGGGTTCACGGCTCGCTCGAGCGCGACATCGACCTGATCGCGGTGCCGTGGACGGACGGCGCTCTCGATGCGACCGACCTCGCGGCGGCGCTCTACACCGCGTGCAAGGCAATCATGGGATTCGCCACGGGTCCCGCCGGCTGGACCGAGAAGGAGACCTGGGGGCCACCTGACGGGTCGCTTCCGAATCCCTCGCGCAAGCCACACGGCCGGCTCGCGTGGACGATCGTGCTCGGCGGGGGTCCGTACCTCGACGTCTCGATCATGCCGCGGACCGTGGCGCCGGAGACCGCGTAGTGCACGCGGCGCTCGTCGCTCTTGGCCTGGCCATCTTCACGGCGCTCGGGTACGGGCATCACCCCCAGGCGCGCGCGATCGCCGAGGCGAACGCCGTCGCCATCGAATCGAGGGACGTCCCCGCCACCGGGGAGAGCCACGCCGTCGACCTGGCCGTGCTCGAGCTCTACGAGGTCCTCGAGTCGCACCTCGACGACGACGCCGTGTCCTACGACCCCCTCGCCGGCGGCGGGATGTCGTGCGGTCTGCTGCAGCAACGGTGCCCGATGGCCTGGCGGTTCGACATCGAGTGGCGGGCGAAGGAGTGGCTCCGCGAGGTCCACTCCGCCGGGCTCGGGAGCGTGGACTCATCCCCGACGCGGGCGCGGGCGCGGTTGGGACGGGCGAGGGATGTTCTTCGGACCGCGCT
>DATGJA010000225.1:0-3960 GCA_035295445.1 Polyangiaceae bacterium | reverse complement strand
GTCGTCCACGTCATCATCGACTGCCAGGACGCGATGGGAGCCAACCTGGTCAACGGCGCCGCCGAGGCCATCGCGTACCTCTTGGCCGAGATCGCGGGCGGTCGCGTCGGCCTGCGGATCTTGTCGAATCTTTGCGACAAGCGCTGCGTCCGCGTGAGCTGCCAGGTCCCCGCCGACGGGCTCGCCACCGACGCGATGAGCGGTGACGAAGTCGTCGACGGCATCGTCAACGCGTCGCGGTTCGCGGAGCTCGATCCGTACCGGGCGGCCACCCACAACAAGGGCATCATGAACGGCATCGACGCCGTGGTCATCGCCACGGGCAACGACTGGCGGGCGGCGGAGGCAGGGGCGCACGCCTTTGCCGCGCGCACGGGGCGGTATCGCCCGCTCGCCGTGTGGCGGCGCGACGGCGATCACCTCCGGGGAACGCTCGAGCTGCCGCTTGCCCTTGGGACGGTGGGCGGCACCCTCCGCGTGCATCCCGCAGCTCGGCTGTCGTTGCGGATGCTCGGCGTCACCGACGCGCAGGTGCTCGCGACCATCGCGGCCTCGGTGGGGCTGGCGTCGAACCTGGCGGCCGTCCGTGCCCTCGCCACCGACGGCATCCAGCGCGGCCACATGGGCCTTCACGCACGCGCGGTCGCGCTCGCGGCGGGCGCCATCGGCGACCAGGTGGAGAGGGTGGCCTCGATGATCGTCGAAGCCCGCGACATCACGGTCGAGGGCGCGCGAAAGGCGCTGTCGGTCCTCGCGGCGGCCGTCGGGGAGGCGGCGAGCGCCGTCGACTGAAGACCTGTCCGGCGTCCGCAGGCTCGAGCGAGCGAGAGTTCGGACGCCTCACCCGAAGGCGGCCAGGCCTGTACGATGAGTACCGCCCATGTCGGCTTTCTGCGGTGACAGCGGTCCGGCACTTACGCAGACCCTTCAGGCGCGTGACCCCGGAGAGCAGATGTCGTAGCTTCCCCATGTGCCGCGAGACGGTGAGGGTCCGCGCCCGTCGGCGCGCTGGAGCGAGCCGCCGCCTGGCGATCCGCATGAGGACGTCACCGGCGCCCTGCACGACGTATCGAACGCTCTGACCGTCGTGCTGGGCTGGGTGGCCGAGGCGCGCGCAGCGGGCGCGTCGTCGGACCAGCTCGATCGCGCGCTCGCCATCATCGAGGATCGCGCGCGGACGGCGCGGGACCTCGCGCGGCGGGCCATCGGCGCCCACGCGCCCATCGACGTGCGCGAAGAGGCGCTCGACGCCATCGTCGACGATGTCGTGGAAGCGCTGTCGATCGAGGCACAGCGCGTCGGCGTCGCGCTCTCGGTGGCACGGCGCTGTCCCGGAGTTCGCGTCCCGCTCGCCGCCGACGCTTGCCAGGTCTTGACCAACGTTGTCCTCAACGCGCTCGCGTGGGCGCCCAAGGGGAGCGTCGTCACGCTCGATCCGGAGACGGACGCGGAGGGCGCCTCGGTGTCGGTGCAGGACCAAGGGCCGGGCGTCGAGCCGGGGCAGGCGTCCCGGATCTTCGGCGGGGCATCGGGGCGGCAAGGAGGCGCGGGCGTCGGCCTCAAGCACGCGCGCGCCCTCGCGCGGGCGGCGGGAGGAGAGCTCGAGCTCGTCTCGGATCGCGCGCTGCCAGGTGCACGATTCCGGCTGCGATGGCCCCGCGCAGAGCCGGTCCTGCCGCCGGCGCCGATGTCCGCGCCGCGTCCGCCGGTCCTCGCCGGCACCCGCGTGCTGGTCGTGGAGGACGACGCGGACATCGCGACCCTTCTCGAAGCCGCGCTGAGCGCGCGGGGGGCGCAGGTGGTGATCGCGCGTACCGCCGCGGAGCTCGCGGCGCGCGCCGGCGAGAACCATGACGCAGCGCTGGTGGATCTTTCGCCGATTGCGCAAGACGTCCTGGGTGCGGTCGACGTCCTGCGGAGGGGGTCGCCCGACGCGGCCCTCGTCTTCATCAGCGGCAGTGTCAACGGCCTGCCCGAGGGACTGGAGGGCGATCGCGTCCGCTGGGTCCGCAAGCCGTTCGAGGTGGGCGAGATCGTGGCCGCGCTGACCGAGACGCAGGCGCCCGCCATGGCGGCCGCGCGCGGCCGGTAGATCGCTCCGCGGAGATCGACCGCGAGGGCACCAGGAACGCCGGCCGAGAGCGGGCAATCTTCTACTCGTTCTCCCTCGGCGACCCTGGCGTCCTGCGGTTTTCTCTCTGCTAAGGTGTCGCGCATGCCTTCGAACACCCGAGTTCTCCTCGCGGCGCGGCCGGACGGCTGGCCGACGGATGCCACGTTCCGCGTCGACGAAGCGCCGATTCCCACCCCTCGCGACGGCGAGTTCGTGGTGCGCCTCCTCTGGTTGTCGCTCGACCCTTACATGCGCGGGCGCATCAGCGCGGCCAAGTCGTACGCGAAGGGCGTCGAGATCGGGGACGTGATGACGGGCTCCGGAGTGGGCCAAGTCGTCGACTCGAAGCACCCCGCCTTCGCGGCGGGCGACACGGTCATCGGCCAGTTCGGCTGGCAAGAGTGGGCGGCGTCGGACGGGGCCGGGGTGATGAAGGTCCCGCCCGGCCCGCTGCCGCTTTCGGTGTACCTCGGAACGGTCGGGATGCCGGGGGTCACCGCGTACGTCGGCCTGCTCGACATCGGCGCACCCAAGGCGGGCGAGACGGTCCTCGTGTCGGCGGCGGCGGGCGCCGTGGGGGGGGTCGTCGGTCAGCTCGCCAAGATCCAGGGCTGCCGCGCGGTGGGCATCGCGGGCGGACGGGAGAAGTGCGACTACGTGGTCCGCGAGCTCGGGTTCGACGCGTGCGTCGACTACAAGTCGGGCGGCGACCTGGACAAGGAGCTGCGCGCCGCGGCGCCGAAGGGGGTCGACGTGCTCTTCGAGAATGTCGGCGGGCCCATCATGGACACGGCGTTTCGGCATTTGAATCCCTTCGCGCGCGTGCCGCTCTGCGGGCTCGTTTCGCAGTACAATGAGACGGTTCCGTACGCGGTCGCGAGCTTCGGGCTGCTCCTCGTCAACCGCGTCAAGCTCCAGGGGTTCATCGTCAGCGACGACATGAGCAAGTGGCCCGGCGCACTCGCGAAGCTGAGCGGCTGGGTGGCCGAGGGCAGGATCAAGGGCCGCGAGACGATCGCCAAGGGCATCCGGAGCGCGCCGGCGGCGTTCGTCGGGATGCTACGCGGCGGCAACATCGGAAAGCAGCTCGTCAAGGTGGCGGAAGCGTAAGCGTCGGGGGAGGGCGGGGGAGCCTGGGTCAAGACGCGTCCTTGCGGATGGACCCAGCCTGGGGGAGGACAGGCAAGCCGGCGGCGAGAGGGTGCCCTGGACCGTTGGCCGACGAAAGTGTTGCTGGTTCATCGAGGAGTGACGCTCGTTCGATGGGAAGAGACGCTGGTTTCACCCGCGAGGGCGCTCTTTGCGTCGGTGGACATGCTCTCTCAATGGAGAATGGGGCTCCCCCAAGCGAAACCGCGGGTCTTTCTTTTGAAAGAGCTGCTGGGCTGACCGATTGCGCCGCTGTGACGAACGAGAAAGGCGCTCATTCAACCGAGGCAGGCGCCCTCCCAGGGAGCAGAGGCGCTCCACTCGCCGAAAAAGACGCCGTTACCATCGAACCAGCGGCCCTTGTCGTCGAGAGAGCACGGCTGACGGCTGAACAAGGCGCGGTAACGAGAAGGAGAGGCGCTCTCCCAAGCGAAAAGGACGCTCCATCAAGGGCGAGAGCTCGTCTTTCGAGTGACGAGGATGCCTCGCCAGGGAGGAGGGATCGCGATGTCGGCGACGGACCGGGTGGGAGGAGAGGAGAGCGGGTGGAGGGGCCGGTTGCCTCGCCCTTGACGTGAGGCAAGCCGGCGATTATTCGTCCGTTCCCCCACGCGAAGGTGGCGGAATTGGCAGACGCACTAGCTTGAGGTGCTAGCGCCGTAACTGGCATGCGGGTTCAAGTCCCGCCCTTCGCACCC
>DATGJA010000224.1:0-7010 GCA_035295445.1 Polyangiaceae bacterium | reverse complement strand
GTCAAGTCGACGATCGCCCCCGCGCGCTTGGCGACGTTTGCCATCTCGGGCAGCTCGGGGTGCACGAGGGACTCGCCCCAACCGTGCAGGGCGACGTTCTTTGCCGTCTGCAGGAACGGCACCGTCTTCATGAAGACTTGCCACGGCAGGTAGCGGGTGTTGCGGCGCAACTCGTCCCACGCGGTCTGGCGTCCGCACATCGTGCATCCGAGGTTGCACGCGGTGGTGGGCTCGATCTGCACGTAGACCGGATTCGACCTCAACCAAGTCCGGCCCTGGCGCTCCTCGTACGCGTTGAGCGCCGAATTCATCATGGCGCGGCGCGACCCCGCATGGATTCCTCGCCGACGCAGGACGAAGCCGAGGCCGTGCGACCGGATTTCACGCAACACGTAGGGGACGTTCATGACGACTCCGTTCGTTGGGGCACCGCGTCGCACGCGGGGGCGCGCACGAGTTCCGACGCAAAGGACGAGGCGCGCGCCCGAGCGCGCGAAATGAGACGAGGACCCCGGGCCCAAAGCGAAAGCGCCAGACCGAGGCCCAGGCAGTTCGACGTGAACGTCACTGGAATGAACCAAGGGTGCCGGACGTGATACCGCGTGGCCGACGCCCGCCAGGGCAGCCAGAGCGCGGTCCGGACGGCCTCACGCGCGCCGGTGCGGAGCGCGATGTAGTAGGAGCCTACGGGGAAGTACGGCCTCCACGTACGCCGGTTGTCGCCGTGCACGCGCACCCCGCCGGTGGGCGCGCGCAGGTGGCGAAGGCTCGCGCTCGGCTCGAAGTAGACCTTTCCGCCCGCACGGACGACGCGACGAGCGAACTCCGTCTCGCAACGGTAGGCCGCGCCCAGGAAGTTCTCGTCGAAGCCTCCGAGATCGATCGCGCGCTGGCGATGGACGCAGAGGTTTCCGGCCATGGCGTCGTCGAGGAAGCAGGCGCGATCGCTGTTGAACGGGAACTGGAAATAGCGCTTGCTGCTGTCGATCGACACGACGGTCTGCTCGGGCTGGATCACTTGCCCGCAAACGCACCAGCAGGACGGGGCGGCGCCGCGCGCCCGCTGGATGGCTCGTGCGACCGCGCCCACGATCCCCGGGTCTTGCACCACGTCATCGTCGTGAAAGAGCACGTACTGCGTTCGCGCGGCCAAGAGTCCGAGGTTCATTGCGGCCGGTTGAGAAGCGATCCGGACGCGGATCCACCGAATCGCTCCCCGGTCCGCGAACCGTCGGAGAGTCGCGGTGACGGCCGGCGGATGGTCCGGCGTTTGGTCGACGACGATCACCTCGGCCGGCGGTGGATCGGTCGCGAGCGCGCGCTCGATTGTGTCGAGCAGCACCTGGTGACGCCCGAAGGTCGGGATGACCACGGTGACGTCCGGACCGGCCGGTCCGACCAGGGGCCCATCGCCCGACGTCGGCGGTGCGGCCATCACGCCGCCCACGAAGCCGCCGGTCCGGCTGGAGAAGGTCGGGACGTACATGACCTCGCGGGCCTGCACGTCACGATCCGGCCGTTGCCCCGACACTGCCGACAGCATCATGACCTCCCGGGCGCACCCTTCCCTCGCGACGATCGCGGGCGCGACGTCACACGACCCCGCGAGACCCCGGGTCGCTCCTTCGCACTGTTGCATCTGCCGCGCGCGGCATTCGACGCCGTCGCTCTTTCCTCCCGAGAAAGACATGTCGCGTGTCGGTCCGAAGGACGGCAAGGCGGGCTGGAGCCGCTTTTGAGGCCGGTGGGGCGCCGGCGACCGGAGGCGCCCGGGCCGGCGCTATCGACGCGCCTGAGTCGTAGTACGCTCCGCAGGGTCCGGGGCCCCGGTGGGGCCACGTTCGTTGGGTGGCGCACCATGCGGATCCTCGTCCTGACCACCGATTCGTTTGGTGGACTCGGGGGGATTGCCAAATACAACCAGGATCTGCTGACGGCACTCAGCCGAAGCGCGCGCATTCGCGAGGTGGTCGTCATTCCTCGAATGGCCGTCCCAGGAGCGGAGCTCCCCGCGAGGCTGGTCCTCGACCGCAGCGGGATCGACGGGAAGGCGGGGTTCATTCGCACGGTGCTGCGCCAACTCGCGAGACCAGGACGGTTCGATCTCGTCCTGTGCGGTCACGTGCACCTCCTGCCCATCGCCCTCCCTTTGGCATTGAGGTACGCCGCCCCGCTGATCCTGTGCGTCTACGGGACCGAGGCGTGGAATCCGCCTTCGAGCCGTATCGCCGCGTCCTTCTGCTCGCGCGTCGACGGAGTCATCTCAATCAGCCGCATCACCGCCGATCGCTTCTCGGCGTGGGCAGGGTCGAAGCAGGAGTGGATCCTGCCGAACGCGGTCGATCTCGAGGCTCTCACGCCGGGTCCGCCGGATCCTGCCTTGTTGCGCCGCTATGGCCTCGAGGGAAGGACCGTCATCGCCACACTTGGCCGCCTGGACGCGACCCAGCCACTGAAGGGCTTCGACGAAGTGCTTGAAGTGATGCCACGGCTAGTCGTCGAGCGGCCGAACCTGTCTTACCTCATCATGGGCGACGGCACCGACCGGTGCCGACTCGAACAAAAAGCGATGTCCCTCGGCCTGGAGGGCCGCGTCGTCTTCACCGGCAAGGTCAGCGAGACCGAGAAGGTGGATCACTATCGCCTCGCTCGCGCGTTCGTGATGCCGAGCCGCGGCGAAGGCTTCGGGTTCGTCTTTCTCGAGGCGCTCGCGTGCGGAGTCCCCGTCGTGGCAAGCTCGATGGACGGAGGCCGCGAGGCCGTCCGGGACGGGCTCCTGGGAACGCTCGTCGATCCCCGCGATCCCGACGATATCGTGCGAGGCATAGGCGAAGCCTTGGCGCGGCCGAAAGGTCCGGTGCACGAAGATCTCGCCCACTTCTCCGTCCCGAACTTCGACGCCCGCGCCCATGCGTTCGTGGAGGACGTCTGCGTTCGGTCGAAGATGCGCTGAGGTCGTCCGAGGCTCGTCGCACATTGGCGCCAGGCTGGCGCCTTAACTGGATCCGCGGCGCGACCGATATACCCAAGTGAGCCTTTTGACTACGCGATGACCCTCCGCCGACGCCCCACCGCCGATAGGTCGCGACCCGCCCACCCCCGCAGCAGCGACTCGCGCATTCGGACGGACGTCGCGCCGCCCGACTCGCGGCCGAGCGGCTCGCGCATCAAGGCCGCGGTCGAACCTCAAGCGGGGCGGTGGAGCGAGTCGCGCGTCCGAACTCTGCCGGGCGCGGTCAGCTCGGCGCCCGAAAGCGGACAGTACGCGCTCCGTTTCACTCTCATCCGGCAGATTCTGCGAAGCTACCTCAGCCCGATCATCGTCGATTCGGTACTGGACAAGGCGCTGCGCGCGCGGGACGTTAAGCCGGCGATGTTGGGCCCCGATGCCCTCAGCGAGATCACGAGTGACATCATGGTCGGCTTGCGCCTCTTCGTACCCGAGGACCGCCTCCCCAATCTCATGCTGGAGCTCGCCGAGGTCCTCGGGGAGGATTTCACCTCATGAGCCAGGCGGCCCCCGCGGCCACGTCTCACTCGAGCGCGAGCGCCAACGACAGGCTTCACGCGCTCGAGGCCGAGCTTCGGTCGCTTTCCGCGCGCTCGCTCGAGCATTCGACGCAGCTCGAGGCGATGGCGAGCGTCCTTCAGAACGCCGGACAGAAGGACCAGCTATCCATGGTCGTGTTCAGCGGAAGCCTCGACCGCCTCATCGCCGCATTCGTGCTCGCAACGGGGGCGGCCGCGATGGGAATGAAGGTCGCGATGTTCTTCACGTTCTGGGGGACGTCCGCGCTGCGCAGGCCGGCCCGCGTGAAGAAGAGCCCTCTCGAGCGGATGTTCGGCTGGATGCTCCCGCGCGGAGCCCGCAAGCTCCCCCTCTCGCAGATGAACATGGCGGGCGGCGGACCGGCGATGATCCGCCACATCATGAAGAAGAAGGGCGTCGCCTCGGTAGAGGAGATGATCGAGCTCTCGAAGGAGCTCGGCGTCGAGATCAACGTCTGTTCGATGAGCATGGACCTGCTCGGACTGAAGCCCGAAGAGCTGATCGACTATCCGGCGATGACATACTGCGGGGCGGCCAAGTTCCTCGAGACCGCGGCGCCAGGCAAGATCACGTTGTTCCTCTGAGGCGAGCGGAGACCGGATGCCGACCATCGATGCGCGCGGGAAATCGTGCCCCATGCCGATTGTGCTCGCGGCCAAGGCCCTCAAGGAGATGGCGCCGGGCCAGACGCTGACGGTGGTCGCCGACGATCGCGCGTTCCCGGAAGACATTCGCGCCTGGTGCCGCAAGACCCGTCACGAGCTCGTGTCGCTCGATTCCAAGGAGAGATTCTTCGAAGCCGTCGTCCGAAAGCCTTGACGCGCGATCGCCGGCCCCGGGCTCAGGCCCGCGGTTGCTCCAGCAGCGTGGCGGTCGCCAAGAGCAGGAGTTTGCCCTCGAGGTCCTTGAAGCGGATCTCGACGAAGATCGTCCGAGCGTGCCGGTTCACGATCGCGCTCTCGATCACGAAGCTCGGGCCCTCCACTGGCTCGAAGAAGTCGACGTGGATGTTGAGCGTGAGGAGCCACCCGTGCACTTTCGCGTCGGGTCCCGCGCTCACGGTTCGGAGTGACAGGAGATCTACGTAGGTGGGCGCGAACCCGCCAAAAAGGTGCCCGCGGAAGTTCTGGACCGCCGGGACCAGCGGCGCCACGACGACGATGCGCCCGGCCGTTTCCTCGCGCACGATCCACTCCGGCGCGTGCAGCAGGTCTCCGGCCGGATGTCCCGGGCCCATGAGGCGGCCGGGCTGCGGGTTCCCCCAGATGGCGCGAACGTAGTCGGGCGTGGACATAGCCCGAAGGTAGCGTGCCTACGCTGCGATTGACCGCGGGTGTGAATGGACTGGCCCCCCATGAACTCGCGCAGCGAGTTCTGCGGGGTAGAGACATGCCATGAAGTCCGTAAAGCTCGTCGCGTCGATCTGTCTCATCTCAGTTTTCGGTTGCTCGAGCGGGAGCACGCAACCCGGTGACGGCACAAGTGGCAACGGATCGGTCTCGGGGATCTCCTCGGGAGACAACGGCGGCTCGGGCGTGGGTGGGTCCGGCAATGTCGCAGGCTCGGGGACGCAGACCGGTTCCGGAACTGGCTCGCTCTCCGGGAGCAGCGGAGGATCGGGGACCGGCGCGTCCGGCGGCTCGCCTTCAGGGGGCAGCTCTGGCTCGGGGTCGGGATCCAGCATGCTCCCGCCGAGCGACGCGGGCACGGGGGTGATGGTCGCGCCGGACGGAGCCATCACAGCGCCGCCGGACGTGGCGGGGTGCGGCTCTTCCAAGTTCTACAAGACGTCGGACAATCTCGCTGTCGCCGGCCCGTGGCCCGTGGGCGTCCAGACCACGCAACTGATGCTTTCGGGGGTCATGGCCAACGTCGAGATCTGGTACCCGGCGAAGCTGGGGAGCGATCAGGGACAGACCGCCGCGACCTACGACCTACGCAGCTGGCTGCCGAAGGGCCAGGCGATGCTCATCCCCGACTCGGCCAACAAGGTCGCGACCTGCAACTGCTACCGCGGCCTGCCGCTCGATACGAGCCATGGCCCATACCCGGGCGTCATCTTCATTCACGGAACGGGATCGTTCCGCATCGCGTCCCTCAGCACGATGACCTCGTGGGCGAGCCGCGGGTTCGTGGTGGTGGCTGCAGACCACCCGGGGCTCTTCCTCACCGACTTCCTCGCGAGCGGCAACTGCCAGGGCGGCGGCACGGGGACGGCAAATGCATCGGGCACGCTCAACCTGGCCGACGTGGACGCCGAGGTGACGGCCATGACCGGCAAGAGCGGTGGCTTCGCCTTCCTCGGCAGCAGCCTCGACATGACCCGGATCGGGGTCAGTGGCCACAGCCAGGGAGCGTCGGGAGCGGCCTCCGCATCGAGCCGACCCGGCGTGCCGAACGTGCAGGTCGACATGCCGCTCGCGGACCTGGGCGGAACGATCCCCACCGGCAGCGCCCTCAAGTCGGTGCTCTTCATGGGCGGCGCGAACGACAGCGTCGTCTCCTACTCGTCCGACGTGTCCGCGTACACCGGATCGACGGCGGCCAAGAAGCGCGTCGTCGGCATCACTGCAGGGGATCACCTCGACGTGACCGACCTCTGTTACCAGACCAACTCGATGGGCAAGACGGCGATTCAGGTCGCCGACCAGTACAACGTCTGCGGTACCGGTGCGCCCTCGGCCGCCCTCACGCTGCTGAACGGCTTGGCCAAGTGCGGGAACGTCATGCCTCCCATCGCAGGGCCGGAGATCGTCAACTACGCGACGACCGCTGCGCTCGAAGAGACCCTCCACTGCGTCAACCGGGACGCGGCGTTCTCTGCGCTCAAGAGCACCTATCCGCAGGTGAGCGACTTCCAGCACATGCCCTGACGCTCCGTAGCGCGAACGACCGGAACAAGAGGTCGGCGGCCGAGACGGTCACCTTCGCCGTCCCGGCCGGTCTCTTGTCGCCCTGGCGACGGCGGGCGCCGTCGACATTTGGAACGATCAATCAGCACTGGCGTCGCCGGCGTCCGCGGGTGCCGCGGCCTCGCCTGCATCGGCCTGCGCGTCGCCCGCATCGGTCGGAGCGCCCGCCTCGGCCGGCGGGGGGCACATGGTCTGGGGGACCTGGTGACTGACGGGGTTCAGGCTGCGGAGGAACGCAACGAGCTCGGCCGACGACGCGTCGATGTCCACACCCGCGTCGGCGAACCTGGCGCGGAAGTGCGGCATCACGCAGAGCGATGCATCCTTGTCGTCGATGCCGTCGAGGAAGGCGCGCTCGATCTGCTGGTCCGTCCAGCAACCGAGGCCGGTCGCCGGGTCCGGCGTGAGGTTCGGTGGGTAGATCGGAGCAGCGTCGCTGATCGAGTTGCTGTTGCCGGAGAGGACGATGCCCCCGGCGTCGAGCCCCGTCGACTGGTGGCAAGCGAAGCAGCGAAACTGCGTCACGATCTGCTTCCCCGCGTCGACCG
>DATGJA010000223.1:0-10662 GCA_035295445.1 Polyangiaceae bacterium | reverse complement strand
CGGCGATCACCTCGTCGAGACGACCGCCCCGAGCCGCTATCCGTCGGCGATGCGCCTCACCATTCACGAGCGCGACGCGCTACGCGTGGACTTGAAGCCGGGCGAACCACTCGCCCCTCCCGCTGGGCCCGAACCGCCGGCGCCGCTGCCGCAGCCAGCCCCCCCGCGGGCGTCCTTCGGCCTCTGGCCGCTGACGCTCTCGCTCGGTGCCGCCGCCCTCGCGGCGGGCGGGGTCGCCGCGTTCCTCGAAGCGGGCCAGGCGCGCGCCGACGGCCGTGCGGCCTGCGCGCGGCTGCTCACGTGCGACGCGCAGCGGAACACCGTCCGGGCATGGGATTGGGCGGCCGCAAGCGCGTGGATCGCGGCGGCCGGCGGCGCCGTCGTCGCTGTCGTGCTGTGGACCGGCGGGCCCCGTCGTGCCGAGCGCGCGGACCTGCGTCTGGGCGTCGGATCGCTGGCCCTCGCGGGCGCCTTTTGACATGAACGCCCGCGCGCTGGCGGTGGGGTCGATCGCCTCTTCGTTCGTCGGGATGACCCTCGTCGCCTGCTTCGACCTCTTCCATTCGACGGGGGACCTGCGGTCGGCATGCCAGCTCGACGCCGCGACCGCAGGTTGCGGGCCTCGCTCCGTCGACGCGGGTCAAACCTCGTTTTGCGCGTGGACCCCCGGCGAAGCGCGCGACCATGCTCGGGAGGTGTGCGCTCGCCTCGGCGCGTGCGAGTCACCGACGGGCAAGAACGCCTTCGGGCCCTGCATGTTCGAGGCGCTGCTCGCCTTCGACTGCGCCGCCAACCCGAATCACCCGGTCGCGGGCAAGGCGCGCGACCTATGGCAGTGCCTGTCGGCGGCGACCGCGTGCGCCGACGTCGACCGCTGTGTGTTCGAGGGGACCGGCCCCGGCCTCTGCGACCAGGCGGGCCAGTTCGCGGCGTGCCCCGGATCCCCTACCGTCAATTTGCGCGTCGACTGCACCGACGGCGGCACCCCGCCGCTGCCGCGCGCCGCCGGCGAGAATTGCGCGCTGTGGGGCCAGACCTGCGACATCGTCGATGGCGTCGCGGTCTGCTCCGGGCCGAGCACCGGGCAAGCCGGCGGGGAGTGCTCGCAGGGGTCGGGCTGCTACGGCGGCGCGGCGATCCACTGGTGCCCCGGCCTCGGCAACGGCATCCGCACCGACGTCGGAATCGATTGCGCCTCGAACGGCGCACAAGCGTGCGCCGGCTTTCCGGCCGACCCTCCCTCGTGGGTCGCCTGCATTCCCCTGGCCGATTCGAGCGCTTGCCCCGCGAACGCCGCCGCCTCCTGCGACGAGGGCGGCGTCGCCCACTCGTGCCCCGCCGGCGCCTCCGAGCGCATCGACTGCTCGGCCCTGCTCGGACAGCCGGGCGCCTGCCAGGCGGGGCCGCTCTCGCCGCCGTTCGACTGGACCAGCGCGTGCGCCGTCTCGCCACCCGAGTGCACCGGCGATTCGTGTGTCGACGGCGGCGTCGTGGGGTGCACGCGCGGCGCGAGGTTCGCGACGGATTGCGCTTCTCTAGGGCTTGGACCGTGCTCCATGGTCACCGTCAGCACCGACGACGGCGGGGTCGAGAGCCGCGCGGCGTGCGGGGCGCACTGACTGAACCTTGACGCCGTGTTGCCCCGCCCCCTGCCGTCCGGTCTACTCTAGGCGGGCATGCCTGACGATCGCCGTAGCGCCCCCCGAGCTCGACTGACCGGCGTACACATCGTCTACGGGAGCGCATCCGGCGAAACCCAGGACGCGGCGGTCCTGGACATCGGGCGCGGCGGCCTCTTCGTGCGGACTGCGGCGCCGCTCGCGGTGGGCAAACGGCTATCGCTCGAGATAGCCGTGGCGGGCGAGAGCGCGTCCTGGCCGGCCCTCGGCCGCGTCGTATGGATCCGCGAGGCGGACGAGGGAGAAGAGCGCCCCGGTGGGATGGGGGTGAAGCTCATCGACGTGGAAGATGAAGTCCTCGCGGCGATCGATCGCCTCGTCGCGGCCCGCGAGCGGACCGAGCCAGGGATGGGATCCAACGCGCCCGCCCCCCCTGCGCCCGCCGCTCCGCCGCCCCCCCGGGAGAGGACGATCCTCGGCGTGGGCCTTTCGGCCGATGTGACGCGCCCGACGCCGGTCGTGGCGGTAGTCCCCGGCTACACGGCGATCGGGGAGGCCCCGCCGGACGCGCCCGCGCAGCCGGCAGCGACGGGCGAAGACCGTTCGCCCGAGGCCGTCCCTGCCAACGCGGCGCCGGTGGAGCCGACGGGACCCGACCTCGACGGGCTGGGCCGCGAGGCGAGCCTCGCGATCGATCTCGTGTCCAAGAAGCCCTCGAGCCGTCCCCCGGAGCCCGTGCCCGCGAGCGAGGCGCCCAGGAAGACGGGCGGCGCCGGGGTCTATCTCGTGATGCTGGTGGTCGCGGCGGCGGTCGCGGCGTATGTCTTCCGCGAGCGCCTGACCGCGGAGTGGGATGCGCGCTTCGGGGGGCCGGCGGCGACTCCGAGCTGGGTGGCGCCGCCGAGTCCGACGCCGACGCCGAGCCCCAGTCCGGCGCCAAGTCCGAGTCCGACACCGACGCCGGCGAGTCCGACGCCGAGCGCCTCGGCGTTTCCGTCTGCATCGGCATCCGCGTCCGCGTCGCCATCGGCGTCGACCTCGGCGGGGGCGCTGCCCAAGAAGGCGCTTCGACCTCCTGCGGCGCCCGCCCATCGGCCGGTCCAGGACGAGAGTCCCTACTGACGGCTACCCTTGGCGTGCTTTCCCTTAAGTCGGTGCACGTTCGCCGGCCCGGTCTTGCGCGGCGGGGGCACGCGATGAAGGCCGCTTGCTGCGGGAGAGGGCGCCGATACCGGCGCGGCCCTGGGACGCGCGCTCGCGGCCGCCGGATCGGGGGCGGTCGACGACGTGGAAGGCAACGCCGTCGCCGGGGGGGCGACCGTCGCGACGGATGGGACGACCGAGGGTGCGGCGGCCGACGACGGCGGCGGTGAAGGCGAAGGTGCAGGTGCAGGTGCAGCCTCCACCGGCAGCGGCGCCCTTCTCTGTGCGTTGTACCAGAGCTTGCCTCCGATCCCACCGAAGAGCACGAGAAGACAGAGGACCACCAGCGGCGACCGGCGCTTCGGGATGCGGATCGAGTCCGAGTCCTCGACGCGATCGTCGGACGCGTCGGGAATCGAGGAGTCGCGAGGGCGCGTGACCTCGACCTCGCTCGGCGAAAGCGCGACGGTGGGCGCGTGGCTCGCGGGCGAGACGTCCGGGACCGGGGCGATCGGCGCGAGGATGGCGCCGGTCGGCACGGTGAGCGGCTCGGCCGCGCCGTCGATCTCGGCGATCGCCCTGCGTACGTCGTCACGCATCGCAGCCGCGGTCTCGTAGCGATCCTCGCGCCGAAACTCGAGGCCTCGGTCGATGACGCGGGCGAACGGGCGGCTCGCATCGGCCGTCACTTCGCGCACTCGGGGCGCCGGCAACGTCGACATCTTGCGAACCAGATCGACTGCATTCTCTCCCTCGTGGATTCGGCGCCCGGTTCGAACGCGGAAGCCCGTCGCGGCCAGCGCGAACAAGTCCGTGCGGCCGTCGATCTCGTCGATGCGGCCGGCCGCCTGCTCCGGCGACATGAACGAGGGGGTCCCGAGGGCCAGACCGTAGGAGGTGAGCGCCTGACCTTGGAGCAGCCTCGCGAGCCCGAAATCGAGGACTTTGACCCGGGGGGGGGCGGGCACGAGAAAGAGGTTCTCGGGCTTCAAGTCGCGGTGGATGACGCCGCGACCGTGCGCCGCGTCGAGGACGTCGAGGACGGCCTCGGCGATCCGTAGGAACTCGAGCTCGTCGACGGGCGGGCCGCGCTCGAGTCGATCCTGGAGCGACTCCCCCTCGAGGAGCTCCATCACGATGTAGGCCGTCCCCGCGTCCGGCCCTGCGTGGACCACGTCGTCGTCGAGGACCTTGACCGCGCCCACGTGCTCGACCCGATTTGCGGCGTACCCCTCCCGAAGGAAGCGCTCGCGCACCTCTTTGTGCCGGGCCAGACCCGGGTGCAGGACCTTGACCGCCGCGCGCGCGCCGTTCCGGTGGCGCGCCTCGTAGACGGCCGCCATCCCGCCGACCCCGAGCAGCTTCTCCAGGGTCCATTTGTCGTCGAGGACGCTCGAAACGCGCGCTCGCGACCGGCTTTCGGCGTCGTCGATCAAGCGATCGTCATTGTACCGCGGCGAGCCGAACCGCTATCGCCCCATCATGACCACGAGAGTGACGGCGCCCCCCACCACGAGCGCGAGCAGGCCGACGATGAGCGGCAAGAGCCAGCCCGGCTGTCCGCGCCCGGGAACCCCCAACGGCACGAGATCGGCATCGGCCGGCCCGCCGTACCCCGGGTTGACGTACCCCGGGTTGACCGCGTAGGGCGCCGGGGCCTGTCCCCCCCCCTGCGCGTCGAAGCCCGCGCCCGGCATGGCAAACGGATCGGCGGCCACCGCCAGGGGCGCCACGCGCGCCGCCATGAGCCTCGGCATGGCTTCGGCAATCAGGCGACCGAGCTCCTGCTGCGGCGTCGTCGCCCACTGCAGGTGATTGCCGGTCAGGCCGTACGCCTGTCCGAGCGCATCCGCCAAGTCGCCCACCGTCTTCGTGCGGATGTTGGGGTTCTTCACGAGCCCGTGCTCGATCACCTCGTCGACCCCCGGCGCAATCGGGTACTTCGCACCCGCGGCTCGCTGGGTCGGAGGAACGGGGTCCTTCGTCATGATCGCCAGGAGGATGGAAGGACCGTTGTTGCCCGCGAACGGCACCTCTCCCGTGATGCACTCGTACGTCACGGCGGCGAGCGCAAAGACATCGGCTCGCGCGTTGAGGTCCTCGAGCCCCTGGGCCTGCTCCGGCGCCATGTAGTAGGGGCTGCCGATCGTCGTACCGAGGACCGTGAGCTTCTTTCGGTTCCCGCCGGTGTCCTTGACGCTGCCAAAATCGAGGATCTTGACGTTGTCGCCCTCGCGCGTGCCGCAAAGAAAGAGGTTGTCCGGCTTGAGGTCCCGGTGGATGAAGCCGCGCGCATGAGCGCCGTCGAGACCGATGGCCACCTGCGAGAGGACGCGCACGAGGCGCTCCGGCGGCAGCGTCTTCTCGCGCTTGAGGATGTAACGAAGCTCCTCCCCGTCGAGAAACTCCATCACGAGCAGCCAGGTCTTGGAGACGACGTCCCGCTGGAAGTCGAGCACTTGCACGATGTGCTCGTGCGGCAAGAGCGCGCTGATCTCGTACTCGCGCTTGAACCGCTCGAGGGCCACCTCGTCGCTCGCGACCTCCTGGTGCAGGATCTTGACGGCGATGCGGGCGTCCCCCTGCTTGTCGATCCCCTCGTAGACGCGCCCCATGCCCCCGTCGGCCACGACGCGCCGTAGCTCGTAGCGGCCGCACATGCGCGTGCCGATGCGCGAGTCCTCGGCGGTGGGCGCGGCCGGGGCGAGGCTGGCTGCGGCGAGGGGGGTCCCGTCCGCCGGGCAGAAGCCCGCGTCGTTCGGGAACACCCGCTGGCACTTCGGGCAGCTCTTCATTTCGAAAACCGCCCCGTCGGTGCCACGTAGACGAGACTACCGCGTTTTCTACGGCCCCGTCAGCCCCGGTCCGTAGGGGCGGCGGCGTTCGCCGGCGCGGCGGCCACGAAGTAAATGAGGCGGTGACACGACGGACACTGCTCGATGATCGGCTCGCGCCGTAGCCTGTGGAAGAGCTGCGGCGGCAGCGACATGTGGCAGGCGCCGCACGTGCCGTCGTTGGTCTGCGCGAGCGCCGTGCCCCGCTTCGAGCGAATCATGTCGTAGCGCCGATAGAGCTGCGGGGGCAGCGCCTTGACGGCCCCCTCCCGCTCGGCGCTCTTGTCCTTTGCCTTGTGCCCCACCTCGCCCAGCTTCGAGCTGATGTCCCCCTCCCGCATGGCGAGCTCTTCGACCAGGCGGCGATGCTCGGCCTCGGTGGCCTCGATCTGTTGCCGCGCGGCGTCCGCGTCCGCGGTCAGCTTGCCGATTTCGTCCTCTCGATCCCGCACGAGCTTGCGAAGCTCCTCGAGCTCGCGCTGGGCAGCGTTGGCCTCACGCTCGGTCCGCGAGCGCGAGAGCTTTTCGCGGGAGTGATCGAGCTGTTGATTCATGTTGCGGACGTCTTGAATCAGCTCGCCCCTGGTCTTTTCCATGGTGCCGAGGGAGGCACGGTCGCTCGCGAGCTTGTCGTCCAGCTTGGCGATGCCGGATTTGAGTCCGTCGAGGGTCGAGCGCTCCAGCGCGAGCTGCTCTTGAAGGTCTTTCAGTTCCGAGTCGATCTGCGCAAGTTTTTCGAGCGCGCGAATTTGTTCGGGGATGGTCAATGCGTCACTCCGCGACGAAGGCGAAAAGAGGGGTGCAAGGTACATAGCGCAGGCGCGGGCGTTGCGCGAAGGGCGAAGCCTGCGCGGGGGCGAGCAGGCCCCGTGGGCCCACCTGGGTTCGAACCAGGAACAACCCGGTTATGAGCCGGGGGCTCTGACCGATTGAGCTATGGGCCCGCAGCTCGCCCCCCGATCCGAGCGCCGCCGAGGCGGGACAGCGGCCGGACCGAGCGGCGATTGCCACGCGCGGCACCGTAGTCGAAAGAGGACCGAGACGACAAGCGTCCCCCGTCCGCAGGCTCGAGCAAGGCGAGAGCTCGGAAGACACACCCGACCAACTCATCACCTCGAGCAGGCGAAGGCCCGGAGCGTCGGTGGCGCGCCCTTGCCCGCGGCGCTCTCCGATGCGCCACCCGCGGCTCCGATGAGCAGGCGCCCTCGCGAGAGCGCCAGGAGCGGTCGGCCGTCGCTCCACGCGTCCTCGACGCTCGGCGCGGCCGAGGGCACGCCGGCGCCGTCCAGCGGCAAGAGCGCTTGCACTTCTTCGCGGCCCACCCAACTGAGCCACGACGCGCCGCCCTCGACGAACGTCGGGGCACCCCGCCCCAGGCCGTCAGCGGGAAACGCGGTGGGCGGATCCGCCGAGTCCGCGGTGACCTTCACGCGGAGCAGGGTGCCGCCCGAGCCATCGACGCTCTCGCCGTTGTCGCGCGCGACCACGAGCACCGCGGGCTTGGGCGCAGCCGGCAAGACTTCGACGTCGTACGCGGACAGGTGCCCGGTGGGGGACGTCAGCCGCCGCGGCGCGCCGGCAGTCGCCCCGCGTGCGTCCACAGCCACGACTTCGAGCCACCCATAGCTGCGCTCTTCGCCGACCGCTTCGGGGTCGGACGCGTCGGCGGGGGCCACGTTGGGATCCGGACGGCGCGCGACCCAGAAGACGAGAAACCCGCCGCCGTTCGGCACGACGCGAGGCAGCTCGGCATCCGTGTCGGCCGGCGAGACGTCGCGGGGCGCCGCGCGCGGCAGCAGGGGCGCGGCCCGTATGACGCCGCGCGCCCCGGCCGCGTCGTCCCATACCGTCAATCCGGCGCTGCCCGCGAAGGCGACATCGAACGCGAACGAGTCGTCGCGCTGCTGGGCGACCTCGACCGTGCCCGCCGTATCGATCGGGAGCGTCTGCAGCGCCAGGATGCGCGCCGCAGGGGCCTGGGCGTCGACCGCGCGGAGGACGTAGCTCGCGGCGACGAGCTGCCCCGCCTCGCCGACGCCGCGCCATGCGAGCCGTGGCGGGGGCGCGTCTCCGGGCGTGGGGCCCAGGTCCACCACGGTCACACGGCCCTCCGCGTCGGAATCGAGCCGGGCGACCGCGGCCATCCTTCCCGCCGCTGTGCGCCTGGCGAGGGCGACGGCGAGGCCCCCGGGGTACGCCAGCGCGTCGCCGATCTCCACGTCCTCGGGGTGCCCGTCGTCGTCGATCGCCAGCGGGGGCCCCGCGGCGCGGCATCGGGCCGGGAGCACCGTGGGCGCCGGCGCGGGCGAGCCCCCCTCGAGGGCCGCCAGCGCGACCGGATCGCGCGGGGCGACCGCGTCGGCGGTCGAACGGTGGCACCCTTGGAGACCGAGACCGATCGCCGCGGCGAGCGCCCACGCGTTCATCGAGGATCCAGGAACCCGTCGACGACTTCCAGCGCGAGCTCGTACCGCTCGAGGGGCGGCATGACATACGCGCCCGCCACACGACCGCGGACGGCGGCGAGCATCTCGCGCGCGATGGCGACGCCCTCTTTTCGAGCGTCGGGGCCGGTCCCCGCGCGTCGCATCCGCTCTCGAATGGAATCGGGGACCTGCATGCCCGGCACCTCGTTGTGCAGAAACTCGGCGTTCCGGAAGCTCGCGAGCGGCAAGAGACCGACGAGCACAGGGAGGCCGAGCGGCGCGACGTCGTCGAGGAGGCGATCGAGCACCTCGGGCGAGTACACGGGCTGCGTCATGACGAGCTCGGCGCCGGCCGCCTTTTTTTCGCGCAAGCGCTCGATCTCGCGCGGGTAGTTGAGGGCCGCCGGCTCCGCGCCCGTCGCCAGGACGAAACGCGTCGTCGAGCCGAGCGGTTTGCCGCCGGGATCCACGCCGTGGTTGAGGCGGTCGGCGAGCTTGAGGATGCCGATCGAGTCGACGTCGTAGACGGCGGTCGCGTCGGGATAGTCCCCCATCTTGGGGGGATCGCCCGTGATGATGACCAGGTTTCGGATCCCCAGATCGTGCGCGCCGAGGAGGTGGGCGATGGTGCCCAGCAGGTTGCGGTCTCGGCCGCAGACGTGGACGATCGTCTCCATTCCGACCTCGCGCTGCACGCGGGCCGCGAGCGCGAGGTTGCTCATGCGGGCCTGGGCGCGCGCGCCGTCCGCGATGTTCACGACGTCGATCCCGCCGGCCTTGAGGCTCTTGGCGGCAGCGAGCGCGCGGCTCGCGTCGAGGCCCATCGGCGGACTCACTTCGACGGACACGACGAAGCGGCCACGGGCGAGCTTCGCCGCCAGCTCGCTCCGCTGGTCGAACGCCGGCGGCTCGAGCGCGCCCGGCAGCACAGCGGCCGGAAGGATGCTCGACCCGGTCACGACGTACGGCTCGGCGCTCGCCTCGGCGACCGGCTTGTCGCCGAGGTCGCCCGCGAAGCCGGCCATCATCCGCGCGGACGCCGCGATCCGTCGGATGTGATCCGGCGTCGTGCCGCAGCATCCGCCGGCCAGTCGAACCCCGACCCGGAACATGCGCTGCGCATAGACCCCGAAGTACTCGGGGGTGGAAACGTAGACCATCCGCTCGTCCACGCGCCGCGGCAGCCCGGCGTTCGGCGACGCAAGCACCGGAAGCCCGACGGGCACCATCTTCTCGGCGGCGGCGAGGACGGCCATCGGCCCGTCCGAGCAGTTGACGCCCACGACCGAGGCGCCCCACTCCTTCGCGAGGCGCGCGACCTCCTCGGCGCGGGTGCCCTCCACCATCATCCCCGCCTCGTCCAGCGAGGCGCTCGCGATGACCGGCACGCGCCCTTCGGCCGCCTCGACGGCCGCCTCGACGGCGACGCGCAGCTCCGGCGTCTGTCGCATCGTCTCGACGACGAGCCCGTCGACCCCCGCGTCGAGCAACGCGCGCGCCTGCTCGAGGAACACCGCGCGCACCTTGGAAAGGTCCGCCGCCCCGGCCTGCCCGGCGTCGCCCAAAAAGTAGCCGCTCGGCCCGATCGCGCCCACCACGTACGCCTGCGTCCCCGCCGCCGCTCGCGCGATCCGGACGCCAGCGGCGTTGAGCTCGCGCATCTTGGGCGCCAGACCGTGCTTCTCGAGCCGCAGGGCATTGGCGCCGAAGGTATTCGTCTCGAGGACCTGGGCTCCCGCGCGCAGGTAGTCCTCGTGGACCTTGGAGACGAGCTCGGGGCGCGAGAGGTTGAGGTCCTCGAAACAAGCGTTGAAGAGCACGCCCCGCTCATAGAGCTGCGTTCCCATCGCTCCGTCGAGGACGAGGACGCCCGAGCGGACGGCGTCGATGAGGTTCTTGCGCAACGGGCTGGGCATCGATGTTCTGGGAAGTACGGCCTGGACCGCCCGAGCGCAAGTTTCGGCGAGGATCGCGTCCCAGGGGAATCCCAGGGGAAGCTACGGTGCAGGGATGCACGCCGTGGCACGGGAGCTGGCCGACGCCTTTCCTCGACTGCGAACGAGCGCCGACGAAGCCGATCGCGTCGCTTACGCCCGTGACCTGTGGCCCCGACACCACCTCGACGTCCGGGCGGGCCGCCCGGCGGGGGGGCGACCGGCGGCGATCGCGTGGCCCGCATCCACGGAAGAGGTGGCGGCGCTCGTCCGGTGGGCCAACCGTCGTGGGACGACCCTCGTGCCCTTCGGCGCGGGGAGCGGCGTGTGCGCGGGCGTGCTCCCGCATGCCGACTCGGTCGTGGTCGACCTCAAACGGTTGGCTCGCCTGCGCGCCATCGACCCGAGCGCTCCGGTCGCCGTGGTCGAGGCGGGGGCCATGGGCGTCCCGCTCGAGTCCGCGCTGAACCGGGCGGGGTGGACCCTCGGTCACTTCCCCTCGTCCATCCTGTGCAGCACCGCGGGCGGCTGGGTGGCTACCCGCAGCGCGGGCCAGTGCTCGGGCGCGTACGGCAAGATCGAGGACATGACCGCCGCGGTCGAGTGCGTCACCGGCCGCGGCGAGGTCGTCACGCTGCGCCGGCGCACGAGCGGGCCCGACCTCGTGCCCCTCGTCATCGGCAGCGAGGGCACGATGGCCATCGTC
>DATGJA010000222.1:0-26823 GCA_035295445.1 Polyangiaceae bacterium | reverse complement strand
GCGGCGCTCGTGCCGTATCTCGTCGGCGCCCGGTGGGCCGGCAAGGGCCCTCCCCCCACGGACTACTCGATCTTCGCTGTGCCCTTGGCTTCGCCCGCGCCGGGGTACGCGAGCCTCGACCGCGACACGTGCGAGGCCGAGCTCCGCGATCGCCACGTCGACTTCGCGCGCGCCGAGGACACGCCCGGGGTACGGGCACCCGTGCGCCTGCGCGGCCCGCTCCACGGCGTCTCGATCCACTCGATGTTGGCGCCCGCCGCCCGCGCGCGGTCTCGGGCTGAGCTCGTCGACTGCCGACTCGCGCTCTCACTCGACGACTTCGCGGCCACGATCGTCGAGCGAGGGATCGTCGAGGTACGGACGTTCTCGGCCTATCGCACGCGCGCCGAGTCGGGTTGCACGCGCAAGTACGACGGCGAGCAACACTGCGCGGCCCTCGCCGTGGACGTCGGCTCTTTCAAGCGCGCCGACGGCACCGTCCTCGACGTCGAGCGCGACTTTCACGGGTACATCGGCGCGCTGACGTGCCGGAACGACGCCCGCCCGGCGCCGGAAACGCCCGCGGCACACGAGCTCTGGGACATCGCGTGCTCCTCGGCCGGCAGGAATTTCCTCGTCGTGCTCAGGCCGAACTGGAACTCCGAGCACAAGAACCACCTTCACCTCGAGCTGACGACCCACGATTGGGTGCTCGTGCGTTGAATCAGCGCGAGCGTCGGTCGTCCTACGGGCCACCGTGTACGCTCGAGGTACGCCATGAAATCCGTCAGCCACGCGGTCGACACGCCGTGCGTCACGCAGGGTGTGTTCTGAAAATGGCGCCACCACCGCGCAGGAGGTTCGAGCGAAAGGGGGAGGGGTGCCGTTCCTCAACTGGGCGGTGGCGGCGAAGGGAAATCAAGCACGTCGCCACCTCGTGCGCGCGCCCGTTCGTCCCCGCAAAACCACGGCCCGTCGGGAAGGAGCGCCGCGGCGCGATCCGGCTTCACCCTACCGGTGTCCTCTGCCGTGCTCGACGTTTCGGATCAGAGCCATCGGGTCCGCATGGCCCCTCGAACGCCGGTACTCGGCGGGCGTCTTACCGGTCCATTGCCGGAAGGCGCGCGCGAAGTTCGAGACGGTGGAATAACCGAGGCGTTGCGCGACGGTCTCGAGCGGCATCTGTCGCATGTCGAGCAAGAAGGTCGCCTTGCGCCGGCGCTCCTGGGTCAAGAGGGTCGAGAACGACAAGCCCTGGGCCGCGAGCCGTCGCTTCAACGTGCGCGACGAGAGCGCGAGCGTCTTCGCGACGTCCTCGAGCCCGCGGTGTCCGCCGTCGGTCCAGATGACTTCGCGCACCCGCTCGACGTCCGGCGAACCCTGCTGTTGCAGAGCGCGCTCGCAGTGGTCCCGCGTGAGCCAAAGCGCCGCCCGGTCGCCGTGGACGAGCGGCAGATCGAGCAGCCGCGCGTCGAGGACGAGCTGCGTCGCCAGCCGGCCGAAACGCGCGTGGGTCAGCAGGTGTTGGAACCGGTAGAAGTACGCCGGCTCGGGGATAGACAGGTCCACGTATTCGGCGCGTATCTCTCGGCCGGTGAGGAGCGAGGCCAGACGTCGCATCCCGGAGACGAGGCTGATGAGGGGAACGTCGCGCGCGCTCCCGAGGTCGACCTGTTCCTCGACGACGAGACAGGCCATGTGCCCCTCGGTCTGCAAGCGAATCTGCACGAAGGACGTAACCACCGAGGCGTATCGAACCGCGATCTCGAGCGCGTCGCGCAGGCACGACGAGCTCATGGCGGCGAACCCGAGGTAGCCGTAGCCCGTCATCCTTTTCTGCAAGCCGAGGTAAAAGCCGAGGCCCGGCTCCCCCGTGAGCCGGCGAGCTCGCTCGATGAGGGCGGCGTAGACGCCGACCGGCACCCGACCCCCCGGGTTGGTCAGCAGATCCTCGCTCCACTCGAGGCCCGAAACGAGCTGACCGGACGTGACGTTCCAGCGACGCGCGATCTCGACGAGCTGCTGGACGTGGGACGCCGATACCCAGTGTCCGTCCGCCGAGGAGAGAGGCGTCATTGTCATCCGCCGATGTCATCGTTGCACGGGGCGTGACGGGTTCAAGAGTCTTTCGCATCAGCGCTACGACCTGCGCTCAAAGGGTGGCCTCGTCGAGCGGGGACCCAGGCCAGCCTCTAGTCTCGAGAGTGTGTCGCCCCAGGTTGCCCGCGCAGGCGTCTGCCTCGCCCTCCTGTCGCTCACGGTCGCGGCGGCCCGGCCCGCGCAGGCGTTCGGCGGCTTGTGGTCGTCGCGAGTCGAGGGCCCCGTGCGTCCGCGCGCCGAGCAGATCCTGTTCGTGGACAACCCCGACTCGACCATCACCGCCGTGGTGCGCATCGAATACGAGGGCCCCCCCCAGAATTTCGGCTGGATCGTCCCCGTTCCCTCCAAGCCGACCGTCGGCGTGTCTTCGAGCACGGTCTTCGAGCGGTTGGATGCCGCCACCTCACCCCAGTACTGGGTCGAAGTCGCCGTCGATGGACGGTGCGCTCACACCGATCATCCCGACGCGGAGCCTGCGGTCCCGACGCTGCACGCGGCCGATCGCGGGTCGGTCGGTCCGTACGCCTACGTCGACCTCTCGGCGGAGCCGGGGTCCCCCGACGCGGCGCGCACGGCGGTCGATTGGCTGACCGCGAACGGCTTCGTCGCGACCGACCTCGACGGCGCTAGGCTCGGGCCCTACCTGAAGGACGGCGGGCACCTCGTCGCGTTCAAGCTCGCCGCCGGCGCGAACGCAGGCGCGATCCAGCCCGTGACGCTCACCTACCAGGCCGCGTCACCGACCCTGCCGCTCCGGCCCATGTTCGCGGCGGCCCGCGAACCGATGGCGATCCACATCTGGGTGGTCGGCCCGTCGCAGGCGGTCCCGCGAAACTACTTCTCGCTGGTGCTCGACGAGGCGCGCATCGACTGGCGCGGGGGCGGGCAGTTCCTCGCGGGAACGCTGCCGGCGGGCGGCGTCGGACCTTCCGGTCCGCACGTCGACGAGCCGAGCAACTACGATGTCGTCGTGGCCGACGCGGTGAGCGACGTCCAGGGTGGCGGGTTCGTCACCGAGCTTGGCGCGCCCGTGAGCCAGTTTCGAGAAAAGGTGTGGTCTTCGCTGGACCAAGATCGGCTCGAGACGTTGACGCGCGCGACCTACGCGGATGCGGTGGACGCCGTCGTCGCGGCGAAGGCCAGCTTCGGGGGCTGGGACGGCTGGCGGGAGGCGGTGCGGGGCGCGGTGACGCTCCCGGCCCCGAACACAAGCGAGGAGTTCGCCAGCGATCCGGCCCGATTTCGGGGCGTCGCCGCCGTCGATGCGGCGAAGTTCTGGGCGCTCCTGCGTCAGCGCGTGATCCAGCCCGTGGCCGACACCGCGCGGTTGCTCTACCGCGCGCCGTACCTCACGCGTCTCTATGCGGTCATGCCCGCTTACGACATGGTCGTCGATCCGACCTTCGACTCCAATTTCGATCTGGCGCAGGTCGACGGTGTCCACGTCGCCAAGCAGGTGATCGAGTGCACGCCCGCGCGGAGTCAGCGCGACGCGCCGTGGCGCTTTCTCTTTCCGCAGGGCGGGGCGATCGAGGGCAGCGGCCGTGGCGCGTGGCCCGTCTCCGACGCGACGCCCGCGAACCTGCTGGTCGTCGCGATGTCGACCTCGGGCTCCGGGACGGTCGTTCGGGACAACCGCGACGCGATCGCCGGTCGGCTCTTCGCGCCGCCCGACGCGGGAGCGGACGTGGTCATGCCCCATCCCCCCCGCAACGGGCTTCCGCTCGGGGCTCGCCCGGTGGTGACGCCGGGCAAACCTCTCTCCGCGGAGCGGGGCGGCGCGGGATCGTGGGGGTGCGGGCGGTGCGATGTCTCGCCGAGCGGCGTCGGCGGTCCTGGCCCGGGGTTCGCCTGGTGGCTGGCGCCCGCCCTCTGGGCGATCCGCAGACGCCGCGCCGCGTTCGCCGCCGTGTGCGCGCTCGGCCTCGTGGCCTGTCGCAGCGGGGCGCCACCCCCCGCGGACCTCGACGCCTCGGCCCTTGCGGGCGCGCTCTCTCCCGAGCAGCTGCGCGATCCGGAGGTCTGCCAGGACTGCCACCCGGACCACTATCGGGAGTGGGCGAGCAGCATGCACGCGTACTCGGCGAAGGACCCCGTCTTCGTGGCCATGAACAAGCGGGGGCAACGCGAGACGAAGGGCGCGCTCGGCGAGTTCTGCATCCGTTGCCACGCGCCGATGGCGGTCGCGGACAAGCGCAGTCGCGACGGGTTGAGCCTCGACCCCGAGAAGGAGCGGGGGGTCACCTGCTACTTCTGCCACGACGCTATCGGCGTCGAGGGCGACCACAACGGCATGGTGCGCATCGCGAACGACACGATCATGCGTGGCCCCATCCGCGATCCGCGCGCGCCGGCGGCGCACCGCGCGGAGTTCGCCGAGGCGTTCGAGGACACCAGTCCGAAGAGCACCGCGATGTGCGGCGGTTGCCACGACATCGTCACGCCCAGGGGGGTCCACCTCGAGCGGACCTTCCAGGAGTACCGCGAGGGAATCTTCTCGAAGAGCGCCACGGGCGCGCCTCCGGCGTTCGACAGCTGCGTCGGCTGTCACATGCCGGGCCGACGGGCTCTCATCGCGACGGTTCCAGGCGCACCCCTGCGGCTCGCGCACGAGCACCTCTGGCCGGGGATCGACCTGCCGTTGACGGATTTTCCGCACGCCGACGTCCTGCGCAGCGCCGTCGAGGAATGCCAGCTGGGCAAGAGCGTCTACTTCACGCTCGAGGCGACCCCGCCGGACCTGTTCTCTTTCCAGATCGAGACCAACGCGGGGCACGACCAGCCGAGCGGCGCGGCGCAAGATCGGCGTATGTGGCTCGAGGTCTCCGGGTATGACGCAGAGGGGCGACTCCTCGAGGGAGCGAGCAGCGGCCGCATCGCCGACGGTGAGATCGAGGACCGTCCCCTCGAGGATCCGAAGCGGGATCCCCGCCTTCTGATGCTTCGGGACCGGATCTACGACGATCAAGGGAGGCCGGCGCACATGTTCTGGCAGGCCGCGACGTCGGCCGCGCACCCTGACGGCTACGAGTCGAGCGTCCTGCCGGCGGCGTCGACGACGTACGTCCAGGGCAAGCACGTCGTGCTCAAGCAATACAGGTTGGCGGGTCCCGACGGCGCGGCTCCGGCCCGCGTCACGGCCAAGCTACGGATTCGGCCCATCGGCATCGACGTTCTCAGGGACCTGGTCGCCTCGGGCGATCTCGACCCCTCGCTCGTCGGGGAGATGGCGACGCTCACTTTCGGGTCGGGCATCGAGTGGACCCCCGCCGACGGATGGATGAAGACCTTCGCCGCGGAGACGAAGGCGGACTGCAGCAAGTATCGCTGCCTCTTCGACCCGTCCTCCGACGAGTGCCGCAGGGCGCCCGCGCCGGCCGAACCCCGCCAGTACTAGTATCGCGGCACGAGTGGGGTCCTTCGCTTTTGCTCAGGATGACACCAAGAGTGTCACCAGAAGCTCTTGAAGAATCGCCACGCGAGCGAGGGTGTGTTCAGGTGCGTGTTGTTCTCGTAGATGATGTGCCCGTCGATGGCCGCGTTGGCCGATCCGTGCAGCGTGCCGGCGGCCACCTGGCAGAAGACGACCTTCACCCCGCCGTCGCACTGATCCCAGATCTGGCAAGTCGTGGGCATCACGGCGGGCATGATCGTGTTGCAGGGCACGAGCGTCGTCTTGTTGTCGTCGGGGTTGAGCAGACAAATCGGGTCGGTCGTCGTCGAGTCGATGGTCTTCCAGTTGGTCGGACCGGTCTTGCAGTTGTCCACCTTCGCCATGTTCGTGACGGTCGACTGGCTGTCGCTGAACGCGAAGTCCGGCATGTCGTCGAACTGGATGTCGGTCTGCGGCTTCGAGAGCATGTTGCATTGGGTCCCACCGAGGACGCCGCCCGAGTTTGGGGCGATGCCCGCGAACACGCCAGGATTCAAGCAAGCAGTCACGTTGCTCAGCTGTGCGCCGTTGGAGATGCCCGAGATGTAAATCTTCTTCGGATCGACCGTCGCCACGGTCTTCACTTGGGCGATGAGCTGAATCATGTACATCGGGTCGCTCGTCGTGTCCCACGTGTTGGCGCTCGTCGCGGAGTCTGGCGTCACGAGGATGAACCCGCCACCGGGCGTGTCGGCCTCGAGCCGCCAGCCCGACCCAGGCCCGTTCCAGCAAGTCGTTCCCGTGCAGAACGGCGGCATCCCGAGGAACTGCGACTGAGCCGTCTGCGTCGCGCCGTGAGCGTCGAGGACAAGCGCCGCCGGCTGGCAGACGTTGAACGTCTTGGGCGCATAGATGTAGTAGGAGCGCGAACCCAGCATGCAGTGCTTCTCGTCGCCGGGGGCGAGCGGCGCGGAGCAGTCCATGCTGGGGGTTACGGTCTTGGTGCACGTCGTCGCCGCGTCGGCTCCGCCTGCGCCGCCCTCGGCGCCCGACGTGGACGAGCCGCCGTCCCCCGCAAGCGACGCGCCCGAAGATGTCCCGGACGACGCCCCCGACGTGCCCGCCGACCCCGACGATGAACCGCCCCCGGAACGTTCGCCCGCCGCGCTCCCCGTGCCGCCGGGAGCGCCCGACCCGCCGAGACTACCCGAAGCAGCGCCCGAGCCGCTCGAAGCGCCGACGGCGTGGCCTTGGTCCGGTGCTCCCGACGGACTGCTGCCGCAGTTCGAAGCGACCAGACAGCACGCGACGCCGAGGGCGGCGATCGCAAAGCGACCCATCATGGAGGAACTGTTGAGGCGGTGCTGGAGGCCCATGTTCTCCGCTCTCCCCTTTTTCGACACACGACCCCGTCCGCTCGCGGCAAGCGCGCGCGACAGATCGTTTGGCTGGCCAACGGATTCTTTGCTTGCGTTGTGTCCCGCCTCAGGGACCTTCGCAACGCGTCCCGAGGAGAAGGGCTATTCGAACACGCAGGATCGGTTAACCGAGCAGGCCAGCTCCCTGAACTCAGTCAATCTTGCAGTACGACGGAAACCCCGAGGGCAGCGCGCTCGCGTACGGATCAGGTTTCCCGACGCCGAACGGATGGTCCTGGAAGAACTTGAACGCCACCGGCTTGAGGCCCGGCGCCCGCTTGCCGAAGAAGTCGAGGTGGTTGCCTCCGTCGTTGCAGTCGATCGAGAAGCCGCCGCCCTGCTTTATCTCCATCTCCCAGGTGACGCTGCAGTTGGCGAAGTCGAGCCCGAGGTTGTCTGATCCGGGCGCGCCGTGCGCGGCAATCGCGGGCGCCAGGTTGCTCATGTCCTGGAGCGGCGCCTTGTTGATGACGCCGTCACCGCCCGAATAGCTGATGACGCTCGCGAGGTAGCCCGAGCGCGCGAACCACATCCAGACCGTCTGCAAACCACCGGCGCTGTAGCCCGCCGTGTGTATGTGCGTCGGATCCCCATGATTGTTCTGGAGCCAGCAGGCCACGGCCTGATCCGCGAACGCGCCGTCACTCTGGTACCAGACGGCATCGCCCGTATTGCCGGTCGTCGCCCCCTGGCGGCTGTTCGCGTTGAAGCCGACGATGATCCCGCCGGCGGCCGCGACGGCGTTGGTGTCGAACGCGATCGGAATCTCGCCGCCCGGGCTGCTGGCCGTTCCGTGCCAGTAGATGATGATCGGCCCGCCGCCCTGGCTGCCCATCCAGATCTGCGCCTGAATCGAGCCGCCGCCGGCGCTGACCGTGACGGTCGCGCCGTTCGCGAACATGGGGCACATGCCGGAGACCTTCGGCAGGTTCGGGGGCATGTTGCCCTTCGGAGAAGGCCCGCTCGAAGTCGGCGTGCCGGTGCTGCTGCCGCTCGTGCTGCCCGCCATGGAGGACCCGGAAGTGGAGCCGCCGCTCAGAGAGCTGCCCGCGCTCGACCCGCCCGACGCGGATCCCGACGCGGACCCCGCGGACGACCCCGAAGTCGTCGTGTCGGAGCCCGACGACGGACTGTTGCCGAGGTCGTTGCCCGAGCCCGAAGAACTGTTCACGCTCCCACTGTGCTTGGCCCCCGACGTTCCCGATCCGTGCGAGCCGCTCGTGGCGGCGGTGCTCCCGCTCCCGGTGCCGAGGCCCCCGAGTCCGGAAGTGTCGGTCCCTCCTGCGGCGCAGGCGGCGGCCAAGCCGAGTCCCGCGAAGCATACCCTAGACGTGCACGCGCGTACTGCGCCGACGAGGTGCAGCATGTTCCAGCCTCCATGGGGTGTCCCCCGTGTCGAGGTCCGACGCGGGGAAAAAGGAAATGGCCGCGCGCGACTTAGCGCCGCCGGGGGGCACTCTGGCACGCGGTCCGAGCGAGGCTCTATCCGGCTGTGCAGAATCGATTATCCAACCGAGCCAGTTTTGGCCTTCCGTGGTGCCCATGCGAAAGGAGCAGCCTCGCTGAAAGAAAAGTGCAAGTACATGGAATTTATGGCCCGATGAGCTCCCGTTCGCGTTCGGATCGACTACGAGGTAGCGCCATGACACGGTCGGAGCAGGCCAGGCCGCCCTCTTCCGGCGTGCGTTCCAGAGCACCGAGCGAGCGATCCGAAGATGAGTGTCCTTTGTTATTCCGCGCGCTTCATCCAGCCCTTTGCCCAGGTTCTCTCGGGGTACGAGAGCTTCGATCGGGCGCTGCTCGGCGAGCTGAACGCGTTCGATCCTTCGAGCCGGATCCCGATGGCTCTGGCGCACCAGCTCGCCGTGCAGCAGGTGCGCATGGTCGGAGATGCGGACCTCGGTCTGAAGGCGGCGCAGATCACGCCGCCGGGCCGCGCCGGGCCACTCGAGTACGCGATGAACTCGGCGCCCACGATGCGCGAGGCCCTCGACGTCGGCGCTCGCTTCGCGCGCCTCTTCTGCGACGGGCTGCGCATTCTCGTCGAGGTTGAAGGCCCGCGCGTCAAGGTGCGCATGCACAGCAGCGTGCCGGCGCCGCGGATCATCCCCGACTACGCGATGGCCATCTGGTACCGCCATCAGGCGCGCGCGGGTCTGGGCACGGGCGCGCGGCTCGACTGCCACTTCGAGCACGCGCGGCCGACCGGCACGCAGGAGTACGATCGCGTGTTCGAGACCGCGGCACTTCGCTTCAACTCCCCCTTTTACGGGTTTGTCTTCGATCGCGACTACCTCGACGCGCCCCTTCCCGCGTCCGATCCGGCACTCCACGTCGTTCTCTGCGAGCACGTGTCGCGGTCCCTCTCCCAGCTGCACAATCGGCCCAGCCTCGCCGACAACGTCCGCCAGCTCGCGCTGAAGGAGCTCTTGAACGGGAACCCGACGGTCGCGGCCGCCGCGCGCTCGCTGCACATGAGCACGCGCACCCTCGCGAGCCGCCTCGAGCGAGAGGGGACGACCTTCAGCGCCCTGCTCGACCAGATGCGGCACGAGCTCGCGCTGACGTATCTGCGCGACCCCTCCATTTCGCTTAGCGAGATCTCGTATCGCCTCGGGTTCTCTCACGTCGAAGGGTTCCACCGGGCGTTCAAGCGCTGGACGGGGGAGGCTCCGGCGGGGTACCGCCGCAAGCGACAGACCCCGGTGCCGCCGCCCCCGGGCACCGCGCCGGTGGGATCGTCCTCCGATCCCGTCGAAGCGGGCTCCTAACGAGTGAAGGTCTGGCAGCCCAGGACGACGTCGACGCGACCCTTTGGATCGCCCGCGATGGTCGAGCAGGTCGCCGGACACACGATGATGCTCATGGGTACACCGCCGCTCGCGGGATCGACGTCGTAGTACCATCCGCCCGAGGTCGCGCTGCACTGCGACTGCGTGTGAACGTATGGGATCGTCGTGACCGTGCCGCTTCCGGCGGTGTATTGCGCGTTCAGCTTGTTGAAGTCGGCAATGCCGCCGTCCGGGGGAGTCGGCACGACATACTGGCAGGGCAACGCGGCGCCCCGGATCGACGCTAGCGCCCTGTTGAATTGCATCTCGACTGTGCCCGAGGTCGAGTTGGTCGAGCCGATGATGAAGGCCTGCCCCGTCCCGCCAGCGCTGGCGATTTGATTGAGCGCCGAGGTGCCGGAAGCGACATCGTCCGGAGTAAAGACGCCGATCGCGAATGTCTTCACGGTGGGGCTGTTGGCCAGCCCCGTCGCCGCGAACCTGGCGATGGTCGGAATGTCCGACGGAGTGCACTCGTCCGGGATGCCGTCGGTCGCGAGCACTGCCACGACCGAGTGCCCCGGGTGCGCCACCGCATACGTCGCCGCGCCGTCGATCGCACCCGCGAGCGCGGCAGCCGTGGGCGTGTTGCCCCCGGGCTGGTGGGCGGCGAGCGAACTCGAGATCGCGGCGGCGACGCCGGGAAGCGCGCCGACGGGCACGGCGGCCTTCGCGTAGTCACCCACCGTGCAGCTGTCGGCGAGCATGCACGTCGAGGTCGTGAGCGGGTCGCAGGTGCCGAGGGGGAAGTTGTTCGTGTCGTTGGCGCAATTGCTCCCCGGATAGCAGAGCGAGTTGTGATCGTTGTGACAGACGCCCACTCGGGCGCACTGGCAGGGGCCGTTGAGGCAGGGCTGCCCCTTGCAATCGGCCGCGGTATCGCAAGGGACGACGCCAGGCACCTGCTGCGGGTCCGTCGTGCAGATGCTGAGTACGCACGGCCCCGCGGCGCCGCACTGCGCGCTCGCCGTGCACGAGGCGGGCAACCCGGCGGCGGTCAGCGGAAAGTACTGCAGGCCGACGCCGATCCCCGCCGAAGCCGGATCGTTGACGAAGGCGTTGATCGCCGTGACGACCGACGACCACTTGGACTGCCCCGCCGCGACGAGATCATCCATCGACCCCGACGTGTCCAGCATGAAGTAGAGGTCGAGGGGGGCGAGCGTCGCCTGCTCGGTGTCCGTCGCGCAACCGACGAACGAGTCGGGCAACGCCCCGTCGCCGAACGTCGGGCCGTCGTCGCCGACGGTGACGAGGGGGCCCGCGTCGCCCGTTGCCGCCCCGTCGCCGCTGCCCGGGCCCTGACCGCCATGTCCTGCGTCGGCCTGGTGGCCGAGCTCCGTGTTGTCGGACCCGCAGGCCGCTCCGACCAGCACCGCCGCGATCGCGACCAGAGTGGACCTTGTGCGCATCGCCGCCTCCCGACCGCCCCGCGCGAACCGTAGCACCGCGACGGGCGGGAGGCCCTCCCTACGATCCGCTCACGCCGAGCGGCGCGGAGCGCGGCGGCGAGCGATCGCGAGGAGCGCCATGAGACCGAGGCCGAGCGCGGCGCCCGTACCGGTCGGCCCCCGAGCGACCGTGCACCCGCCGCTCGAGTCGTTCTTGCTCGAGGGAGCCGGCCGTGCCCCGGCGGCCGGCGCGCTCTCGTTCCCCGAGCCGGTCGCCGCCTGCGGCGCTCCCGGAGCCGAGGCGTTCCCGGTGTCGCTGAACGAGCCCGGCGTGTCGTAGTACGGGGGCTGGCACATGCTCGGCTGCGGCGCCGGCGCCGCGCCGGAGCACGGATCGACGGCTGGGCCCCCGTCGTCCGACGAGGGGGCCCCGACGCCTGCGCCCCCGCACGTCACGAGCGGCGACGGCGGTTGCACGCACGTCCACATCGCGGGGCAGTCGGCGTTCGTCGTGCACGTCACGGTGTTGACCACGCAGCGCGAGGTGCCCGTCGGCGCGCAAGTGCACGTGGGCGCGCCCGCGTCTTCCGCCGGTACGGGCGGAGGCGGTGACGCGTCCGGCGCCGCCGAGGGCGATCCGGTCGTGTGCGCGCCGACGACGGTCGCGCTGCCGCTGCATCCGCAGCTCTCGTCGGGCATGCAGGTGAACCCCGCGCCGCAATCGGTGCTCTGCGTGCACGGAAGGAGGTAGCGGGGCACGCACGATCGGGTCGTCGTCGTCGTGCAGGCGCCTGCGTCGAAGGGCGCGGGAGTTGGGCAGGGGCCGGAGGGGTCACATGCGGCCGAGGGCGGCGACGAGGGGCACGCGGTCGCGGTCTGCGCGTAGCACACCATTCCGGTCGCGCAGTCGGCGTCGGTCGCGCACGCGCCCGGGGCGCACTCCTTGGTGATCGTGGGCGTGCAGTCGATGGGCGGACAGTTCTCGTTGGGCGCGCACGCGATCGCCGGGCACGCGGTGCCTCCGCTGACCTGGCACGTGAACCCGTGACCGCAGTCCGAATCTTGCGCGCACGTCGTCGCCGCCTGCGCGACGCCGGACAGCGTCAGCGCCGCGGCCGAGGTGAAGAGTGCCAACAAAGAGGGCGCGATCGCGCGGAACGTCGTCATCGGGGGCTCCTGCAGGGGGTCGGGGCCGCACCACGTCGCGCGGCCCACTCTCCAAGTGCACCTCTCGGGCCACGCTAGCTGTCGGAGATAACTCCAGTTTTCTAAGTCGCTGTGTGCCAACATGTGTCGATCGAACGGCAAGCGAGACCTAGCCGCCTGGGGGAAGGCGGAGGCCGGGCGACACGATCGCGCGCTCGAGCCACGTAAGGAGCCCCTGAGCCGTGAGCGCGAGGACCGCCGCCGGGACGGCGCCTCGCAGGATGAGCGGGGCGCTGCGCAGCGCGATCCCCTCCAAGATCGGGTCGCCGAGACCGCCCGCGCCGACGAGCGCAGCGATCGTCGCCGTCCCCACGGTGATGACGGCGCTCGTTCGGATCCCCGCGAGGATCGAGGGCGACGCGATCGGCAAATGGACGCGCATGAGCTGCGCGCGCGGCGTCAGCCCCAACGCATCAGCCGCCTCGGTGAGCGACGCGGGGATGATCGCGAGGCCCGTGCACGTCCCCTGCACGATCGGCAGAAGGGCGTAGAGAAAAAGCGCGACGGACGCCGAGACGACCCCGACCCCCGCGAGCGGAACGAGAAACGCGAGCAGCGCTAGGGCCGGGACCGCCTGCACGACGCCGGCGCTTCCGAGCACCATCGCTGCGACGCGCCGGCGCCTCGCCGCAGCCACTCCGAGCGGGACGCCGACGATCGCGGCAGCAAGCACCGACGCACCCACGAGCGCGAGGTGGCGCGCGAGGTCGTGGACGATCGCTGCGATCGTGGACGGCCCGGCGGCGCTTGCGGCGGACACGGGCGCGTCGGGGCCGAGGGCCTCTTCGAGCAGCTTGCCTGCGGCTTGGGCGACGCTGCGTCCGTCAGTCACGACCTCCGCGTTGGCACGCGCCATGGCTCGACGGTCCACCCGCCCCACAAGCCGGCGCATCGCCTCGAGCGAGTGCGGTGCACGCCGGGCGAGATCCGCGCGGTACACGACGACGGCGTCGTAGCGCGGGAAGAACCCTCGGTCGTCGTCGAGCACGCGGAGCGAGAGGCGCTCGATCTCGGGGTCGGTCGTGTAGACGTCGATGACGTCGGCGCGACCCGCTCCGATGGCCTCGAAGGCCAGCGGGTGTTCGACGGCGCGAAGGTCCCCGAACGCCAGGCCGTAGCGCGCGCTCAGTCCCGGCCAGCCGTCGCGTCGTCCGATGAACTCGTGCGAGAAGGCGGCTCGGAGCGCGGGATGCGCGGCGAGGTCGGATATCGAGCGCAGGCCGTTCCGGTCCGCTGCGGTGGGCGAGACCGCGAGGGCGTACGAGTCCTCGAACCCGAGCGACTCGGTCATACCGAGCCCCTCGGCGGCGAGGCGCGCGCGCACCTGCTCGTCGGTGGCGTTCGGCGCGTGCAAGATCACCTCGCGGATCGTGCCGGTGTACTCGGGGTAGGCGTCGATTGCGCCGGAGCGGGCGGCCTCGTCGACGAGCTCGGTCCCGCCGAGGTTGATGCGGTGCTGGGCGTCGGCGCCGCTCGCGTGTGCGAGGTCGGCGAGCGCCTCTGCCAGGATCCACGACTCGGGGAACGCCTTGGACCCGACCACGACCTCCTCGCGCCCGGCCCACGCGGCCCCCGAGCCGACGAGCGCCGCGAGCAAGGCCAACGCCGCGGCCGGCAGCCTCACGTCCCCATCCCCCGGGTCAAGAGCTCCGCGACGAACGGGTCGGCCGGCGCGCGCGCCATGTCCTCGACGCGTCCGCGCTGCACGACCTCACCATCGCGCAGCACGATGCTCTCGTCCGCGAGCCGTGCCGCCTCGGCGATGTCGTGCGTGACCAGGACGACGGTCTTGCCGAGCGATTCGAAGAGCGTCGCGAGCTCCGCCTGCAATCGCGCTCGCGTGATGGCGTCGAGCGCTCCGAGCGGCTCGTCGAGCAGGAGCACTTCGGGGTCGAGCATGAGCGCCCGCATGATGCCGACGCGCTGGCGCTGACCGCCGCTCAACTGCGCGGGCCACCGCACCAGGGCTTCGGCCCCGAGGCCAGTCATGGCGCCGAGCTCCTTAACCCGCGCCGCGATGCGCTCGGCGTCCCAACCGAGCTCGCGGGCCATGAGCGTGACGTTGTGCTCCCCCGTCAGGTGCGGGAAGAGGCCACCATCCTGGATGACGTAGCCGATCTTGCGCCGGAGCGCGCGCTTCGTCCCGGCGCCCATGGGCGTTCCGGAGACCGTGACCGTGCCGCGATCGGGGGCCAAGAGGCCGATGACGACACGGAGGAGGGTCGACTTGCCGCAGCCGCTCGGTCCGACGAGCGCGACGCGCTGGCCCGACGCGATCTCGAGGGTCACCGGGCCGAGGACGCGCCGGCCGGCGTACGCCTTCTCGACCTGGTCGATCCGGATCATCTTCAGACCCCGCCGTAGTCCTCTTCGCGGGTCGCGTCGGCGCCCGTCCCGACCCGCGCGGCGTCGAGCGCCGCGGTCAACGCGAGGACGACGGCGACGTTGACGAGCAGCGCCCAAACGGCGGCGTACGCCGCCACCTTGTAGCCCCCGAGCGAGAGAGCGTAGACGGTCGCTTTGAACTGGACGGAGGCGACCATCCAGGTGCCGACCGCCATCCCCGCCGCCCAGCCGGCGAGCAGTGCATGGCGGTGCAGGCGACGCGTGTAGAGCCCGACGACGATGGCTGGGAATGTCTGCAATATCCAGACGCCCCCGAGGAGCTGCAGCTGGATCGCGTACTGCTGTGGGGCGAAGACGACGAAGAGGAGGGCCCCGAACTTCATGAACAACGACGCGATCTTCGCGACGCTCGCCTCCTCTTTGCCGCTGCATCTGGGTCGCAGATACTCGCGGTAGACGTTGCGCGTGAAGAGGTTCGCCGCCGCGATGGACATGATGGCGGCCGGGACGAGCGCGCCGATGGCGACGGCGGCGAACGCGAAGCCGGCGAACCAGGGGGAGAAAGCGCCGAGGAACAGGGCCGGGACTGCGAAGTTCTTGCCGTACGCGTCGAAGCCCTTCGCGTACGCCGGGTCGTGGTCGACGCCCGCGGCCAGCGCCATGTACCCGAGCAGGGCGATGAGCGCGAGAAGGAACGAGTAGGCCGGCAAGAGCGCCGTGTTGCGCCGGATGACAGCGCGCCTGCTCGAGCTGAGTACGCCGGTCATCGAGTGAGGGTAGAGAAAGAGCGCCAGCGCCGAGCCGAGCGCCAGCGTCGCGTACGCGCCGTACTGTCCCAGGTCGTGGGGACCCGGGGGCACGAGGATGAGTTTCTGTGCGGGGACCGCCGCGAAGATCGCTGCGTACCCGCCGAGCTTGGCCGGGATGACGACGATGGCGGCCATGACGGTCACGTAGATGATGGCGTCTTTGACAACCGCGATGAGCGCCGGTGCGCGCAGCCCGCTCTGGTACGTATACGCGGCGAGGATGATGAAGGCGATGACGAGCGGCATGTCTCCCCCGACGCCCATGGCGGCGAGGACGACCTGGATACCGACGAGCTGGAGCGCGATGTAGGGCATCGTCGCGAGGATGCCGGTCACCGCGATCGCGAGGGCCAGGGGGCCGCTGTCGAAGCGACCCCGTACGAAGTCCGCCGCGGTGATGTAGCCGTGCCTATGCGAGACGCTCCAGAGCCGTGGCATCACGACAAAGACGAACGGGTACGCGATGACGGTGTAGGGGACGGCGAAGAACCCGAGCGCGCCCGCGCCGAAAACCAGGGCAGGAACCGCGACGAAGGTGTAGGCCGTGTAGAGGTCTCCCCCGAGCAAGAACCAGGTCACGACCGTTCCGAAGCGCCGGCCACCGAGGCCCCACTCGTGGAGCTGATCGAGATCCCCTCGGCGCCAGTTCGCCGCGACGAACCCAAGCACGGTGACGACGGCGAACAGGGCGACAAAGACGGCGAGGGCCGTGCCGTTCAGCGTGTTCACTTTTCGTCGCCCCGGGTCGCGAAGTACACGATGACCGTCAGGGCCTCACCGAGTCCGATCCACGCGAACTGGTACCAGTAAAAGAAGGGAACACCCCCGGCGCGCGGCTCGACGGCGTTGTAGAAAGGCACCCACAGGGTCCCCACGAATGGCGTAGCCAAGAGGGCGTACCAAGCCCACACGACCCGCGAAGGTTTGCCCGAGGCCATTCGCGGGTCGAGTGTCGCTGCAATCCGCGACCCGGCGCAAGGTGGTGACACGCCGGAGCGCCTGTACTAGTTTCGCGCGCGCTCCCGATGGCCCAGGCACGCACGACTCCCCGCGCCGCAGACGCCCGTGAAGCTCGGATAGGCGGCAGCACCCGCATTCGCGGTCGGATCCACGGGGAGGGCGACCTCCTCATCGAAGGACACGTCGAGGGAGACGTCGCCATCCGCGGCAGCCTGACCATCGCCGAGGGCGCGAGCGTCGCGAGTGAGGTCATCGAGGCTCACGCCGTGACGATCGCCGGGGCCCTGCAGGGCGACGTGTCGGCCAGCGGACCGGTGCGCCTCGCCCCGGGCGCGCGCGTGCAGGGAGACCTGCGCGGCACCGCCGTGTCGATCGACGACGGCGCGCGATTCTCGGGCAGGCTCGATTGCGAATTCGATCTGCCGCCCGAGCTCGGCGGCACCCCGCGGGGCGAGTCGCGCGCGCGAGGCCCCGCGCGGCGCTGAAACGGAGAGGGACCCATGGCGAGCACGGTCATCGGCGCAGGCATCACGATCGAAGGGGAGATCACGACCGACGAGGACGTCCTCGTGACGGGCACCCTCCGCGGGAAGTTGACGGCCAAAGAGGCGGTGACGGTCGAGCATGGGGCGACGGTCGAGGCCGACGTCACGAGCGCCTCGCTCGCCATCGCGGGTTCTCTCACGGGGAACGTGGTCGCGAACGAGCGCGTCGACCTGCAGGCTGGGGCGCGGGTCATCGGGAACGTGAAGGCCGCGCGCGTGACGATCGCCGACGGCGCCCAGTTCAAGGGCAACGTCGACATGGACGTGTGAGCCATGGCCAACCATGTGACGGTGATCGGGCGAACGACCCGCGTCCGCGGGCGCGTGACGGGTGCGGCAGACCTCGACGTGCGCGGCTTCGTTGAGGGTGAAATCGCGGTGACGGGCGACGTCACGGTCGATTCGCAGGGAATGGTCGGCTCGGCGATTCACGGGCGGCGCGTCGTCGTGCGCGGGGCGGTCAAGGGGGACCTCCTCGGCGACGAGGCGGTTCTCCTCGAGGAGGGCGCGCGCGTCGTCGGCGACATTCGCGCTCCGCGTGTCGCGATCGCGCAGGGCGCGCTCGTGCGCGGCTACGTGCAGACGGGTGAAGGCAACGCCCCGGCAGTCGCGGCGGCCCGGCCCCAACCTGCCGCGAGGCCGGCCCCTGCGCCGCAGGTGTCGGTTGTGACGCCCAAGGCGCCCGCGGCGGTCGCGCCGAAACCTGCGGCCAAGGGAGGTCCCGCCCCGGTTCCGGCCCGTGCGGCGCAGCCGCCCGCACTCCCTTCGGCCGCACAGCGCCGTCCACCGCCGCCCGTCGTCCCGGCGCTGAAGAAGGCGCGCGGCCAGATCGTGAAGAAGAAGGAACGCTGACCCGTGGCCGCGACGCCCCGCGACCGCCTCCTCGAGCTCCTTCGCGCCCGGGCGTTCGAGCGCAAACGCGTGGTGCTCGCATCTGGCAAGGAGAGCGACTTCTTCATCGACTGCAAGCAGGCCGTCCTGACAGCCGAAGGGCATGTCCTCGTCGGGGAGGTCTTGCTCGAGGCGGTCCGGCGCCTGCCGGCGTGCTCCGCGGTCGCCGGGGTCGAGCTCGGAGGGTGCCCGCTGGCGAGCGCCGTCGCGCTCACGAGCTTTCGAGGCCCCGCCCCCCTCGACGCGCTCTACGTGCGAAAGGACGCGAAGGACCACGGATCGCGCCGACTGGTCGAGGGCAACACCCGGCTGGCTCCGGGCGCGCGCGTCGCGCTCCTCGAGGACGTTGTGACGACCGGGGGGTCTACCCTCAAGGCCGCTGCCAAGCTGCGCGAGGCGGGCTGCGAGGTCGTCGGCGTGGTTGCTCTCGTCGACCGGCTCGAGGGCGGCCGTGAGGCCATCGAGGCGGCGGGCGTGCGGCTGGTCGCGCTTTTCACACGGGACGATTTCATCCCCCGCGTTTCCTAGATCATCCGATGGCCGGGGCGCTCCTCGCAACGGTGAGGAAAGTCGCCCGAAACCATGCGCCCGCTAGGCTCGCCTCCATGGCGACGGCCATGACAGTCCCGCAGCGGGCAGGTCGCGTCATCGCCTCCGATCTGGAGGTCAAGATCCTCGGCCCATGCCGTCACCCGTCGCCCCTGGCGGAGCGGCTCGCACGCGGCGCGGTGCACTACGTGGGCGAGGCCGATCGCGTCCTGCTCGACGACCGGCTGTCCACGGCGGTTGCCCGAGGGCACACGCCGCTTGCCGCCTTTGAGTTGGCCGGGCCGCGCGATCGCATCTACTTCGACCCGCGCGACCTCGTCTGTGGCATCGTCACCTGCGGCGGGCTCTGCCCGGGTCTGAACAACGTCATCCGCGGCATCGTGCTCGAGCTCACCGAGGGATACGGGGTCGGCCGCATACTCGGCTTCCGTTACGGATACCTTGGTCTCGCGCGTCGCGAGCACGAGCCGCTGTTCTTGACGCCGTCGACCGTCGCGGGGATCCACCACGGCGGCGGCACCTGCCTGGGATCGTCGCGCGGGGATCAGGACCCTCGTGCGATGGTGACCCGCCTCGAGGAGCTCGGCGTCGGCATCCTCTTCGTGGTCGGCGGCGACGGTACCCTCCGGGGGGCCATGAAGCTCGCGGCCGAGATCGAGCGGCGCGGTCTCGCCGTTGGCGTCATCGGCGTTCCGAAGACCATCGACAACGACATCCACTTCATCGATCGAAGCTTCGGGTTCGAGACGGCTTTCTCGGCGGCGGTCGAGGTGATCCGCGGGGCGCACGTGGAGGCGACCGGAGTTCACAACGGCATCGGCATCGTGAAGCTGATGGGACGGCACTCCGGATTCATCGCCTGCCATGCCGCGCTCGCCTCGACCGACGTGGACGCGGTCCTGATCCCCGAGATTCCCGTCGTGCTGGCCGGGCAAGGGGGGCTGTACGCTCTGCTCGAGCGGCGCGTGCGGCGCGACGCCCACGCTCTCCTCGTCGTCGCGGAGGGGGCCGGTCAGGAGCTGCTCGACCCCCCGCCAGGGGTGACGGACGCGAGCGGCAACGCTCGCTTGGGCGACGTGGGCGTTGCCTTGCGGGACCGCATCGTCCGACACTTTGAGTCGAACGGCGTCCACGTGACCGTCAAATACATCGACCCGAGCTACCACATCCGAAGCGTCCCGGCGTCGCCCACGGACAGCGTCTATTGCTGGAACATGGCGCGCAACGCCGTTCACGCGGGGATGGCCGGAAACACCGAGATGCTCATCGGTCGATGGCACGGCAGGTTCGTGCACGTGCCCATGGCGCTCGCCGTTCGCTACCGCAAAGAGGTCGATACGAGCGGCGATCTTTGGATGTCCGTCGTCGAGTCCACCGGCCAGCCCGTGTCGTGGGTCGCGTGAAGAGAAAGGCCAAGCCGCCGGCACGTGCGGCCGCCCCCGCGGTGGTCGATGCGGAGGTCTCGCCCTTGCGCGAGGACATCCGCCGGCTTGGGCGCCTCCTCGGCGAGACGCTCCGCGCCAACGAGGGCCCCGAGCTCTTCCAGACCGTCGAGGACGTGCGCCGCCTCGCCGTGCGGTTCCGCCGCGACGGCGACGTGGCGGCGCGCACGGAGCTCGTGCGTCGCCTCGACGCGCTCGATATCGAGGCGACGGTTTCCGTCGTGCGGGCGTTCAGCTACTTCTCGCATCTGGCGAACATCGCCGAGGAGCACCACAAAAACCGCATCGCGCGGCGGGAGAGCCTCTCCGGCGCGCCTCCCTCGGAGGGGTCGCTCGCGCTCGCGCTCGCGCGATTCCGCGCCGCCGGCGTCACCGCGGGTCGCTTGCAGGCCCTGCTGCAGCGCGCGGTCATCAGCCCGGTGCTCACTGCACACCCGACCGAGGTGCAGCGCCGCAGCACGCTGGATCGACAGCTCGCCATCGCGCGCCTGCTTTCGGAGCGAGACCGGGCGCCCCTCACCCACGACGAGGCGGACGGCAACGAGAAGGCGCTGCGACGCGAGATCGTCACGCTCTGGCAGAGTCGGATGCTCCGCCTCGTCAAGCCGACGGTACACGACGAGATCGGCAACGGCCTGTCCTACTACCGCAGCTCGTTCTTGACGGAGATCCCCCGCCTGTGCGCCGACCTCGAGGATCTGCTCGATCGCAAGTTCCCCGGCTCCGAGCCGTGGCAGCTTCCGCCCCTGCTGCGCGTTGGTACCTGGATCGGGGGCGACCGAGACGGCAATCCGTTCGTGAACGCCGAGGTGTTGTCCTACGCCGTTCGAGAACAGTCGCGACTCGTCCTCGAACACTATCTCGATGAGACGCACCACCTCGGCGCGGAGCTGCCGATCTCGAGCGGTATGACCGACGTGTCCCCGCAGCTGGCAGCGCTGGCGGAGGCGTCTCCCGACCGCTCCAAACGGCGCGAGGACGAGCCGTACCGGCGCGTCCTCGTGGGCGTCTACGCGCGCCTCGCCGCCACGTCCGAGCGACTGAATGGCGTGCAGCCGCTGCGTCACCCTGCCGCGGTCGCAGCGCCCTACGCGACCGTTGAGGAGTTCGTCACGGACCTCGAGGTCATGAGCTCGTCGCTTGTCGCGCACGGCGGCGCCGATCTCGCGCAGGGGCGGCTGCGCGCCCTCATCCACGCGGCGCGCGCGTTTCGCTTTCATCTCGCCCCGATCGATCTGCGGCAGAACTCGGACGTTCACGAGCGCGTCGTGGCGGAGCTGCTCCAGCGGGTCGGCGTGGAGGGCGAGTACCTCTCGCTGCCGGAGGAGGCGCGCGAGACGTGCCTGCTCCGGGAGCTGCTGACCGCGCGGCCCCTCGCCTCGCCTTTCGTCGACTATTCGGCTGAAACGCGCGGCGAGCTCGCCATCGCGCGCACCCTCCAGGAGACGCACGCGCGCTACGGGCCCCAGGCGTTGCCGCACTACGTCATTTCGAAGGCCGCCTCGGCGTCGGACCTGCTCGAAGTCATGCTCCTGATGCGAGAGGTCGGCGTCATGCGGCCGGGGGACGAGCCTGTCCTGGCGGTCCGCGTCGTGCCGCTCTTCGAGACGATCGCAGACCTTCGGGCCTGCGAGTCCGTGATGGAACGCTTCTTTTCGCTCGCGAGCATGATGGCGATCGCTCGCGGGAGTTGGGGCGGCGTCGTCGAGGTGATGCTCGGATACTCGGACAGCAACAAGGACGGCGGCTTCCTCACCTCAGGCTGGGAGCTCTACCAGGCGGAGATCCGCCTCGCGGACCTATGCCGGCGCAAGGGGCTGGTCCTGCGCTTGTTTCACGGCCGGGGGGGGGCCGTCGGGCGCGGAGGCGGGCCGACGTACGAGGCGATTCTCGCGCAGCCCGCGGGGTCGGTACAAGGGCAGATCCGGATCACCGAACAAGGGGAGGTCATCGGGAGCAAATATTCGGATCGCGACGTCTGTCATCGCAACCTCGAAACGATCGTCGCCGCCACGCTCGAGGCGACGTTGCTCGACACCGATGCAGCCGGCGACGCTCCCGCGTTCCGACGGACGATGGACGCCCTGTCGACCGACGCGTACCGGGCGTACCGCTCGCTCGTCTACGAGACGCCGGGGTTCAACGAATACTTCCGCACCGCCACGCCGCTTGCCGAGATCGCAGCGCTCAACCTCGGCAGCCGGCCGGCCTCGCGCAAGGCGTCCAACCTCATCGAGGACCTGCGTGCGATCCCGTGGGTGTTCTCGTGGGCGCAGAGCCGCGTGCTGCTGCCGGGATGGTACGGGTTCGGCTCCGCCGTCCGGGCGCTGATCGGCCGCAAGCGCGGGGGCAAGTCGCCCGATCTCGCCGGGATGTACCGCGCGTGGCCCTTCTTCCGAATGCTCGTCTCGAACATGGAGATGGTCCTCATGAAGACGGACCTCACCATCGCGTCGCGCTACGCGGAGCTCGTTCACGATGCCGCGCTGAGGAAGTCGATCCTTTCGCGCATCGCCGAGGAGCATGACCGCACGGTAGAGGCGATCCTTGCCGTCACGGGCCAGAGCGAGCTGATGGCCGCGAGCCCGCAGATCGCCCGATCCATCAAGAATCGGATGCCGTACCTCGACCCCCTCAATCACCTTCAGGTCGAGCTGCTCCGTCGCTACCGCTCGGGCCGCTCGAGCGAGCGGGTGCTGCGCGGGATTCACCTCACCATCAACGGTATCGCCGCGGGCCTCCGCAACAGCGGTTGACGATACGTCGTCGAAACCTCGGCGCAACGGCCCGGAGCCGGCACAGGACGAGGATGACCCCCGCGATGGGCGCTGATTCCGGCGCGTCATTTTACGGGCAGGCGGAGGCTCCGTTCGCGCTCGCGGCGCTGAACGATTCCCCCGCGCGGGAGTTCGCCGAGTCGATGCCCGAGCGATACCGGCGGGTCTTCGACGCGGCCGCAGCGTCGGAGCATGCGGCGATCGTCGCGCGTCGAGGCGGCGAGGCGATTCACATAGAAGCCTGGCGAGAACTGCCCGACGGTGGGGTCTGCCTCTGCGTCGTCGCGCGCGACGGTCCCGGACTGCTCGCGCTGCTCAGCGCGTCGTTCATCGCCCGCGAGATCGACGTAGTCGCCGCCCACGCCTTCTGCCGGGCCTTGTCGGACGGGTCCACCGAGGCCGTCGACTTCTTCTGGCTCCGTCGCGCGCCGGGGGTCGAGCGCCAAGAGCCGCTGGCCGCCGACGAGGTGGGCGAGCTCGCGTCCCAGCTTGCCGCCCAGTGGGGGCCGCGCGCAGACGGGGAGGCGATGGCCCTCGCGGCGAACCTCCCGCGACCGAGGATGGCGCCCACGATGCGCACGCACGTGAGCTTCTCGGACTCGCCGGACGACGGCGGATTCGTGCTCACCGTGCAGACCCACGACCGGCCCGGGCTCCTGCTGGCCATCACGCGCACGCTCTTCGAGTCCGGGCTGCGCATCTCGCGATCCGAGGTGCGCACGCGGAGCGGCGTCGTGTGCGATCGGTTCCACCTGCTCGAGCAGGACGGCTCCGCCGTACCGGAAGACACCCGCCGCCGAGTGCAAGCGGACGTTCACGCGTCCGTCACGTCGCTCGCGACCGAGGAACCCTCGTCGCGCGCCAAGCGGTGAACGTCTGTCGCGGACGGAGTCCCGGCGCTATGCTTGGGTACACGTGGAGACGAAGCGAATCGAAATCCTTAGCGATTCGACGGGCGAGACGGCAGAGAAGGTCGTGCGCGCCGCGATGCTGCAGTTCCCCCACTCCGGTGCGCACATTCGGCTGCACACGCGCGTTCGCACACGCGAAGCAGCCCGACCGATCCTCGAGAACGCCGCTCGGGACGGGGCCCTCGTGGTCTTCACCGTCGTCAGCCCGGAGCTCCGCGAATTCATCCACGCGTCGAGCTACGAGCTGAAGGTCGAGTCGCTGGATCTCATCGGCTCCCTCATCGGAAAGCTCTCGACCTTCCTCGACCGGCAGCCGATCAACATGCCGAGCGGTATGCTCCCGCTGACGGAGGAGTACTTTCGCCGTATCGAGGCCGTCGAGTTCGCGGTCAAGAGCGACGACGGCAAGGAGCCGCGAAACTTCAAGAAGGCGGATCTGGTCCTCTGCGGCGTGAGCCGGACCAGCAAGACGCCCCTCTCGACCCTCCTCGCGCAGCGGGGGCTCAAGGTGGCCAACCAGCCGATCGTCCTCGGGGTGAAGCTACCGCCGGAGCTCGAGGAGGCGCCCCAGGACCGGGTGGTGGGGCTCACGATCGAGCTCGACCAGCTCGTCGAGATCCGCAAGGCGCGCCTCAAGCAGCTCGGGATGCCCATGGACGCTGGGTACGGGTTGCGCGAACAGGTCAAGCAGGAGCTCGACTATGGGCGAGCGATCTTCCGCGACCACCCGGGATGGCCCGTCATCGACGTCACAGGCCGCGCAATCGAGGAAACCGCGGTCATCATCCTCGAATCCCTCAAGGAGCGGGACGAGGCCGCGAAGAACGCGCGCGCGGCCCTCGTGTAAGGTACGCTTACACCGCTCGTGGGCGGTCGCTGGTGCGCGGCGGGGGTCTTGAGCGCGGCCCTCGGCGCCGGCGCGATGGGTTGCTCGCGCCCGCCGCGCGAGTACGCCGAGGGGTCCCGGATGGCGGCGACCGCCGGGCGGGCCGAGCTGTTCGCACAGGCGGTGGGGGTCGCGGCGTCGGTGTCGGGCCCGGCCACACGACCCGTGGCGCCGCCCTCGCCCGCGTGCGGTGACCCTGGAGATGTGTACCTCTTTTCGGCTCCCGAAAACGCCGTTCGGTCCAAGCCGGTCCGCCTGATCGCCATCGCCGATCGGCTCGTGGACGGGGAACTTTCTGCCCAGGGTGGCGGCGGCGTGTCGGTCAGGACCAGCGACCGACACGGCGGACCTCCGTTCTTCTGGGCCCTGCAGGTGCCCTCTCCGGTCGCCGGAAAGCTGCGCGTCGTGCTCACGCGGTCGGCGTCGTGCGGCGGCGCGCAGCTCGCCACCAAGGACGTGCCCGTCCGACCGTACCCGTTGCCGCCCCCGGGGACGCCGCGCACCTCGCTCTGGTTCACGCGCGCCGTCTGGACCCACTCTCTCGAGGACCTCTACTCGGTCTTCATCCAGAGTATGTTCGAAGCGCCGCTCGACGAGCAGCCGAGCTACAGCGCACTGCACGACGTCTTGCGCGACCCCACGAAGAACCTCCTCCACGATTATCTGGGTGCGGCGGAGGACGAACAGGGAGTCGTCGTGCGTCCCGATTGCGCCGATCTGCCGTATTTCTTGCGCGCCTATTTCGCCTACAAGATGGGTTTGCCCTTCGGCTGGTCCCACTGCTCGCGGGGCGAGAACGGCGTTGCGCCGACCTGCACCGACTTCGCATCGACGAGCGAGCCGTTCCCCCCGATCGACGACAAGCCTCAGACGCTGCCGCCGTGGGCGGACCCGGACCGCGACGCGGGGGGACCGTGGGAGACCAACATCAAGCGCCTCGGAGAGTTCTTTCGCACGACGCTCGCAGATGCCGCGCAATCGGGGGCCGGGCGAACGCCCGCCGACGACGAGACGGCCGACTACTACCCGATCGCTCTATCGGGGGAGACGCTCCGCCCCGGCACCATCTTCGCCGATCCGTACGGTCACGTGCTCGTCGTCGCCCAGCGGATCGCGCAGACCCCGTCGGCGGCAGGGGTGCTCCTGGCTGTCGACGGGCAGCCGGACGGCACCGTCGCGCGCAAACGCTTCTGGCGCGGCAACTTTCTCTTTGCGATCGACCCGGCGCTCGGCAGCGCCGGGTTCAAGCGATTCCGCCCCGTCTTGCGCGATTACGCAACGGGCAAGGTAAGGCGAGTGCCCAACAAGGACCTCCCCGACTACTCGGCGACCGACCAATACGTCGGGGGGGTCGACGGCTTCTACGACAAGATGGACGACATCCTGAACCCCGCTCCGCTTGACCCTCTACAGGCCTTGCTCGAGACGGTGCAGGCGCTCGAGGAGCAGGTTCGTACGCGGGTCGTCTCGGTCGACAACGGTCGCAAGTTTCTCGCAAGCGGCCGGCCCCCGGCCGATATGCCGGAGGGGGCGAAGATCTTCGAGGCGAGCGGCGACTGGGAGGATTTCTCGACGCCTTCGCGCGACCTCCGCTTGCTCATCGCGGTCGACGTGGCCCGCGCCCTCCCCGCGCGCGTCGCTCGTCGCCCGGAGCACTATGCGATGCCCACGGGAGGGTCCCTTGGCGCCGTCCGCGCGCAGCTCGAAGCCCGCCTCGCCAAGGAGCTGACGGATCGCCGGTTCAAGTACACGCGCAGCGACGGGTCACAGTGGGAGCTCCGCCTGGCGGACGTGGTCGATCGTCAAGCCGCCCTCGAGATGGCGTACAACCCCAACGATTGCGTCGAGCTCCGCTGGGGAGCCCCCGCCGGCAGCGCCGAGGCCTTGACGTGCGGCGCGCACGCGCCCGAAGCGCAGGTCTCGCGGATGCAGGGGTACCGGTCGTGGTTTCACGACCGGAAGCGGCCGGTGCGTTGAACCAAGGCAGCGCGTTCCCCAGGGCGCAAGGGGCCCGCGGGGACAGGGGAACGAGTGGTCGTCCAGTGTCCAAGGACGGCCCGGGGCCAGCCGGGACGGGGCCTCGGCCTCGATGCCCCTTAATCGAACGACAAATCGCGGTCGTCACGCCGGCCTGAGACGTGCTTACCGAGCGAGCAGACCTTCGGGCCGGGGGGCGCGCACCTCGGCTCGTTCAGGTCGCGGACGTTGGGTTCGCCATTGGGACCGAGTAGGTGCGGCGAGCGTTCCTCTATCGCCCCGCGATTGCCTGCGTAACAAAGGATCCACGGCCCGTACGGCGTGGGTGCGGGATACCCGGGGAAAAACGAAGGGGAAAGTGCAGGGGTCGCGGCGGGTGCGGGCTACCTGGCAGCCGAATACATGGGGTGCCGCGTTATCAACAGCTCGTTC
>DATGJA010000221.1:0-3782 GCA_035295445.1 Polyangiaceae bacterium | reverse complement strand
GTCGAGCTACATCGGCAACCTGACCACGTCGTGGATCCCGGCGCTCGACGGAGTCGAGGCCAAGCTTCGGGGGGGGGCGAAGGTCGCCGACGTGGGCTGCGGCGTCGGCGCCTCGACCATCCTGATGGGGAAGGCGTTCCCCAAGTCGCGCTTCTGGGGGTTCGACTACCACGCGGGATCGATCGAACTGGCGAGGAGACGCGCCGAGGCCGCGGGCGTCTCGGACCGGGTCACCTTCGACGTCGCCAGCGCGACCGACTACCCGGGCAAGGACTACGATCTCGTCGCCCACTTCGACTGCCTGCACGACATGCAGGATCCAAAGGGCGCGGCGAAGCGCGTGAAGGAGACCCTCGCCGCCGACGGGACGTGGATGATCGTCGAGCCCTTCGCCAGCGACCGGCCCGAAGACAACCACAACCCGGTGGGCCGGGTCTACTACGCGGCCTCGACGATGCTCTGCGTACCGCACTCGCTCGCCTACGGCGGCCCGGCGCTCGGAGCGCAAGCGGGAGAGGCGCGCCTACGCGACGTCGTGGAAGCCGGCGGCTTCCGGCGCTTCCGCCGAGCAACCGAGACGCCGTTCAACTTCGTGCTCGAAGCGCGGCCCTGACGGAGCCGGACATGACCGCACCCCCCCAAGACAACCGAGACTTCATCGCGTGTTGGAACGAAGTCCTGACCCCCAAGTGGATTCGATTCCGTCACCTCTTGTCCGGGAACGGCAAGATCCACAGCGACGTCGCGAATCCTCGCTTCGACATCCGGCCGGGAAATCGGGTCCTCGACGTCGGATGCGGGTTCGGCGAAACGTGCTTGGAGCTCGGCCGCATCGTGGGCCCGACTGGGGAGGTGCTGGGCCTCGACTGCACCGACGCGTTCGTGGAGATCGCGAACCGCGAGCGCGACAACGCGGGGCTGTCGCACGTCCGGTACGAAGTGGGGGACGCCGAGGTTCATCCGCTCGGCGCCGGACGCTACGACGTGGTCTACGCCCGATTCGGCGTCATGTTCTTCGAGAGCGCGGTGAGGGCGCTGCGCAACGCTCACCGCGCTCTCAGGCCCGGCGGAGCGCTCTGCCTCATCGTGTGGCGAAGCCTGTCGGACAACCCCGCCTGGGGGGCCGCCAAGGCTGCGGTGCTCCGCCACCTCACCCCGCGCGGAGACGCTGCCCTAACATGCGGTCCGGGTCCGTTTTCGTGGGCGGAGGAGGAGACGGATCGCGCGAGGCTCGCCGCCGGCGGCTTTTCGACAGTCGACCTCTTCGAACGCATCGATCGCGACGTGTGCATCGGTCGCACGGTCGACGAGGCCGTGGATTTCCAGCTCCTGGTCGGGCCGTCGGGCGAGATCATCCGCGAGGCGGGGGAGGAAGGCCGCCGGCGACTGCCCGAGATCCGTGAGGGGCTGTCGGCCCTGATGAAGGCACATCTCCGAGAGGAGGGGGTCTTCATGCGTTCGAGCGCGTGGATGATCCGCGCCCGCCGGGACGGGTGACGACCGCCGCCGACGCCTTGCTCGCGCGCGACTTCATCGGGGGTGAAACCCAGGATACGCTACACGCCGGTTGCGCCGTGGCCGACTCGCTCTTGCCCGGGGCCGTGATCGCCGATCGCTACACGCTTCTGCGCCGCATCGGCGAGGGGGGGATGGCGTCCGTGTGGGCGGCGACGCACGTCGTGACGCGCAAGACCGTCGCCCTCAAGTTCCTGAAGCCCGAGCTCGCCGAGAAGGCCGACCTTCGCCAGCGCTTCCTCCGTGAGGCGCGGGCGGCCACCGCCGTGCGCCACCCGAGCGTCGTGCAGATCCACGACGTCCTCGAGCTCGACGATCGATCGCCGGTGATGGTGATGGATCTGCTCGAGGGAGAGTCGCTGGCCAGCCGGCTCGCGCGCGAGGGACCTCTGCCGCTCGTCGAAGTCGCCCGCCTGCTCGTGCCGGCGGTCGCCGCCATCGGGAGCGCGCACGCCCTCGGCATCGTCCATCGCGACCTGAAGCCCGAGAACCTCTTTCTCGTGAAGGGCGCGGCCGATGCGTCGGAGCTGCGCGTGCTCGACTTCGGCATCGCCAAGCTGACCGGCGTCGAAGGCGACGCCGCGCAGTCCGCGGAGCTGACGCGCACCGGATCGATGCTGGGGACGCTCTATTACATGTCACCCGAGCAGATCTACGGCGAGCGCGACGTCGATCACCGCTCCGACCTGTGGGCGCTCGGCGTCATCTTGTACGAGTGCCTGACGGGCCGCCGGCCGACCGAGGGCACGAACGCCGGCCAGGTCATCAAGAGCATCACGACCGGCGCGTTCCCGGCGCTTTCGAGCATGGCGCCGGACCTGCCCCGCGACGTCACCGACCTCGTGGCCCGGATGCTGGCGCAGGATCGCGCCGATCGCCCGCAGGACGTCCGCGAGGTCGGCGCGGTGCTCGAGCGCTTCGCCTCGGGACAGACCGACGCGGCGGGCGCGGCCGCCCGCGCGGTCGCCGCGAGCTCCGCGAGAGGCGCTCGGCGCGCACCGTGGGTCACGGGCGCCGTCGTCGCCGGCGCGGGCGCCGCGGCGATCGGAGTGTCGGCGTGGGTGTTCGCGTCGGTACGTGACCGCGCGCCGGTGGCTCCGGAGATGTCGGCGGCCCCGACGCACGCGATTGTGGCGCCGCCGAGCGCGACCCCTTCGCCCGACCCCGTCTCGCCGCTCGCGTCGATCGCGCCGGCGCCGTCGGCGTCGATGCCGAGCCCGCCGGTGAGCGTCCTCCCCCCGACGCGCTCTCTCTCCCCTGCCCGACCACCGAGCGTGCGAACGGCGCCCGTCGACGCCGCTGCCCCGACTACCGCGGCGGGGTCCGCCCGCCCGGACGAACCGGAGCGGGGCCCAGGAGGACTCGTCGTCCGTCCAGGGTTCTAGTGCGCCGGCTCGACGACGCAGCGTAAGCCGGTGAACGCGTCGCCTGCGTACTGGGGCGGCACGAGGTTGCGCTCCGAGACGATGGCCAGAATGGGCGATCCCTGCCAGCCGCCGCCGCGCACCGATCGCGCCGCCGACGGCCCGCCGGCGTCGCACAGCGGGTTCTGCAGGAGTGGCGCGCCAGTCCAGCACCCCTCGGAGTACGCCTCGAAGTTGTCCCCGACGTACTCTTGCAGATTCCCCCCCATGTTCCGGATGCCCAGATGGGTGCGATCGAGTGTGTCGGCGTTTCGCGCCACGGGGCCCGGCGAGACCCCGAGTTCGGCGCCGGCGTCCCCGTCCAGGCAGACGCCGTTCTCCGGCGGACCGCCGCCGCCGGCGCGCCCCCGACCGACGAAGGCGTGCGAGCAGAGGTCCCGCACGTCCGGGCTCTCGCCCCAGGGGTACGTCGTCTCCGACTGCGCGTTGCCGGCCGCGTACTCCCACTCGGCCTCGGTCGGAAGACGGCCGCCGCTGCGCGCCCGGCAGAGGGCGTCGGCCGCAGCCCACGGGAGGCAGTTGAGGGGGAGCGCGTCGTTCGCGTCCGTGTCGACGCCGCGCCACGTGCACGCGGGATCGACCCCGCCCGCGGGCCCGCTCTCCGGGTTCTGCGGCTCGCGAATCGTGACGGCGCCGGCGGAGGCGGCCGGACCCGCGTCGGACGCGAAGGCGACGCGGCCGCTTTGGACGAGCTGTCGGAGATCGCCGACGGTCATTTCGTCGACGTCGAGGAGGAACGTATCCAGGCGTACGGCGCGCTCCGGCACGGCCGCCGTCGGGGTACTGGCGTCGTAGAAGGCGTCGCGCGGGGGCGTTCGCACGTTGCCGCAAAGGAACACGCCG
>DATGJA010000220.1:0-8144 GCA_035295445.1 Polyangiaceae bacterium | reverse complement strand
AAGTCGACACGGGCATCGGCCAGTCCGGTGTCGTTTACAACATCGGCAGCGGCGACAAGGAAGGGACGGTCACCATCCCGGACGACCCGGTGGTCGGCCAGACGCTGATGCGATGGGGCAACTGGGACGTCGTCAACGGCGCGACTCGCTGGCTCGCGTCCGAAGTCCCGAGCGGTATTGGCCCGCTCGGCAATGCCGTACCCGCGAGCCAGAGTCTTCCGCCGTCGTTTTATCTCGCGCAGAAGCCCGACTTCTGGCCCGCGAGCAAAGCTTGGCCCCCGATCGGCCCCGACGTCGTGGGCGGCAACATCGCCGGCCTCGGCGGCCACGCGTACTCCAATCCCGCCAAGGATTGCTACGCGACCATGGGCGGGCCGGCCGACGGCACGGGCAACCCCCTGACCTTCAGCGCGTCCGCGTGTTACCCGTGACCGGTTGGCGGCGACTCATCGCTGGCGAGGGTGAGGGCGCCCGCTCGCTGGGCACGCCGCCGGTTCTCGTCGGACGCCATCGACCCCGTCGTCACTCGTCGATCCGGCGCCCTCGGTACATGCGGGCCTGTCGTCGGCTCCCGGGCGCGGGCTCGAACTCGTCCGCCGTTGTCTGGACCAGGGGCGTCCGAGCGGCGCCGGGTGGGGCCATCGCGCTGCGTCCGGTGGCCGGCGGGGACGAACCGCCCGCCGGCCCGGGGTCGGACCGAACCGAGGGCGTGGGTCGGACGGGGGGCGAGGGCGCGCGCGATACGGTGGCCGCGACGTCCGGATCGATGCGGCGGGCGACGAGGTTGCCCGCCATGCGCAGTGCGGGCAGGTTGATTTGCGTGCCGGAAAGAATGCCGAGGATCCCCCACGCCATCTTGCGAAGGTAAAGCTTGTGCTCGAAGTAGCGGAGCATCACGCTGTCGAGATCCTCGCCTCCGGTCGAGAAGGTCTCGTAGAGGCGTGTGATTCGAGGACCCACCTCCTCGAAGACCGCCTCGTCGAACACGGCCGGTAGGTCTTTGGATACGAGCGAGCCCGTTCCCGAGAGGACGAAGCTCCCGAAGACCCCTTGCACATCGCGCAAAGTCCGGAGCGAGTCCTCGATGCTCGGCACGGGATGCTCCTAGATTCCGAAGAGCTCGCGGATCGACGCGGAGTCCGCGGTCGGCCCCGGCCGCAGGGCGAAGACTTCGCCGCAGCCGTCGACGACGACGAAGCACCGCCCTTGTTTGAAGACGCACTCCATCGCGACGAATCGCTCGATGCCCAGGGGCCCCCCGATGAGCTCCGTGAGCCGGCACGCATACGCCACCGCGTCCGCGAAGTCTTCGCTGGCGCCCTTGTTCTGCACGACGGCACCGGACGGACCGATCCTCACGACGACCTCGAAGTCTTCCGCCCGAAAGACATGGCCGCCGATCTCGAGGGGCGTCGCCTGAAGCTCCATGGTCTCCCCGATGTCGATGCGGCCGGCGTCGCGCGGGCGCCCCTCGTCGCGAAGCGGAACGACCTGCTGCCCCTGCCGCTCGTCCCGGGCCTGAGCCGCACGAAGCAGGAGGCTCTGCCAGGTGCACTGGATGCTCTCCTTGGGGGGCCATTCCCGGTCGACCGGTTCGACGGTGCCGTCGTTCCAAGACAAGATCTCCAGCGCAGCCGCCTCGCCGACCAGGGTGCGCGTTCGCGCGTGAACGATGGCGCCGCTGCGGATGTACAAGTGGCCGAGATTGCCGCCGGAGACCACACGGACCGCCCGCTTGACCCCCGACAAGCACTCCATTTGCACCAAGTCGCTCAGCGTGACTCCGTGGATGCGGGCTTCGAAGCCCGACGAGCTTCTCGGGCCCACCGCGCCGTCTCTGGACGACGGCGTCTTCGGCGACAATGCAGAGGCCGTCATGGAGACACCGACTCCGAACGTACCGTCAGGCGGTTTCCACGACATGTCCCGCTGGTGACGAATGTCGTCACGACCGGACCGCCGAGGGCATGACGTGATCGCGCGCGTCCACGGCGAGCAGGTCTCGACGCGGATTGGCCGATCCACGCGGCACGAGCTCGGGATAGGCCGGTGCGCCGTGCTCGGCGACGTCCATCCCCATCAGCTCCTTTTCCAACGAGAGCCTCAGCACCCCGGCGGCCTTGAGGGCATACATCACGAGAAGCGAAACTCCGAAGGTGGCGCTCGTGATACAGAGGCTCCCGAAGGCTTGCGCCACGAGCTGGTACGAGCCTCCTCCGTACAAGAGACCGGTCACGAGCGCGTCGGGTGAGGTATCGGCGCCGTAGGGCCCCGGCGCGCCGTACTGCCCCGTCGCGAACAGCCCCAAGCTCAGTGTCCCCCAGATCCCGCACGTGCCGTGCACCGACGCGGCTCCCACCGGGTCGTCGATCCGCAGATGCTCGAGCAGGTCGACCGAGAGAACGCAGAGCACGCCCGCGATGCCTCCGATGACGAACGCGCCCGTCGGAGACACCCAGTAACAGGGGCACGTGATGGCCACCAAGCCGGCCAAAAAACCGTTCACGGTGATGCCGCAATCCCAGTACCGTCCTCGCCAGTACACGAAGAAGAGCGCGCTCAAGCCCCCGGCGCACGCGGCCAGGGTCGTGTTGGTCGCCACGCGACCGATCCCGTGCAGGTCCATCGCCGAGAGGGTGCTGCCCGGGTTGAACCCATACCACCCGAACCAGAGAATCACCCCTCCCACGGCCGCGAGAGTCATGTTGTGCCCGGCCATGATGCCGCCGCCGTCGCGCGCGAACTTGCGCCCCAGCCGGGGGCCGAGGGCAATCGCGCCCGCGAGCGCAACGAACCCCCCGATCGTGTGGACCACGGTCGACCCGGCGAAGTCGTGAAACGCCGCGGGCCGAAGGGAGGCCAGCCAGCCGTCGGGTCCCCACGCCCAGTGACCCAAGATGGGATAAATGAATCCGCTCACGGCGACGCTGTACCAAAGGTCTCCGGCGAAGGCCGTGCGACCCACCATGGCCCCCGAGGTGATGGTGCTGCAGGTGTCCGCGAAGGCGAACTGAAATAGCCAGAACGCCAGCGTCGGCACTCCGGTCGATCCGTACGTGTCGGGAGCGCCCGTCAAGAAGAAATACTGGTGACCGATGAACCCGTTGCCGCTGCCGAACATGAACGCAAATCCAAACGCCCAAAAGAGGGCCCCGCACAGGCACGTGTCCACGATGCCCTCGAGCAGAACGTTGACCGTTTCGCGCGTACGCGCGAAGCCGGCCTCCAGGAAGAGAAAGCCCGCTTGCATGAAGAACACCAGGAACGCCGCGCTGAGCGTCCACGCGGTGTTGAGGGGATTGACGCATTCCGAATGGGTCACTGCCTCGGTGGCCGCGTGCGCGGAGCGCCCGAACAGGTCGTGCGACGCGGCGATCCCCAGCAGGACCAGCGCGAGGCCGATGGCCTTGCCTGCGGCGAGGGCGAGAAACGCTCTGCGCGTCGGTCTTCCAGGGAGCTGCGGGGGGGCGCAGGGCGGCCTACGGGGTCGGAAGATCATCCACGCCACTGCTCCACGGGATGCGGCACGGTAGGTTTTCGCTTCGGTTTCTCGCGCGCTTCGAGGGCTCTTTTCGGGCGGGACGTCCGAAGCGGTCCTCGATCCCCGAGCTCAGCACACATCGGCCGTATGGACAGGGGCCAGAGGACGTGCGAGGCCGACTCATGATCGAATCGGGCCGTCGTCTCCCTTCCTTCGCGCGACGCGTCGGCATGTGCTCGATTCTCGTGTTCGGCGGCGGCTGTCACGAGTCGACGGGGCCGGTCGTGGTCAGCCCAGCGGCCGAGCCGGCGGCGTCGGTGGCGGCCCCCCCGACGGAGAGACCTTCCGTCTCGCCACCCACTGCCAACTCGCCGCCGACTCCCAAGACGGCGCCGACTGCCAAGACGCCGCAGGAGTGCACGGCCTGCGGCGGGACGTGGATGCGCGGACCCGTCAGCCAGGTTTCGACGTGCAACTGTCGCACGCACGACGCGGGGAAAGGGTGCCGCGACGGGTCGGAGTGCGAAGGAATGTGTGTGGCCGCCGATCCGCCGGAACGCGCGGTCATCGACCCCGGACCGCCGGCGCGCGGGTTCTTCGTCGGCCATTGCTCGGAATTCGTGACGGAATTCGGTTGCATCCGCTTGATAGGCCGGGGCGCATCCGCGGCGGGACCGCGCCTCTTCGACCCGCCTCCCGCGCAGGTGTGCGTCGAGTGACGAGCGTCACTCGTTCGGGCGACGTGTCCGACCGGAGCCGGTGTCGTCCAAGAGTCTATGATGGCCGGCATGTTTCACCCGGAACGTCCCGCACGCTCGAGCGAAGCGAGAGCTCGGACGACGCACCCGAACGCCCGCGCAATCCTCATCTTCGTGCCGATCTGTGCGGGCGGCTGCAGCAAGGCACGTACCCGGCGAACGCGATCGACTGGCCCGCGCTCACGCAGCTCGCGGTCGCCTTCTACGCGCCCCAGGCCGACGGTTCGCTCGACGAAACGTTGGGCCTCGACGCCACGGCGGGTCCCGCGCTGGCCGCGGAGCTTGTCGCCGCGGCCCACGCCCACGGCGTCAAGGCGATCGCTTCGACGTCATGACGTACCACATGGCGGTGCGGGCCCGTGGTCGGGTGGAAAAGCTGGCATACGAGCGCGCTCTACTACGCCGACAGGGCGACCCCTTCCTCGATCGACGAATCGGTGAGCGAGTACCTCGCGGCCGCGCCGCGCCCCGGGGGATCAGAAGGTCCCGAGCGCCACCATGCCGTAGCCCTTCGCGCCAACCTGCGAGGGTGCGAGGTGCAGCGTCGGACCGAGCTGAGCGGACCGCACGGTCTTGGTCTCGTGCGCCGTGTTCAGGAATCCTCCGACGATCGTCAGGGCGCCGACGGCCTGGAAGACGCCGTCGACCGCCAGGAGCACCCGGTTGGTGTTCTCGACGTTGCAGGAGCTGCCTGCGGGACAACCCGGTCGCTGGGCGAAGTCGATCCACGGTCCGGCGAGGGGCACGAACAGATTGTGATCGGCGTCGAGCCCGCTCGCTGCGCCGACAATCACCACGGGCAGGTAGGAGAGGGCGAAGATACCGATGCCGGCCCCGACCATCGGCATGCTCGGGCCGGTGGCCTCCGACGTCGTCTTCTCGACGGTGACCGGTTGTGCGGGCGCCTCTACGACCGCTGTTGCGGGCGGCGGGGAGCGGGGCTCCGCCTCCTGCGCTCCGGCGACGCCAGGTACGAACAACGTCGCCGCGGTGACCAAGAGCGCACTGTGCGCGTGAGAGATCTTCATCATCGGTTCTCCCTTCTTCCAAACCATGGAAAGCTTCAACCGACGAGCCACCCTCAATGAACGGCGGGCGCGTCGAACGTCTCGAGCACTCGAAACGTCTGCTGCAGGGGCTCCTGCAACGTCGCCGCAGGCAAGTCGCCCCCGACTCCGGCGAGCAAGACCGTGGCGTTGTCCTCACCGCCGCGACGGTAGCCAAGATCGATGAGGGTCTTGGCGGCGGATTCGAGGTCCGGCGAGGTCAGGACGACGTCGCGCAGCGCGTCGTCCGACACCTTCGTCGAGAGCCCGTCCGAGCAAAGCAGCAAGCAGTCGAGGTGACGCAGCTCGAGTCTGCCGAGGGCCACCGAGACCGTGGGCTGATGGCCCATCGCCTGCAGGATCACGTTGCGCATCGGAAGCAACTGGGCGTCTTCCGAGCGGACAGCGCCTGCATCGACGAGCAACTGAACATAGCTCTGGTCTTTGGTCAGCTGCGTGATCCGGCCTGCGCGGATGAGGTATGCGCGGGAGTCTCCCACCTCGGCGACGTAAGCGGCGCCACCGCGAATGTAAACGGCGGTGACCGTCGCCCCCATCTTCATCCCCTGCGCGCAGGCGTCCTGCCATACGGCGTGATGCGCTTCCTCGACCGCGCCGATGATCTGTTCACTGCTCGATCGGCCTACGGGCTTCGACGCGAGCGATTCGGCCAGCGACGAGAGGACGAGCCCACTTGCCACTTCGCCGGCCTGGGCTCCCCCCATGCCGTCCGACACGGCGAGCAGCAGTCCTTGTGCCCCGAGCTGAAGGGTGCCCTGCCAGTCCGGCATCGAAGAGGCCGTGCCGGTGGTCAGGTCGACCGCGACATAGGCGTCTTCATTCTTGATGCGAACCTGGCCGATGTCCGTCCGCGCGGCTACTTGGAGTTGGATGTTCATTCGTGACTTCCGATCGCATTGGGGTCGTCCCCAGAGCTATTCGAGGCAAAGCGCGCCGGCTCGGCACTTGTCGATGCGGGACAGCGTATCCAGCGGATGGCCACATTCTTCGGATTGGATCGCTGTTAGACACGCATCGAGGTTCGCCCGATCGATTCCGCGGGGACATTTGTAGGGGTTGAGGTCGTTGGCCACGCTGCCGCGCATCTGATCGATGCACACTTGGCGCGATGCGTACTTGCGCCCGTCGCCGACGTTGTTGCAGGTGTTCTCGCGGTCGCACCGGGCCGTCGTCAACTGGTCGACGACGCGAGCGTCCGCCTGCGACCCCCTCGTGGAGGGCGACTGATTGTTGGCGACACCCTGCCGCGTGGCATAGGTGTCCGGCGTCGAGCTCGTCGGCGTCGTGTGATCGCACGCGGCAAAGACCGCAGCGCTCGCAAAGATGAGGGCGCTGCCGAGACGTAGGATGTGTCGGGTTGAGTTCATGGTTTCAGTCAGTGCATGGGTTGCGCCAATCCGTGGCTCGGCGGGAGCACCCCTCTCAGCCCCCGATCGCGACCGACGAGGCGTCGACCGCGTCCGAGCCTTCGCAACAGGAAAACCGCCCATGACCGTTCTGCAGAGTCCGTCGGCGGCGGAAGGGCAGGACAGGGGAGCCTTCGTGCCCCGCGTGCGGCAGATCGCCGTGCGCCCGCGGGCCTTCTCCGCGCACTCGTGGTGAACGTGACGCGGCACGCCCGATGCAGCCCGAGAGGTCATCAAGGAGGCGCCGATGCTCTATTACGCAGCCGTTTTCTTCTGCATCGCTCTGGTCGCGGCGTATCTCGGGTTCTTTGGGCTCGCGGCCGGCGCCGCAGGCGTGGCCAAGATTCTGTTCTTCGTCTTCCTCGTCGTCGCGGTGGTCTCGTTCATCGTCGGTCGGCGACCGCTGGTTTGAGCGGCGACGTACCGCGACTGCCCGCTGCCAGGTGCGCCAATGGCTGGCGCTCGGATTGCACGCGGACAGCGCTCTTGGAAACGGGTCATTGCGACGCGAGGACCCAAAGGAGTGACGACAATGAATTGGACGCAGATCGAAGGCAAATGGGAGCAAGTCAAGGGTGACCTCAGGAACCAGTGGGCCAAGCTGACGGACGACGACGTCAAGATGATTGGCGGCAAGCTGGACAACTTGGTCGGTAAGGTGGTCGAGCGTTACGGCGTCAAGAAGGAACATGCTCACCAGCAGGTCAAGGAATGGGCGGATCGGATCGGCGCGCGCATCGACGCGAAAGCGCGGTCGACCCAGGAGGGCACGGAGCGCCTCAAGGCCGAAGAGACCGAGAAGAAGACCGCGAGATCGTAGGCAGAGGCTGCAGGGGAACCCGGCCGGCACGTCGAGAAGAGTCGACGGTCCGCCGGGTTCGCCGGTTGGTTGTGTCGTACGCAAACAAGCCGGCGAGCTCGCTCTCGCGATACCCGCTGGCTCGTCTCTCTGCTGCTTCGGCTGCTTCGCCGCGTCGTCAGCCGCCGTGGATGGGGTCGATGGAAGGCGGCTCGTTCGGCCGGGAGTCAAGACCCGTCGAGTTGAGACTCGACGACGCCTCGCGCGGCCGCGCGTCGCTCGAACCGGGCTTCGCGAGCCACAGCGTTAGGACGGATCCGGCGACCATCCCTGTGATTCCTGCGACGATCGGCATCCCCGCCGTCATGAACGGACGCCTGGGTTGAAGGCCGGCGATGGCGAGCAGCCTGTCGGCTCGCATCGAGCCGCCGACGGTGTGACCTGCTGCGATCGTGAAGCGTGCGACGCCCCGGAGGATGCGCGCCACCGGATGTCTCATGGCGATGGCCGTGGTGGCCAGCGCCGCGAGACCGATCGCAGCCGCGCTCGGCGCCGCATATTTGGACCCTGCCAATGCGGTTACGGATCGCCACCCATCCTTCATCAGGGCCCCGGCCTTCATCGAAGGACCGG
>DATGJA010000219.1:0-7839 GCA_035295445.1 Polyangiaceae bacterium | reverse complement strand
GGCTTCAAGTCGCGGTGGATGACGCCGAGGGAGTGCGCTTCGCGGAGAGCTCTGCAGATCTGACGCGCCACGTGCGCGGCGCGCTCCTCGGGGAAGTGCCCGGCCTCGCGGATGGCCCGGTGGAGCGTGTGCCCCTCGAGGTACTCCATCGCCATGTAGTAGACGTCGTCCTCGGTGCGGCCGTAGTCGAAGATCGTGACCGTGTTCGGGTGCGTGAGCTTCGCCGCAACACTCGCTTCGAGGAAGAAGCGGCGGTGAAACTCGGGATCGTGATCGCCCGCGTAGCTGGGGTTCAGGACCTTGACCGCGCAGACGCGGCCGAGCGGCGCCTGCTCGGCGCGGTAGACCTTGCCCATCCCGCCACGCGCGATGAGGGCGGAGATCTTGAAGCGCTCGTTGATTAGCCGCCCAATCAGCGGATCGGGCCCGATCGAGGCTTTGGACACGGCAGCCGACGCGCCATCGCTCATGAAAGGGTGCTCCGGGACATGGTGTACGCGCCCATCGTCACGGGGCGCGCGGGAACACTCACGGGATTGAGTTTGCCCGCCCGGTAGGGACGTGTCAACGCAGCGAAACTGCGGGACCTTTCGCCTGAGATGCGCATACACACCCTCGCAGGATGCCGAGGCGTTACACCTGTCCTTACATTTTCCGAGCGCGGAGCGGGCTTTTCGGCGTTCCCCCGTCCCGTTCGGCGTCGCGTTCGGCGCCCGGTCCGCGTAGCCCAAGCGCAGTAGCGCGTGCGTCCGGCGGAGATATCGGGGTACCTTTGCGCCGCCATGATTCCGACGAAGGGTGCATTGCGGGTTGTCCTTTTTCTGGCTGCGCTTGCGACGGTCGTGCTCGCCGCTTGGTCGGCGCTCGCCGGCGGTGGGAACTTCGCCGTCAAGACTCCGGAGGTCGACGAAAAGGGGGGAGAGTGGCACATCAAAGTGCGCATCGACCTGCCGCGCACGCCGTCGATGATGCACGTCCCGATGCGACTCACCTTCACGAAGGAGGTGGTGGACGAGCGCGCCATCATGTCCAAGGGTGCGCAGCCCGAGCACCACCGCATGGTGCTCGACACCGTGCAAAAGCAAATCGTCGGCATGGACGTCGACTTCGCCGACCCCGCCGGCAAGGTGTTCAAGTCGACGTACTTCGAGTTCGACCTGCGCCGCGCCACCGGATACTTCGAGGCCGGAGAGTACACCGTGGCCCTGGCCGGGCCGGACGGCGACATCGGAGGAGCCCAGAAGCTCACGCTCAAAGGCGACAACCCGCCGGTCTACCGAGGGGCGATGGACTTCGCGAGCAACAAGGACTCGGGCAAGAAGAAGGGCCCGAAGATGGAGAATGTGAGCAGCGGGCTCGACGGGGGCGACGACAACAAGGTCGCGCAGAACGACACCCCGGCGGCGGCGCCGATGTCCACGGACGTAGCGCCCTCGGGCGACGCGCCGGACATGATCCCCAAGAACGCGTTCAACAAGACGGCCGAGGAAGAGTCCGTGCAGGACCACCCCAAGGGGTGCGGCTGCGTGGCGGCGGGTCTGGATCGCGGGTCGCTCCTCGGAGGCGGGGCGGCGCTCCTCGGGCTTGGCGTGGCGATCGCCCGTCGCCGGCGCAAGTGACTGGTCCGCAGCTCGAGCGTAGCGAGAGTTCGGACCATGACACCGTCGTAGTCCGCACGCTCGAGCGTAGCGAGAGTTCGGACTAGGGACACCCGAAGGAGTCCGCGGCGTGACGCCCGACCAGGCCGTCGATCAAGCCAAGCGGGGCAAGCTGCTCCCCGTGTACGTCGTCGCGGGCGAGGAGCGCATGCTTCGCGATCGGGTCGTGGCCGAAGTGCGCGCGAGCGCGCTCGAAGGGGGCTTGCCGGACTTCAACGAAGACAAGTTCACGGCGGGCGAGGTGGACGCCGACACGGTGATCTCGGCGGCGCGCACGGCGCCGATGTTCGCGCGGCGGCGGTTCGTCGTCGTCCGCGGCGCCGAAAGATGGGACGCCGAGGGAACGGCGGGCGCGCCGTTCGATCGCCTCGCTGACTACGCTGCGGCGCCGGTCGAGTCATCGTGCTTGGTGATCGTCGCCACGCGGCTCGACGGACGCAGGCGGCTCGCCGTCCTGGCGCGTCGCCAGGGTTTCCTCGTGGCGTGCGAGCCGCTCGACGGACGCGCGCTGCCGGCGTGGATCGCGTCGTACGCGCGCGACAGGGGGAACCCGATGGACCGCGACGTCTGCGAGCTCCTCGCCGCGCTGGTCGGCCCCGACCTTTCGGCGGTCGCCGACGCGGTCGAGCGCCTGTCGCTCTACGTGGGCGCGGGCGCCGCCATCGACGAGGGCGCAGTGGGCGCGTGCGTCGCGCGCATCCGAACGGCCGACACCTGGGCGCTCGTCGACGCGGTCGGGGGCGGCGATCTGGGGCGCGCCCTGCAAACGCTGGCCGACGCGTTCGACCCGAGGGAGCGAGGCCTGCCTCTGCTCGGGGCGCTCGCATGGTCGATTCGACAGCTCGCACGCTACCAGGCAGCGACGATGGGGGGGGCGCCGTCGGACGAAGCGGCGCGACGCGCGGGCGCCTTCCAGCCGCAGCGGGCCCGGGAGCTGGCGGTCAAATCGCGCGCCGTGCGGCCGAGAGAGGTCGAGCGGTGGTTGCTCGTACTCGCCGAGACCGACCTGGCGCTCAAGAGCTCGAGGCGCGCGCCGGACGCGATCCTGGAAGAAATGCTGACGCGCTTGTGTCGGCCGCGAGCGGCCGCTACGAGATGACGCCCGAAGGCACGGAAACCAGCGGACGAGCGAAACTCGAACCCCCTCGGGGCGTATTTGACGCCGGGCCGTCTCGACCTTAGGTTGCAGGTGAGGTCGCCGGCGCGCGACCCACACCATAGAAGAAAAGCACGGAGTTTGAGATGCACGTCCCCCGAGGGGTGATCCGGCCTCAAGGTACGCTGACAGATTCGGTCGCAAGGGCGACCATCCCGACACGCTACGGCCCGTTCGACACATACGTCTTCCGCAGCGTCGACGGACCGTCGGCGAGCAGCCTCCCGCGGGAGCACGTCGCGTTGGTGTTCGGGAATGTCGAGGGACGCGAGGACGTCCTCGTCCGGGTGCACTCGGAGTGCATGACCAGCGAAGTGTTCGGGTCTCTCAAGTGCGACTGCAAGGAGCAGCTCGACGTCGCGATGGCGACCATCGCGCGCGCGGGGGCCGGCGCCGTCCTCTACCTTCGGCAAGAGGGGCGCGGCATCGGACTGGCCAACAAGATCCGCGCGTACGCGCTGCAATCGCACGGACACGACACGGTCGACGCGAACCGCCTCCTCGGTTTGCCCGACGACGCGAGGCGCTACGACGTCGCTCGCGACATGCTCGCGTACCTCGGCGTGGGCAGCGTGCGGCTCCTCACGAACAACCCGGCCAAGATCTCGGCCCTGCGTCAGCTGGGTGTCCGCGTGGTGGGCCGAACGCCCATCGTCGTGGCCGCCAACCAGCACTCGGCCCGCTACCTCGAGGCCAAGCGACTGCGCATGGAGCACGACTTGCCCGCGCAGCTACGAATCGCGAGCGGCGACGCGGAGTAGTCCGCATGCTCGAGCGAAGCGAGAGAGCGGACTACAAACACCTTAAGAGAAATCGCATGCTCGAGCGAAGCGAGAGAGCGGACTACAAACACCTTAAGAGAAATCGCATGCTCGAGCGAAGCGAGAGAACGGACTACAAACACCTTAAGAGAAATCGCATGCTCGAGCGAAGCGAGAGAACGGACTACCAACACCCTTAGAGAAAATCGCACGCTCGAGCGAGCGACCCCTGTACGCTCCCGGGGCAAGGACGGCGCATGCGCATCGCCCTGACGCACAACCTCCGCGTGACGGATGCGGAGGACGAGGCCGAGTTCGACACCGCCGAGACGATCGAGTCGATCGATCGCGTCCTCACCAAGGCAGGGCACCGCGCGGAACCGATCGACGTGACGGGCCCCGCGTCGCTGCTCGTGACTCGCCTCGAAGCGTTCGCCCCCGACATCGTCTTCAACCTGGCCGAAGGTCACCGGGGCAAGACCCGGCGAGCCTTCTACCCCGCGCTCTTCGAGGAGCTCGGCATGCCCTCCACCGGCAGCGACGCGTACACGCTGACGGTGACCCTCGACAAAGCCCTGACCAAGAAGCAGCTCGCGGGATGGGGCGTGCCCAGCCCGCGCGGCCGTTTCGTAACGCTCGAGACCCTCGCGGGGGGCGGGCTCGACGACCTGGTGTTCCCCGCGATCGTGAAGCCGAACTTCGAGGGGTCGAGCAAGGGCATCGGTCCCGACAGCGTGGTCGACGACCCCGTCGCCCTTGCGAGGGCGATCGAGAGTTTGCTGGCGCGGTACCCCGACGGCGTCCTCGTCGAGCAGTACGTCCCCGGGCAGGACGTCCGCGTCGTGCACGTGGAAGGACTCGGTCCGCTGGCCGCGGTCGAGACCGCGGTGCGCCCGGAGTATCGACGCACGCGCGACATCATCGACTACTGTCTCGCCAACGTCGACTCACACATGCTCGATCGTCGCGCCCCCGCCCGGGTCTCCCCCGCGGTCCACGGGCGCCTGCGAGAGCTCGCGGGACGGACGCTCTCGGCCTTCGCGCTGCGCGACGTCGCCGCGTTCGACTTCCGCGTGGGCGAGGACGGGCAGGTGTGGTTCCTGAGCGCGACAGCCATTCCGAGCTTCGAGCGCGACGGCGCGCTCTTCACCGCGACGCGCTCGGCGGGGGTGAGCTACGACGCCACCATCCTCGCGGTGCTGCGGGCCGCGGCCGCGCGCCACGGGCTAACGCCCTTGCTCGAGGGCGCCAAGCCCAGGACGCCCCGCGCGCGGCGGACATGCCTCCGGGTGGGGCTCGCGTTCAACATGAAGCGCATCGATTCGCAGAACGGCGACGATCGCGAGGCCGAGTACGACGCGCCCGAGACGATCCAGGCGCTCGCGAGCGCGATCGAGAGCCACGGGCACGTCGTGGTCCCGCTCGAGGCGACGCCCGAGTTCCCGCGCACGCTCATGGCCTCCAGCGTGGACGTGGTCTTCAACGTCGCCGAGGGGATGGCGGGGCGCAGTCGTGAGGCGCAGGTGCCCAGCCTCTGCGAGCTGCTCGGGGTGCCCTATACGGGCAGCGACTCGGCCACTTTGTCGATCTGTCTCGACAAGGCCCTCGCCAAGCGACTCCTCGTCGACGTCGACACGCCGGCCTTCCAGGTCCTCGTGACCGGCCGGGAGAAGCTGAAGGCGCTGAGGTACCCGGTCATCGTCAAGCCCAACCAAGAGGGGACGAGCAAGGGGATCACCGACAAGAGCGTTTGCGACGACGAGCCTCGAGTCCGCGAGGCCGCACGCGACATCATCGAACGCTACGGGCAACCAGCCCTGGTCGAGGAGTACGTCTTCGGGCGCGAGCTGACGGTGGGCCTGCTCGGCGAGCGGCGCCCGCGGGTGCTGCCGCCGATGGAGGTCGTCTTCCTCGAGCCCACGAACCGGCCGGTCTACGGGTACGCAAGCAAGCAGGACTGGCAGCGCCACGTGCGCTACGAGTGTCCCGCCGAACTCACGAAGGAGCAGCTTCGGGCCGTCGAACGCGCGTGCAAGACGACGTTCATGACGCTCGGGTGCCGCGACGTCGCGCGCGTCGACCTGCGCCTCACGCCGGAGGGCCGCGTCTACGTCATCGAAGTGAACCCCTTGCCCGGACTGACGCCGGACTACAGCGATTTGTGCCTGATCGCGAACGGCGCCAAGGTCGAGTACCGCACGCTGATCGGGGAGATCCTGAGCTTCGCCATCAAGCGGTGGCAGAACCGCCAGCGGGGCCCGGAGCGCGGGCCCGGTGAGGAGCAAGAGCTCCCCCCGAAACTTGGGGGGGGCCCGCTTCCCTCCCCGGTGGGGCATGGTTAGAGTGAGCGGGTGAACTCGACCAGTCAGACCTCTGCCGCCGTCTCGCGCGACACCGCGAGCGACGCCCTTTGGGTGACCTACCGGTGGATGACGCTCGGCCTCGCGACGACCGGCGTCGTGGCCCTGCTGGTCGCCCATTCGCCCGACGCGATCGACCTCGTGCTCGGCAACCGCTTGCTGTTCTACGCACTGCTCTTCGGGCAGCTCGGCCTCGTGGTCGCCCTCGGGGCGGTCGCGACGCGCGTGAGCACCGCGGTCGCCGCCGCGATGTTCTTCGCCTACGCGGCGTTGACCGGTGTGACCTTCTCGACGCTCTTCCTCGTCTATACGGCGTCTTCCATCGCGGGGACGTTCTTCGTCACCGCCGGCGCGTTCGCGGCGCTGGCCGCATTCGGGACCGTGACGAAGAGCGATCTGAGCGCCGTCGGGCGGTTCGGCCTCTTCGCGCTATTCGGGATCATCCTGGCGTCCCTCGCCAACATGTTCCTGCACAGCAGCGGTCTCGAGTGGATCATCACGTTCGTGGGCGTCATCGTCTTCGCCGGGCTCACGGCGTACGATACGCAGCGTCTCAAGGTGCTCTTCGAGCGCGGGGAAGCGCACGCCAACCTGCCGCTCCTCGGAGCTTTGACGCTCTACCTCGACTTCATCAACATGTTCTTGTTCCTTCTGCGGATCCTGGGCGGCCGCCGGCGCAGCTGAAGGCACGTCGGCGACGATGCGTCTGACTGCGCGGCCGATGGCCGCGGCCCTCTGCACGGTCTGCACCCTCGCCCACGCCCCGCGCGCCGTGGCGCAGACGAAGCCGTCGGTCGACGCACGCACGTGGCGACCCTCGACGGACGCGGAGGCGAATCTCGTGCTGGAGCCCGTGGTGACCCCGGGTCCCTGGCGCTGGAACGCCGGCGCCTGGCTCGCCTACGCTCGAGACCCCGTGTCCTGGAACGGCGCGCCAGCGCAGTCGTGGACCCCCGTGAGGGACGCGCTCTCGACGGATCTGGTGGCGGCGCTGGGGCTGGGGGAGCGCGCGTCGATCGGCTTGGACGTCCCGCTGCTCCTCTGGCAAGACGGGGCGTCTTCGCTGCCGGGCGCCGTCGTCGCGGGCGGCTCGGTGCCGGGGGCGAGCATCGGCGACGTCGTGGTCACGGGGAAGGCGGCGGTTGTCTCGAACGACAGGCAAGGGATGCGCGGGGGCTTCGGCGTGGCGCTGCTCGCATCGGTCTCGGTGCCGACCGGAGACCGCAGAAGCTTCTTCGGGGACGGCGCCTTGACGTCGTCGCTCGCGCTCCTCGGCGAGTACGCGCTGGGGGTCGTCGCGGTCCGCGCGAGCGCAGGCTACCTCTTGCGAACCGGTGCCCGGCGTTGGCCAGGCGACCCCCTTTGGGGGGTGCCGTTCGGAGATGCGTTGCCCTGGGCCCTCGGTATCGCGCTGCGCCCCGAGATCCTCGCCGCGTGGCTCGACTCGGGCGACCGGCAGACGTGGGAGGTCGCGGCCCACGGCGCCCTGCCTGCGGGGCCGATCGCGCCGTTCGGGCTCGGCGACCCCGGTGCGACGCTCGTCTCCCCGGCGCTCCTGTCGGTCGACGATCGCGTCGCCGTCGGGCACGGCCGCGAGGTTTCTGTCGTCGTCGGGTGCGACATCGGCCTGGACACGGCCGTCGGAGTGCCGCCGATCCGCGGGGTCGTCTCGGTCGCTTGGGCGCCGCGCACCCACGACAAGGACATGGATGGCGTGCCGGACGACATCGACGAGTGCCCCGATCTCGCCGAGGACGCCGACGGCATCCAGGACGGCGACGGTTGCCCGGAGGACGATGCGGATGCCGACGGGATCCTCGACACGTCGGACGCGTGCCCCCTCGCTCCCGGCGTTCCCTCGCCGGATCCGAAGAAGAACGGCTGCCCCGCCCCGGGGGCTCCAT
>DATGJA010000218.1:0-2261 GCA_035295445.1 Polyangiaceae bacterium | reverse complement strand
GGCAGCCGGGGATGTACACGTCGACCGGCACGATCTTGTCGATGCCCGGCAGCGTCGCGTAGTTGTCGTAGAAGCCCCCGGTCGAGGCACACGTGCCGAAGGCGATCGTCCACTTGGGGCTCATCATCTGCTCGTAAATTCGCTTGAGGACGGGCGCCTGACGCTGGCTGACAGTGCCGATGACCCACAGCACGTCCGCCTGCCGCGGAGAGAAGCGCCCGATCTCCGCACCGAAGCGAGCCAGGTCGTAGCGGGGGCTGGCGGTACCGAAGAACTCCATGGCGCAACACGCCGTGGCGAACGGGTACATGAACATGGAGTACTTGCGCGCCCACGCCACGAGGGCGTCCAGGCGCGTCGTCGCGAACGCGTCGTCGCTGCCGTTCGTCACGAGCCGATCCGCCTCGCCCATGGGTCCCTCCTCGGCTCTGCCACTCCTAGGGCTGGCCGGGCGGAGGTCAAGCATCGCGTGGTCGGATGTCCGCCTGTAACCTTTGGACGGCCTCCGGCGTGTCTTCAATGACAGGAGGTCCCCATGGACACATTGAAAGAACGATCCTGCGACGTTGTGGTCGTGGGCGCGGGGCTCGGCGGGCTGGTCGCGGCCACGCTGCTCGCGCGCCGCGGCCTGGAGGTCGAGGTCGTCGAGCGCGCGCAGACGATCGGCGGGCGAGCCGCGACGCAAGAGCGGGGCGGTTTCTTTTTCAACGAGGGCGCCCACGCCCTGTACCGAGGGGGCGCTGCGGCGCGCGTGCTCCGCCGCGCGGGGATCCGCTGGGAGGGGCGGCGCCCGCCGCGCGCCGGCCTGGCGGTCGTGCAGGGGAGGACGCATGGGTTGCCGACGACCCTGCGGGCGCTGTTCGCGACAGGGCTCTTGTCGTGGTCGTCGAAGGCGCAGGCCGCGCGGATCCTCAGGCGGATCCGCGCCGTCGATACGCGCCCCCTCGCGACCGTCACGTGGCGCGAGTGGCTGGACGGCGAGATCTCCGATCCGGCGGTGCGCGCGGTGCTCGGAGCCTTCGTGCGCGTGTCGACCTATACGGACGCGCCGGATCTCGTGAGCGCAGGGGCGACCCTCGACCAGCTGAAGCTCGCGTCGGAGCCGGGCGTCGACTACGTCGATCGCGGGTGGGGCTCGATCGTGACGGCGGCGGCGGAAGCGGCGCGTACGGCAGGGGCCCGCATCCACGCGGGCGTCGGGGCGGCGTGCGCCGCGCGGAGCGGGTCGCGCTGGAGGCTGGCGACGGCGGGCGGCGCGGTGGCCGCCCCGGCGCTCGTCCTCGCCACGGGGCCGGCGGCGGCGCGGTCCATCGTTGCGTCGGAGTCGCTCGCGCGGGCCGCGTTTCGGGCGGTCCCGGCGAAGGTCGCGTGCCTCGACGTGGGGCTCGCGCGCCTGCCCGATCCGAACGCGGGCTTCGCGCTCGGCGTCGATCGGCCGCTCTACCTGTCCGTGCACTCGCGCACCGCGCGCGTCGCTCCCGACGGTGCGGCCCTCGTCAGCCTCATGAAGTACGGCGCGCCGAGCGCAGCCCCCGACCCGGCGGGCGATCTCGCCGAGCTCGAGGCCCTGCTCGATCGGCTCCAGCCGGGCTGGCGCGCCCTGTTGGTCGAGCGGCGGTGGCTGCCGTCGATGACCGCGTCGAACGCGATGGTCACGGCGCCGATGGGCGGAATCGCCGGACGACCGCTCCCGAGGGTGCCGGACGCGCCGTCGCTCTGGATCGTGGGCGACTGGGTCGGGCCCGAGGGCATGCTGCTCGACGCCTCCCTGGCGAGCGCCGAGCGCGCCGCCGACGAGGTGTCGGTCGACCTCGCGGCGGGGGCGAAGGTCGCGTGACCACGGTCGTCGCCGCGTTCAACGAGCACCGACGCCTGCTCTGGGGCCTCGGCTACCGGATGACAGGGAGCGCGGCGGACGCCGACGACGTCCTTCAGGAGACCTTCGTGCGCTTCGTCGAGCGCCCGCCGGTCCGTATGGCCGACCCGCTCAAGCCGTGGCTGGTCCACGTCGCTATGAACGTGGCGCGGGATACGCTCCGCCGCCGCAAGCGCCGCGGCTACGTCGGACCGTGGCTGCCCACGCCCGTCGAGTCCACCGACGATCTGGCCCAGTCGAGCGAGGCGCCCGGCGACGCGCGCTACGAGCTGCGCGAGTCTGCGTCGTACGCCTTCCTCGTCGCGCTCGAAGCGCTCCAGCCTCGCCAGCGAGCCGTGCTCCTTCTGCGCGACGTGCTCGACTACTCGGTGCAGGAGACCGCTCG
>DATGJA010000217.1:0-3732 GCA_035295445.1 Polyangiaceae bacterium | reverse complement strand
CTGCGCGACGACTGCGGCGACACCGCGCGCCTCTACTACCCGTGGGGGCATCCCGACGACTAGCGCGGAGCGAGGCGACGGCGGTCAGCGCGGTGACGATCGATCCACGCGCCCCACAAGGGGACGAGCCATAGCGCCAGCGCGCTCGCGGCAACGGCCCTCGCGGAGGGCGGAGGCGGTCCGAACTCGTTTCCGACATAGACGACCGACAGAAGGGCGACGAGTGCTATGAGTGCGACGCTTCCCGTGCGATCGCGAGGAGTGGTCGAGCGCGCGTACAGGCCAACGCCCACCGCGAACATCGTGCCCTCGACCGCGAACGTCGCCGGGACCGACTGCCAGAGGCCGAGGCCGTAGCGGGGACCGCCCGGCCAGACCGGCATGTCGGGCCGATGGCTCACCCAGTCGAGCACCCAGTGGCTCGCGACAAGAAGGGCGCCTATTGCCGCCGCGCGCGTCGGCCGCCGCGACGCGACGAGGAGGCCGCCGAACGCCGCGCTCCAGACCAAGGTCATCACGAGGCTGTGCGACCAGGGATAGTGGGTAAACGCCAGGGGCGTGAACGCCGTGCTGCGGGGCGCCACCTCGACGCGCTCGACCCCGGAGAGCACGAAGATCGGCCACAGAAGGTCCAGGACTTGGGGCGCGGCGAGCAGCCAGGCCAGGGGGAGCGTCGGCTCGAGACGCTTCGCGGCGAGGCCGACCGCGTAGTGCCCTACGAACATGTGGGAAGCGTCACCCGTTGGCCGCGCGCGCCATCGTCGCCTTGCGCAGCCACGCGTCCACCCCGGCCGCGACGCGTCGCCCGTCGGCGATGGCCCAGACCACCAGCGATTGCCCGCGCGACGCGTCGCCCGCCGCGAAGACCCCGGGAATGCTCGTCGCACCGGTCGCGTCGGTACGCACGTTCCCACGCCCGTCGAGCGCAACGCCGAGCTGCTCGACCACGCCCGCGCGCTCGGGCCCCAAGAAACCCATGGCCAGCAGCGCCAGATCGCACGGAAGGGATATCTCCGTCCCCCCGATGGGCTTGATCTTTCCCCCCTCGAGGACCACGCGCGACGCCTCGAGCGCCACGACGGCGCCCCCCTCGCCCCGGAACGAGCGCGTGGACACCGCCCAGTCTCGTTCCGCTCCCTCCTCTTGCGAGCTCGACGTCCTCAGGATGAGCGGCCACTCCGGCCAGGGATTCGCCGGTACGCGCAACAGCGCGGGCTTCGGCATCAGCTCGAGCTGGGTCACGCTGGCGGCACCCTGTCGGAAAGACGTGCCGACGCAGTCCGACCCCGTGTCGCCTCCACCGATGACGACGACGTGCTTGCCCGCGGCCAGAATGGGCCGGCCGCCCACGTCCCCGTCCCCCGCGACGCGCCGGTTTTGCTGGACGAGGAACTCCATCGCGAAGTGTACACCGCGCAGCTCTCGCCCCGGGATGGGTAGATCGCGGGGCACGCGCGCGCCCATCGTTAGCACTACCGCATCGAACTCGCGGGTGAGCTGGTCTCCGCGGACGGTCAGTCCGACGTCGACGCCGACACGGAACTCGACCCCCTCGGCGCGCATCTGATCCACGCGCGCGTCGAGGATCCCCTTCTCCATCTTGAAGTCGGGGATTCCGTATCGCAAAAGACCGCCGATCCGATCGTCACGCTCAAAGAGGACGACGTCGTGGCCGGCGCGCGCGAGCTGTTGGGCCGCGGCGAGACCGGCGGGACCTGAGCCGACGATGGCGATGCGCCTTCCGGTGCGGGTGATCGCCGGGCGCGGCGTGAGCACGCCGCTCGCGAAGGCGTGGTCCGCGATCGTGCGCTCGACCGTCTTGATGGTGACCGGCTCGTCCCGGATGTTGAGGACGCACGAAGCCTCGCACGGCGCCGGGCACACGCGGCCCGTGACCTCGGGGAAGTTGTTGGTGGCGAGCAATCGCTTCGTCGCCTCCTCCATGCGGCCGCGATACACGAGGTCGTTCCACTCGGGGATGAGGTTCCCGAGCGGGCAGCCCTGGTGGCAGAACGGGATACCGCAGTCCATGCAGCGCGATGCCTGCGCGCGCACGAAGTCGTCGGGTGCGGCCACCACGATCTCGCGCCAATCCTTGACGCGCTCGGCGACGGGACGGTCGTCCTCTTCAGCGCGCTCGACCTTGAGAAAACCTTTCGGATCACCCATGCGTCACCCGTGCGCCATCGCCTTTGCCTCGCCGCGACTCGCGCGAAGCTGCAGAACGCGCTTCCACTCGTGGGGCATCACCTTCACGAAGTGGCGCTTGGCCCACGTGGCCAGTACCTGGGTCCCGCGCACGCTCCCTGTGTGCTGCACGTGCTCCGCTATCAACGCGCGCACAAGCTCCTCGTCTTCCGCGGTCATCGCCTCGAGATCCACCATCGCCTTGCTGCAGCGCGCGCCGAGCGCGCGCTCGTCGTCGAGGATGTACGCGATGCCGCCGCTCATCCCGGCTGCGAAGTTTCGCCCCGTCGGCCCGAGGACGACCACGGTGCCACCGGTCATGTACTCGCACCCGTGATCGCCGACGCCCTCGACCACGGAAATCGCCCCGCTGTTGCGCACCGCGAATCGCTCTCCGGCACGGCCCGCGAAGAACGCCTTGCCGCTCGTCGCGCCGTACAGGCACGTGTTGCCGATGATGACGTTCTCGTGCGCCTTGAAGCGCGACCGTGGGGGCGGGCGGATCGCCAGGACGCCTCCCGACAGCCCCTTGCCGACGTAGTCGTTCGCGTCGCCGTTGAGCACCAGGAGCATTCCACGCGTCGCGAACGCGCCGAAGCTCTGCCCGGCGGTCCCGGTCGCCTCGACGACGACCCTGTTCTCGGGCAGGCCGTCCGCGCCGTACCGCCGTGCGATCTCACCCGCGAGACGCGCGCCGAAGGCGCGATCGGCGTTCGTGACCTCCATCTGGAGGGAGCTCGGCTCGCCGTACTTGATGCTCAGGCGAGCTCCCTCGAGGAGCGCCTCGTCGGCAGCCGACGGGCCGGTGCCGAGGTCCGGTCCTGCGCAAGCGTCCGCACCCGACGTCGCGAGCCCGTGCGCGGCCCCGTCGGGCGTCACGCTGAGTAGCACGTCGGTGAAGTCGAGCAGGCGCGCCTTGGGGTGGGCGACGTGTCGCACCCGGATGCAATCGGCCCGGCCGACCATCTCGTCGAGTCGCCGGAAGCCGAGACCCGCCATGATGGCCCGCACCTCCTCGGCCACGAAGAAGAAGTAGTTGATGACGTGCTCCGGCGTCCCGGTGAAGCGCGCGCGCAGCACCGGATCCTGCGTGGCCACACCCACCGGGCACGTGTTGAGGTGGCACTTGCGCATCATGATGCAGCCGCTCGCCACGAGCGGCGCCGTCGCGAACCCGAACTCGTCAGCCCCGAGGAGAGCACCGAAGGCGACGTCCCGACCGGTCTTGAGCTGCCCGTCCACCTGGATGCGGACGCGGCTCCGAAGCCCGTTGAGTACGAGCACCTGATGGGTCTCGGCCAGACCGAGCTCCCAGGGCGTCCCGGCGTGCTGAATCGACGAGATCGGCGACGCCCCCGTTCCCCCGTCGTGGCCCGCGATCTGGATGTTGTCCGCCTTGGCCTTGGCGACGCCGGCGGCGATCGTGCCCACCCCGGTCTCACTCACGAGCTTCACGCTCACCCGCGCCTTCGGGCTGATGGCCTTGAGGTCGTAGATGAGCTGCGCGAGATCCTCGATCGAATAGATGTCGTGGTGCGGCGGCGG
>DATGJA010000216.1:0-7487 GCA_035295445.1 Polyangiaceae bacterium | reverse complement strand
GATGGAGTTGCCCACCGAGCTCGGGGTCCACTCCGCGGCGTATCCCATCTGTCGCAGCACCGTGCCGCTCTTCAGCTCGACGCCCTGCTGCCAGTCGAAGCCCGCGGCGATGGCGGCCGGCTCGCTCCAGGTGGACGAGCTCTCGTCGAATCGCGACAGCCAGAAGGTGCCGCCGGCATCGGGCGCGATGACCGTGGGCATGTCTCCTGAATTGGGCACCAGAAACGCATGCCCGAGCATCTGCTTGAGGGGAAACGGGTCGTAAAAGGTTCCTGAAAAGTTCTGGTATACGACGACGCGGCCCGGGTTGGGCTCGAAGCTGGTCCACGTCGCCGTGTAGACATTGCCGCTGGATGTAGCGTAAAGCCTGGTCCCGTCCGGGACACTGCCCGCGTTCGCCATGCACGCGCTCAGCTCCTGCGTGAGCGCGGCGCCGTTCTTCGGGACGCTGAGCAATGTGACGCACACGTTGTCGGGGGAGAGAGGGGTCTGCGGTGAGACGCACCCGTCGCTGAGCTTCGGCAGCGAGTTCCATTGCGCGTCGCTCATCGCGAGCGACGATGCATAGACGTTCCAGGCGGTTCCAGCGTCCAGGTAGGTGAGCGCTGGATCGCCCATGAGGAGCGAGACGTTGTCGTAATACGGGACGGCCACCCGCACGCCCCGCCAGGCTCCGTTGGTCTGGTAGCTGACGCCGAGCATCGAGTGGTATCGGCACCGGTTGCGCAGCGAACCGGTCCCGCTCGCGTGCGCCGTGTCGAACGAGTTGTACGCGACGACAAGCCGTGTCGTCGTGCCGTTGACCAACGAGAGCGCCGCCGTCTCCGACTCCCACAGTGAATTCGGCACGATGCCCGCAGAGATGTTGGAGGCGCCCCCGACTACGGCGCTCTGCGCGGTCGCCACGACCTCCGCTCCCGGGTCGGGGGCTGCGTTGCCCCCGCCGCGGGCCGATGCGGGCTCAGCGGAGCCGTCCGCAATTCCACAGGCCGAGGTCGCGAAGAGGGCCGCGCCGGCCAGGGCGGCCCCGAGCAAGCGCGGCACATCCATCCACTCCGCCACGTCGACCTGGCTCGCCCGAGGCCGACGGGGTCGGTCTCCGAACACGGTCCGAAAGAGGTTCCAGTGCCGCGAACCGAGTGCATCGTCGAAATCCTGCCGATCCATGCGAGCGCCCTCCGTCACGCGCTTTCTGGCAGCGAGCGCCCGATGTGTATTGTAAATTTTGGCACGCGGTACGCGCGACATACGCCCGCCATCGCCGACTCGAACGCGCTCGATTGACGACGACAGTCCCAGGGGATAGGTTCTCGCGCTCATGTGGTCCGGGTGGGTCACAGACGCGGGCGCGGCGACGGCTCGCCGCCGGTTCTTGCGAGTTCGCCGAGAGCTGAGACCGTACGTCCAGTTTGGGTTCGCCCTTCCCGATTACCGGCGACGGGGTCCTCGTGCGGTTCGCCGTTTGCCGACCGCCCGCGCGACCATCTATTTTGCCGTCGACGTCCGCGGCCCCTCGCTCGGGTTTCGGCAAGTGACCGGAGTATTTTGCGAGGGACCACATTCCAAGGGATTTCGAGTGGCGCACGAGTGCGCCGAAATGGTGGCCGTCAAGGTCCGCGCGGGAGGCCTGTCGGCGCTGCTTGGCGTTGCAGCAAAGGACCTCCGGGATGCCACCGTATCTCTCGAGGACGTTTGGGGACGGGACGCGCTGCGGCTGGCGGAGCGACTTGCAGAGGCAACGAGCGCAGAAGAGCGCTTCGAGAAGTTGCAGGCGGAACTGGTAAGACGAGTCTCCGCCGGACCGCGGGGGGAGTCGGTCGCGCTGGAGCTCTGTCGCTCGATCGAATCCGATGAATCGATGTGCCGCGCCCGGGTTCGTCACGTGGTCGAGCGCTCAGGATATTGTCATCGATCGGTGCTCGAACGATTCGACCAGAGCGTGGGCCTGACGCCGAAACAGCATGCGCGCGTCACTCGCCTTCGCGGCGCGGCCGCGCGATTGGCGGCAAGTCCTGGGCGCTTCGCCGCCGTTGCAGCCGCTTCCGGCTACTACGACCAGGCACACATGATTCACGAGTTCCAGGCGCTCGTGGGTCTGCCCCCGGGGAAGTTCGTCGAGCTCCGCCGGACCTTCAGTCCGATGGGCAGCCCCGCCTCGGGTCGCGGCGCCGTGCCACGTCGAGAGCAAGCCCTCTACCAGTCGCTGGGCCTCGTCTCCCGGTGGGTTTGAGCGGGCGGCCACCGCTTCACGGTTGCACGCGTCGCGCTGGGGCTTCGCTCCGAGGGACGTCGGGGTGGACGGGTGTGGCCGCCTGCTCGCGCCGTCCAAAACTGGCTGGCCGCTACGAGACCGATCATGGCCCGCTTGACCCTTCCGGACGGATGCTGTGAGCGCAAAAGGTGCGATCAACGGATTCGAACGTACTCGGGAGAAGTTCATCCCGTAGAAGTCCAGGCGTGCGGTGGTCTCTTCTGCATATCAACCGTCCTTACACGGAGCGTCCGGCCGGAACAGGAAGGACGATCGGGGCTGAGGAAGCGACGACATGAGCCGGTGGACTTGGATCGGACTTCTCGCGTGGACCTGCGCCGCATCGGGATGGACGGCCATTGGCTGCGCGAGCACGGTGGGCGGGCCGGGCGAATCCGGAGGTCTGGGCAACGGAGGGGCGAGCGGCGCCGGCGGAGCGGGTGCGAACGGCTCGTCGAGCGGGGGCGAGCCGTCGAGCGGGGCGGTCGGCTCGAGCGGCACCGGGGGCGGCGACATCACGGACGCAGGCGGGGGCGCGACGTTTGACTCGACGGGGGGAGCGTCCACCGGCAAGCCGGGTACGAGCAGCGGCAGCCACGGCGGGTCGACGGCCTCGTCAGGTCAAAGCGCCGACGGCGGCACGGGCAACAGCTCGGGGACGGCCGGCGGCGGCAAGGGGATCAAGGGCTGCGGAGAGACGCTTCCGCCCATCAGCGACTACACGCAGAACGGCCCTTACACCGCGACGACGATCGACAACACCGGCCCCGACGGAGGGTACACGATAGTCCAGCCGACGACCCTCGGCGCCAATGGCTTCAAGCACCCGATCGCCAGTTGGGGGAACGGTATCACGACCACGCCTTCGTTGTATCCCACGCTCCTCAACCGGATTGCGTCCAACGGCCTCGTCGTCATCGCCAGCAACAGCTCTTCGGTGACCGAAGCCGATATGGCAGGCGGGCTCCAGTGGATGATTCAGCAGAATGCGTCGTCCGGTCAGTACGAGGGCAAGCTCGACACTTCGTGCTTGGTGTCGATCGGGTATTCGCTTGGGGGAGCCGGGGCGGTGGGTCAGGGCTCGGACCCCAGCGTCAACGCGAACATCGTCACGACCATTGCCTTTCACCCGGCGGGCGGCAATTCCGCAGGCCTCAAGGCGCCGCTGCTCCTTTTCACCAGCGTGGACGACACAGTGTGTGTCCCCGCCACGTTCGTCACGCCGGTGTTCAACGCATCCCCGGTCCAGACGTTCTACGCGACCCTTCAAGACGCAGGAGACCCCGGCAACGCCGGGCACATCATCGTCGTGAGCCCCACCGACCCCGAGTATGCGCCCGCCATGGCCTGGCTGCGCATGTGGGTTTACGGAGATACGGGCGGGATGGATTACTTCTGGGGGAGCAACGCCAAGTCCTGTCAGCCGCCAGACTTTCAATGCCAGAGCAAGCTCCCGCCCGGGGCCGCGAAGACGAGCGGATTTTAGCGCTGCGATCCTCGCCTTAGCTCACCGGTGAGCGGACCGTCGAGCTCCGTCAGGATCTCGTACGCATCCCGCGTGACGAGCACCGTGTGCTCGAACTGACCGGACAGCGAGCCGTCCGCCGTGACGACGGTCCAGCCATCGTCCAGGACCCGCACGTCGGGGCGCCCGAGGTTGATCATCGGTTCGATGGTGAAGACCATGCCGGCCCGAAGACGGGGCCCGGTGCCGGCAGCTCCGAGGTGTGGGACGTGCGGCGGCATGTGCATCCGGCGTCCGATCCCGTGGCCGCCGAACTCGCGTACCACCGAGCAGCCCTCGCGGCGTGCGAGGTCCTGGATGACGGCGCCGATGTCGCCGAGCCGGGCGCCCTCCCGAACGACTCCGATTCCCGCGTCGCGACACCGTCGGGCGACGTCGAGTACGTGCCGGGCATCGGGTGAGATCACCCCGATCGGAAACGTCGCTGACGTGTCTCCGTGGAACCCGTCCAGACAGGTCGTGACGTCCACGTTGATGATGTCACCGGGCCGGAGGACTTCGTTCCGGCTCGGGACGCCGTGACAGACGACGTTGTTGCGGCTCGTGCACACCGCTGCCGGGAAGCCTTGGTAGCCGAGCTGGCTGGGCTTCCCTCCGAGCCGGGCGGTATGCTCGCGGACCCAATGATCGATGTCGGCCGTGGAAACGCCAGCCCGCAGTCTCCCGGCGACGAAGGCGAGCGTGGCGGCGGCGGCAGCCCCTGCTCTGCGCACCCTCTCGATCTCGCGGCCGCCGAGGATCTCGGTGCTCACGCCCAGCGGATGACCGGACGGCGGCCCGGCGTCCAAGATCGTTTCGATCTCGGGACGTCAGCGGAGGTCGGCCGCACCGCGTGCTTGCCGGTGGGAGAGCCAACATGACACGAGAGCGCGAGCGTCTGAACGAGCACTTTCAGGAGCAGATCGGCGTCTGCCACGCGTACGGATCGCCGTTCACGGCCGCGCTGCTCGAGCGCCTGGCGGACGATCTCGACGCGGGCGGTCCGACCGCTGACCTCGTCGGAGCCTGGCGCGGACACCCGCGCGCGGACGCGCTCGGGCTGCGTTTGACCGGAGCGCTGCACGCCGGGGCCCTGAGCCGGCGCGATCCGGCGCTCGCCGCCGAGTATCCCGAACAGCGAGCCGACTGGAACATCGACGCGACATGGCCACTGGCACGCGCGTTCCTCGCGCGCGAGCGCTCGTGGGTGAGCGACTTCATTCGCTCGCCGCCTCAGACCAACGAGGTAAGGCGATCGATCGCGCTCTTGGCTGGATTCCTGGCGTTCGCGCACGAACACGCGTGCGAGATCGATACCCTCGAGCTCGGCGCGAGCGCTGGCCTCAACCTCAACTGGGAGCGCTTCTGCTATCGCACGTCGAGCTGGGCCTGGGGGCCCCGCGGCGGAGTGCCGATCGACACGGACTGGCGCGGACCGCCGCCACCGCTCCGGGCCACGCCGCGCATTCGCTCGCGCGCAGCGTGCGACCAGAATCCGCTTTCCGTGGCGGACCCCGCCCAGCGGCTGCGGCTGCGTTCGTATATCTGGGCCGATCAGCGCGACCGCCTCGCGCGCTTCGACGCGGCGGCCGACCTCGCGATCGCAACCGGCGTGAAGGTCGAGCGCGCGGACGCCGCCGAGTGGGTCGCGGAACGCCTCGCGACTCGCGCCCGGGACCGCGCGACGATCGTGTACCATTCGGTGTTTCTGCAATATCCGCCCCCTGCCGCGCGCGACGCGATCACGGCGGCGATCGAAAGCGCCGGCGCGCGAACGACCCACGAAGCGCCGCTCGGCTGGCTGCGGCTCGAGCCCGAAGCCCTGCTCACCGGCCCACGCGCAAGTGCCCGCTTTCTGGTGGAGTTGATCACCTGGCCGGGAGCCGTACGTAGGCTATTGGCGATCACCGACGGGCACGTGCGGGAGGTGAATGCGCAGGCGGCTGGTTGAGCCGTTCGCGCTCATCTCTTCCCCTCACTGGGCGGGCTCGGGCTCGACGAAGGCCTCGTAGTGGGTGACCGTCGGGGTCTCGCCGACGTCGAGGGTGGGTCAACGGATCGACCTCCGCTTGAAGGCCGCCTCGAACTCCGGCCCGTGACCGGCAGGGACCCCAGACTCCCAGCCGGCGACCACCGTAACGGGAGCGATGGTCCGGACGGGGCTCGGGTTGGATTTCCGAACTACGCATAAGTTCGCGATCCATCCCGAGGTCACATTCGTGAAGCCGTTGGGGCGATCTCGTCGTCTTGGCGCGGCAATCCTCACAAGCAGATTCATGCCCAGCGCGGTCATGGTTCGTGGCGGGCCACTGCGTCGGCCGGCTGTCGTGATTGCGATCCGCGCGGGCATCGCTCGCGGTGACAGCGACGTCGTCCCGTGGCATTGAACATCGATGAATCACGGCTTGCGTGGTGACCGGGCGTGGGCTTGGTTCGCAGTGCTCGTCCCCTTCTTTGTTCTCCCCCTCCTGCTCGCCGGGTGCGGCAGCAGCCATTCCGCGGCGAACGGTCCCTCTGCGACCGGCAGGCCCTCGGCGACCGGCGGTCCTCCGGCGACGAACGGTCCTTCCGCGTCCGACGGCGGACTGCCCGATTCCGGGCTGGACCCCACCCATGTCACCGTCGCAGGCGGCCAGCTCGAGGGCGACGTGGTCGGCGGCGCCGTGAAGTTCTTGAAGATTCCGTACGCGAAGCCGCCGACGGGCGCGTTGCGGTGGAAGGCACCCGTGTCGAGCGACGGGTGGACTGACGTGCGGCACGAGACGGATTTCGCGAGCCCCTGCCCGCAGCCGCCCTCCCAGCAATCCGCCCAGAGCACGAACGAGGATTGCCTCTACCTGAACGTGTGGCGGCCCAACAGCACGAAGGGCGGGGCGCCGGTGATGGTGTGGATTCACGGCGGCGGCTTCACCACCGGATCGGCCGCGGACATCGTGCCGCTCACCACCAACTTCCCCTGGTACGACGGCCGGGTCTTCGCCGAGCACGGCGTGGTGCTGGTCACGCTCAATTATCGCCTGGGCGTGTTCGGTTTCTTCGCGCACCCGGAGCTCAAGGGCGAGGGGTCGCCGCTGGGCAACCAGGGCCTGCTCGATCAAAGGTTCGCGCTGCAGTGGGTGAAGGACAACATCGCGGCCTTCGGCGGGGACCCGGGCAACGTCACGATCTTCGGACAGTCGGCCGGAGCAGGCTCGGTTTGCATGCACGTCGCCTCGCCCGGGAGCCGGGGGCTCTTTCATCGGGCGATCAGCGAGAGCGGCGGGTGCACCACGACCGGGGCGACCGACTGGAACGCCATCAACATGCAGATCGCGACGTTCGCCAGCGACCACGGGTGCACTGGAGCGACGACGCTCGATTGCTTGCGCGCCCTGCCGGCGGACCAGCTCGTCAGCTCGATGTACGTTGACCGCACGATGGGCATGGCAGCGCTGCAGGCGTCGTTCACGTTCGGCGCGGTCGTGGACGGCGACGGGGGATTCCTGCCGAAGACCGGGCGCGAACAGTTCGACTCGGGTGACGTCGCGAAGGTGCCGTACATCCTCGGCAGCACGAACGACGAAGCACGGCTCTATTACATTGCCGCCACGGTGCCGGGGAGCGAGAGCGAGTACGTGTCGACGATCCAGATGCAATACGGAACGTTCGCCGATCGCGTGCTCGCGCTGTATCCGTCGTCGAAGTTCGGCGGCGACTACCGGCTGACGATGGCGCGGATCGCATCGGACTCGG
>DATGJA010000215.1:0-4488 GCA_035295445.1 Polyangiaceae bacterium | reverse complement strand
GCGCGGGCGATGCCGAAGTCGGTGATGACGAGGCGACCGTCCTTGCCGATGAGGATGTTGTCCGGCTTGAGGTCACGGTGCACCACGCCCGCCGCGTGCGCGTGCGCGAGGGCCCCTCCGAGCGCGCGTGCGATCTGCGCGACCTCGATCGGCGCGAGGGGAGCCCGCGTGAGCCGCTCGCTCAGCGGCGTGCCGCGCACCAGCTCGAAGACGAGATAGAGACGCCCGTCGGCGTCGTCGCCCATGTCGTGCAAGGCGACGATCGCCGGATGGGACAGCGCGGCCAGGGCGCGCGCCTCCTGGCGCAGGCGCTCGGCGAGCTTCGGGCGGATCTCAGCGGGTATCGCGAGATCGTCGCGGAGCAGCTTGACGACGACCTGGCGTCCGAGAACCGGGTCGCGCGCCAGGAGAATGCGCCAGAGACCGGAGTCTCCGACGAGGAGCTCGACCTCGTAGCGGCCGACGCGCGCGGGCGGATCCATGGTCTACGCCGCCCCCAGGGGGTTCCAGCACGCCACCTTGTGTCCGCTGCCTTCGACCACCTCGCGCAGCACGGGGACCTCGCGCTCGCACGTGCCGTGGACGGCGCGGTCGCACCGGGGGTGAAAAGCGCAGCCGGGGGGCGGATCGATCGGGGACGGCGCCTCGCCCTGGAGGACCAGACGCACCCGCTTCTTGGCGGGGTCCGCCTGCGGCGCGGCCGCCATCAAGGCTCGAGTGTACGGATGCAGCGGCTGCCGGTACACGTCCTCGACGGGCGCCTGTTCCACGATCCTTCCGAGGTACATGACGGCCACCCGATGGCTGACGTATTGCACGAGCTTGAGGTCGTGGGACACAAGGAGGTACGCGATCCCCATCGTCTCCTGAAGCTCTACGAGCAGGTTGACGATCTGGGCCTGGATCGAGACGTCCAACGAACTCGTGGGCTCGTCGCACACGATGAACTCGGGCTCGACGGCGAGCGCCCGGGCGATGCCGACGCGCTGCCGTTGTCCTCCGGAGAACTCATGCGGGTAGCGATCCATCGCGTCGGCTCGAAGTCCCACGCGCTCGAGAAGCTCGACGATACGCGCCTCCTCGTCGCGCTTGGTCTTCGCGAGCTTGTGGATGGAGATCGCCTCGCCGACGATCTCGCGGACGGTCATGCGCGGATTCAGGCTCGAGTAGGGATCCTGGAAGATGATCTGCATCCGCCGGCGCAGCGGCCGCAGCTGGCGCTGCGAGAGCGGCGTGATGTCGCGTCCGTCGTAGATGACTCGGCCGAACGTCGGATCGACCAGCCGAAGCATCAGGCGCCCGAGCGTGCTCTTGCCGCAGCCGCTCTCGCCGACCAGGCCCATCGTCTCGCCCCGGCGAACGCGCAGGGAGACGCCGTCGACCGCCAGCAGGAAGCGCTGCGCGCCGAAGAAGCTGCGCCCATGGGCCGGGAAGTACTTGCCCACCCGATCGGTCGCCACGAGCGTCCGCGGGCGCCGTCCGTTCACCTCGTCGTCGACGGACCCTTCTCTCGCAGGGGGCGGCGCGGCGGGCTGAAAGAGGTCCTTGTCGGTCACGGCGAGACCTCCGCCGATCGCCAGCATCGCGCCGCGCGGCCGGGCCCAGTCGGGAGGAGGTCCGGCTCCTCGTGCACGCATTGGTCCACGCGCATTGGACAGCGGTCCGCGAATCGGCACCCCGGCCCGAGCTTGCGAAGGTCCGGCACGACCCCTTCGATGGTTCGAAGGCGACGGGGCCGGCCCTCCGCCTCGAGCCGAGGGATGCTCTCGAGGAGGCCCCGCGTGTAGGGGTGCATGGGGCGCGCGAAGATTTCGGCGACCGGGGCGCTCTCGACGACGCGCCCCGCGTACATGACGACCACGTGCCGCGCGTTCTCGGCCACGACGCCGAGGTCGTGCGTGATGAGCAGGATTCCCATCGACAACTCGGCCTGAAGGTTGCCCAAGAGGTCGAGGATCTGCGCCTGGATGGTGACGTCGAGCGCCGTCGTCGGCTCGTCGGCGATGAGGAGCTTGGGCCGGCAGGCGAGCGCCATCGCGATCATCACTCGCTGGCGCTGCCCCCCCGAGAGGCGGTGAGGGTAGGCGTCGACGTTGGACTCGGGCTCGGGAATTCCGACCACGCGCAAGAGCTCCACCGCCCGGTCGCGCGCCTCGCGCCGCGATTTCTTCTGGTGCAGGCGCACGGCCTCGACGATCTGCCAGCCGACCGTGTAGACCGGGTTGAGGCTCGTCATCGGCTCCTGGAAGATCATCGACACCACGTTGCCGCGAACGGCGCGCATCGCGCGCTCCGGCAGGGGAAGGAGGTCGGTCCCGTCGACCTCCACCGTGCCCGACTCGATACGGCCGGGCGGGCCGACCAGGCGCAGGATCGAGAGCGCCGTCACGCTCTTGCCGCACCCGCTCTCCCCGACCAGCGCGACCGTGGCGCCGCGCGGCACCTCAAGCGAGACCCCGTCGACCGCACGGAGCACGCCCGAGTCGGTGCGGAAGCTGGTCACGAGGCCTCGGACGCGTAGGATCGGCGCGCCGTCCATCGGGCCAAGGGATAGCACCGATGGTAGGCTCGGCGTCGAGGAGAGCGGCGGTGGCCATCGGCAGCGTGACCGTGCGGACAGGCCGAGGCGTCCCGCTGTGGGTCGCGTGCTTCGGGCTCTCGGCGCTCGTCGCGTGCATGCAGCCGCCTCGGATGTGCGGAGGGACCGGCGACTGCGGTTCGTCCGCCTCGTGCGTGGCCGGCCGGTGCGTCGTTCACGGCGCGACCGCGGCGATCTCCACGGCGAGACGCGTTCTCGTGGCGCCCGTCGACGTGGCGTACGTGCGACCCGGGGACGCGCCGGGGGTGCCCTCCATCGCGACCCTCGGGGGGTCGGACGGCGGGCTCCTGCTCGTCCGCTTCCGCGTCCCGCTGCCCGCCGAGGCGACGGTGCTCGAGGCCTACCTCCTGCTCGAGCGGGCGACGGACGTCGACACGGACTCCAAGGCGACGGCCCTCCACGCCGTACGCGTGGCGACCCCGTGGGACGCGCGCGCGCTGTCCTGGGCCACGCGGCCGCGGCTCGAGGACGTGGGCGCTCCGGTGACCCTCGTGCCGGCGGCTTCGGGACCGCTCGTTCGCCTCGACGTGCGGCTCCTCGTCGAACGATGGCGACGTCGCATCGGTCCGGAGTTCGGGTTCGCAGTGCAGAGCGAGCGCGTCCGAGGTTTGCAAGGGCCGCTCGGCCGAGGTTTCGCGTTTGCGCTGGCTCCGGTGCCCGTCCCCGCGTCGCGGCGCGACGTCGTCCTCTCGTCGCTCGCGCTCCCGAGCTCGGGCGTGGCGGCCACGCGCGAACCGTCGGACGAGGACCTCGTGGGGCCTCGCCTCGAGCTCTACCTGCGATGACGCTCGCACGTGCTACGTCATGGAGCATGCACCGCGGGTGCTGCGTCGTCGTCGCCGCCGTCTCGATCGGCGCTTGCGGCAAATCTCAGGCGCCGGGGGGCGGCGCCGCCGCCGTCGCGACCGCCTCTGCGGCGGTCCCGTGCGCCCACGCCGCCTGCGCGGACGACTTCTTCATCGACGCCCGATCCGGCGATTGCGTCGCGCCGGGAGAGTGCGACGTCCGGGTCGAGCTCGTCGCGACCGGGGCATTTCACATCAACGACGAGTACCCCTATCGCTTCGTCGCCGACGACCTCGCCGGGGTGGATTTCCTGGGGAAGGACGGCGCGGGGCCGAACGTGTTCTCGAAGACGGCCGGCGATTGGCAGAAGGAGAGCGCTACAGCGGGCGCGATGACGGTCCGGCTGAAGGCGCCCGCGCCAGGCGAGCGCACCATCGGCGGCACCTTCAAGGTCAGCGTGTGCTCGCCGCAGGCGTGCTTGCTCGAGCAGCGGCGTGTCTCTGCGACCGTCGTCGCGAAGTAAGGGCCAAACGATGGTACGCTGATCTGCCATGAGCGAGCCTCGCGACGCCGCGTCCAGGGTCCAGGCGATCGCGGAGCACGTGGAGCAGCGCTTCCGGGCAGGGCGCCGGGTGCTCTCCTTCGTGGAGTTCCTGGCGCTCCTCGACGCCGACCCCGTGCGCCATTCGCGCGATGCGAGCCGGTACCTGCGCGACGCCTTCGACCACTACGGCACGTCCACGGTGCGCCATCCGTGGGGCGAGTTCACGCGGTACAAGCTCTTCGACTTGCCCTGGGAGCAGTTGGAGGGGCAAGGCCTGCCTCGCGGCGCGCTGATCGGCCAGGAGCACGTGCAGGAGGAGATCTACCGCGCCCTCTCGAACTTCGTGCGCGAGGGGCGACCGAATCGTCTCGTCCTCTTGCACGGGCCGAACGGCTCGGCCAAATCGACGATCGCCGCGTGCATCATGGCGGCGCTCGAGAACTACTCCATGCTCGACGAAGGGGCCCTCTATCGTTTTCACTGGGTCTTCCCCTCGCAGAAGACCATCCGTGGATCGCTTGGGTTCGGTCACGAGAAGAGCGCGCGGACAGCCGCCCAG
>DATGJA010000214.1:0-7268 GCA_035295445.1 Polyangiaceae bacterium | reverse complement strand
GTCCCCGCGCCCCGCACCGCGTCGTCTGCGCCGGTCGTCGCGGCGCGGACCTCCGCGGGCTCGATCCCCTGGTCCACGCTGGGCTGGATCAGCACGGGCGTCCTCGCCGCCGGAGCCGTCTCCGTCGGGCTCGTGGCGCTCAAGGACGCGAACGACCTGAAGACCCTGCGCGCGACGTATCCGGTGTCCGCGGGCGCGCTGCAACACGACGCGGGCCTGGTGACGACGTACTCCGCCGTCGCCGACGCGCTCGCCGTGGCCGCGGCGATCGCGGGGGGCGTCACCCTATTCTCGACGCTGGCGACGCCGTCGCGGCCCCGGGCGAGCATCGATCCCACCGTGCGCTTCTCCGTCGGTCTCGCCGCCGCGCACCTGCGGACGGATTTCTGACCCCGAGCCGAGGCCCCCGCGATGCCGACCCGAACCCGCCGGACCTTCCCGAACGCGCGCCGCGCCGCGCGGACGACCGTCCTCTCTCTCTCCGTCGTTTGTGCGGCGTGCTCGGTTCTCCTCGACCGAGGGTCGACGCAGTGCCAGTCGGACGCGGACTGCGCGCAGTTCGGGGCGCATCCGTTCTGCCGCGGCGGCGTGTGCGCGCCCTCGGGGCTCGGACCGCAGAACTGCACCTTCGGCGCGCCCCGCGAGCCGGGGGACTTCCTCAACGGGTGCAGCACGGCGGAATGCCTGTCGTTCGACAACTGCCAGCGCCTGGGGCTCTGCGACGATGCGTCGAACCTGACGTCCCCGCTCGTCCCCCCGCCCGCAGCCTCGGCGCCCGCCGGCGCGGTGTCGGCGAGCGACGCGGGCTCGTCGCCACCGAGCTGCGCAAACGCCAACGGCGGGCGCGACAAGATCATGGTCCTGACCGGATCGAGCAACTTCCCGCCGCTCCTGTCCAAGCTCGCGCCGCTGCTCGTCGGCACCGGCTTCGTGCCCGTGTTCCAGGTCACGAGCTCGTGCGCCGGCGTCAAATCGATGTACGCGTCTTCGACGGCCGGCACGCTCGTGGATCCGGCGCCGGGTTCGAACGGTCGGTACGCCGCCTATTTTCAGGCCGACGGCACGCAGGTCCCGTGCAGTCTGGGTCCGCAGGGCGCGGTCGTCGACGTGGGCGAGTCGGACATCTTCGCGTCGACGTGCGGGGTCGACACGAGCGCCGGGGGCGTCGGCGAGTACCTCGGACCGATTCAATCGATGGCCTTCGTCGTCCCCGGCCAATCTCATCAGACGGCCATCACCGCCGAGGCGGCGCGGGCCGTGTTCGGGATGGGCGGGACGAACGCCTCGCCGTGGACGGACCCTTCGCTCTACTTCGTGCGCAACGCGAACACCGGGACGCAGCAGATGATCGGCCGCGCGATCGACGTGCCCGCGAACGCGTTCTGGGGGACCGACCGCGGGACGGCGGCGAACGTGGACGCGCTCTTGCGAGTCATCGCCGATCCGGCTCTGGCGGATCGATCGATCGGAATCATCTCGACGGACTTCTACGACGCCGACCGCGACAACCTGCGCGCGCTCGCGTTCAAGGCCCCCGGACAGTCGTGCGCGTACCTGCCGGACTCGACGGAGTTCAAAAAGGACAAGCAGAACGTCCGCGACGGACACTATCCGGTCTGGGGCCCGATCCACTTCTTTGCCGCGGTGGCCGACGGCGTGCCCGTCTCGCCGGCCGCCCAGGCGTTCGTGTCCGTGGTCTCGGTTCCGAACGTTCCTCGCGCGCTGCTCGACGCGTTCATCGCCTCGAGCCTCGTGCCGACGTGCGCGATGGGTGTGAAGCGAGACGCCGAGCTCGGGCCGCTGTCGGCGTTCCAACCGCCGTTCGAGTGCGGCTGCTACTTCGAGGCGAGCCCCAGCGTGAACGGCGCGGCGCCGGCCGGCTGCGCGCCCTGCAACACCGCGAACGACTGCGGCGACCCGGCTCGCCCGGCCTGCAACCTCGGATACTGCGAGGTCCAGTGACGCTTCGCCGGCCAGCTTCCGGGGTTAGCGACCTGCAACGACAAAACAGGAGGTGACGGGGATGCAATCGAATCATCGGACGGCGGAGAGGTTCCGCGCGCTTCTCGCGGCGCCGGAGGGCATCGAGTTGCCCGGCTGTTTCGACGCGCTCAGCGCGATGCTGCTCGAGCGAGCGGGCTTTCAAGCCGTGTTCATGAGCGGCTACGGCGTCGCGGCGAGCCTCCTCGGCAACCCCGACATCGGCCTGACCAGCCTGGTCGAGACCGCGCTGCTGACCCGCAACGTCTCGGAGGCGGTCCGCGTTCCGGTCGTCGTCGACGCCGACAACGGGTACGGCAACGAGGACAACGTCGTGCGCACGGTCCGGGAGCTCGAGCGCGCCGGCGCGGCCGCGATGATCCTCGAAGATCAGGTCTTTCCGAAGCGATGCGGCCACGCGGCCGGAAAGGCGGTCATCCCCGTCGACCAGTACCTGCGCAAGCTCGAGTGCGCCCTCGCGGCCCGGGAGACGGACATGTGCGTCGTCGCGCGCACGGATGCCGCGTCCATCGACGAAGGCGTCGCGCGGGCGCGCCGCTACGAGTCAGCCGGAGCGGACGTGACGCTGGTGGACGGTCTCCAGTCGACGCAGGCGCTCGAGCGCGTCGGCGCAGAGGTCCCTGGGCACAAGATCATCAACCTCATCTACGGGGGCAAGACGCCGCTCTTGCCGGCGCAGAAGCTCCACGAGCTGGGGTTCAAGATCGTTCTCTATTCGACCCCCGCGCTCTACGTGGCGACGAGCGCGATCCTGCGGTCCATGACGCTGCTCCGGGAGACGGGCGATCTCGGCTCGATCTCGCCGGTGAGCGCGTCGTTCCGTGAGTTCCAGCAGCTCATCGAGAGCCACTACTTCAGGCGTCCCGGCGGAGAGGCTCTGCGCGGACCCCTCGCCGTCTCCAAAATGGAGGGTGGCTTCGGTCCCGAGATCGGGACGCACCCCCAGGTCGGCGTCGCGTAGAAGCGCGTGCTGCGTCGTGAAGGTCACGCGCCATGAAGCGCCGCCTACGGGTCCACGCGCTCCACCGCCGCCACGAGCGCGTCCAGATCGACCGGTTTGGTCAGGTGCGCCTCGAAGCCCGCCGCGGCGCTCCGGGTAACGTCGTGTTTCTGGCCGTACCCGGTGACCGCCACCAGGCGCGGCGGCCGGTCGGGGAACTCGCGAATGATCCGGCGGGCCAGCTCGAAGCCGTCGATCACCGGGAGCCCGAGGTCGAGGAAGGCCACGTCCGCCGGAAACGCACGCAGCCGGTCGAGCGCCGTCAGCCCGTCCAGCGCGAACGCGACCTGATATCCGAAATGTTCGAGGGCCATCGCGAGCGCCTCGGCGGAATCCTCGTTGTCGTCGACCACGAGGATTCGGCGTGACTTGCCCGTGCGCGCGGGAGCCCGGGCCGCCGGCGCGGGGTCTTCGACGTGCGGCGCCGCCCTCACCCAGGGCAGGCGCACGACGAACTCGCTGCCGCGGTCGGCTCCCTCGCTCACCGCGCTCACGGTCCCGCCGTGCAACGCGACGAGGTTCTTCACGAGGGCGAGCCCAAGGCCGAGACCCCCCTGGGACCGGTCGATGGTGCGCTCTCCCTGCACGAACAGGTCGAACACGTGGGGCAAGAGGTCTGCGGGAATGCCCTGTCCGTCGTCGCGGGCGCGGATGACGACCTCGTCTCCCTCGAGCGCGGCGGAGAGCGCGATGTGGCCGTGCGGCGGCGTGTACTTGGCGGCGTTGGTCAGCAGGTTGGCGATCACCTGGGCCATCCGCTGAGGGTCCGCGTCGAGCATCAGCCCCTTGGGGCGCTCGTCGATCGTCAGCTCGTGGCTGCGCTGCTCGAGCAGAGGGCTCGCGATCTCGACGGCGCGGGCAAAGATGTCCGCGACGGAGACCTGCCTGCGGGCGAGCTCGACGCTGCCCCGCGCGATGCGCGAGACGTCGAGAAGATCGTCGACCAGGCGCGCCATGTGTCCGAGCTGGCGCTCGATGATCTCGCACTCCTCGGAGCCCTGATTTTCCTTTCGGTGCTTCATGAGCTGCACGGCCGTCGTCATGGGCGCGAGCGGGTTCCGGAGCTCGTGGCCGAGCATCGCCAGAAACTCGTCCTTCGCGCGGCTGGCCCGCTGCTCTGCCTCGAAGAGCTGCGCCCGCTCGAGGGCCTGGGAGCACAGCTCTCCCAGGGTGAGGACGAGGGAGCGCTCCGCCGGGTCGAACGCCCGCCGACCCCGGTAACGGATCCCGAGGACGCCGAGCGTACGGCCGCGCACGGCGAGCGGCACGGCCGCACAAGCCTCGAGGTCACCGGCGCGCTGTTCGAAGCTCTCGTAGAAGCGCGGCTCGCCCGCGCGGGTCGCGTCCGCCAAGGGGCCCTGCGACGACAGGGGCAAGGCCCGGCAGGCGTCGACGGGCGCCGGCGGCTGACCGTGCTCGCCAAGAAGCGCGAGGGTCGCGCCGTCCGGACCGAGGAGGTAAAGAGCTCCTCCCGCGGCGCCGATCTCGGGAAGGCACTCGGCGAGCGCCGCCGTCGCCACCTCCTGCAGGGCAACCGCCTTGGAGAGGGCGAGCGCCATGCGGTGGATGCGGCTCAGGCGCTCCTCGCTGATGCGCGCGTGCTTCTCGGCGTCCTCGGCGATCTGGCGCGCCGCGCGCTCGAGGGCCAGGTGCTTCTCGTTTTCCTCGGCGCGAACGCGCGCCGTGAGGTCGTGGGTGATGACCGCGTATCCGACGAGGGTCTTGCCGTCGCGGGCCCGGATGGAGCTAAGGGACGAATTGCCGTAGAAGCTCGTCCCGTCCTTGCGCAGTCGCCAGCCGCTCGCCTCGACGCTGCCCGCCGCGACCGCCTCGGTCAGCAGGCGAGCCGGGACCCCGTGGGCCCGATCCTCGTAAGAAAACATCTCGTCGTAGGGACGCCCGATGATCTCCGAGGCTCGCCACCCCTTGAGGCGCTCGGCGCCGGAGTTCCAGGTCGAGACGCGCCCGGCGGCATCGAGCATGTAGATGGCGTGGTCGCGCACGCCGTCGACGAGAAGGCGGAAGCGCTCGTCGCTGAGACGCAGGGCTTCCCAGGCTTCGTCGATCTCCGCGCGGTTGCGCACGAGCATGACGAAGAGCGGTCCGTCCGGCAAGCGCACCGCACCGAACGTCCAGGCGAGCGGGATCTCCGAGCCGTCGCGACGAAGCCCCGGAAGGTCGACGGAGACGAGATCGTCGGTCGCCGTCATCGGCGGGGCGCCGGGCTGACGGAGGCGCGCGGGCACGAGGTCGTCCGTCGGATGCCCGTCGAGCTCGTGGGACCCGTACCCGAACAGGCGCTCGGCGAGATCGTTGACCGCGACGATGCGGCGCTCCGCGGTGAACGCGACGAGCGGATCGTGCCCCGTCGCGAGCAGTTCGCGCAGACGCGCGGGAGTCGCGGCGACGGCGGCGAGCATGACATGAAGGGCGGCGTCGGTGGAGCGCTGCGACAGACGCGCGCCGTCATCCGAAGTTCGATCGGAGATCTGTGGATTCGAAGTGCCGTTCATTCGGCACAGAGGACAGCACAGGAAAAAACCCCTTGCCAGTTCACAGAGGCCGCGAGAGTGGCCTCGACCTCGCGTAGCGTCGGAGGCGAAAACTGCGACGCGGGCTCATGCGGATGTGCGAGCGCGCGGCCGCGTGCTCACAGGTCGCGATCGCTTCGGCAGATTTGGCAGAGTCGCATCGGCATGACCGCTGCATGGCCTTCGAGGGCCCTCGCGAGGGCGGACCCTCACAACGGAGAAAAGCCAATGACTCGACAACTCGGGACGCTTGCTCTTGGCGCCGCGCTGCTCTTGGGCATCGGATGCGAGAAGCCCGGCGCGACCGAACAGCAGAAGGAGAACCAGGCCGGACAGGACAACGCTACCGCGCAACAGCAGAGTGCGCGCGAATCCGCCTCAGCCGAGGCCGAAAGGGAGCGCACGATCGCGGTGGCGCGTGCCGACCTGGACCGCCAGCGAAGCGACTTCCGCAACGACAAGCAGAAGGACCTCGACGACCTCGACGTGAAGATCGCCAACCTCGAGGCCAAAGCCAAGACCGCCACCGGCGCCGACAAGGCTCGGCTCGACCAGTACCTGCCGACCATCCGGCAACAGCGCACCGTCCTCGGGAACGACCTGCGCTCGATCGACACCGCGATGGGATCGACGTTCGACGCGGTCAAGGAACACATCAATCACGAGTACGACACGCTCAAGAGCGCAATCGACAAGGCCTCCTGAGGCCGCAGGAGACCGGCGTTCGTTCGTCCTGGCCCCCTCCCGTCAGCGATCCCCCGCGTCGTCGAGCCACGCGATGCGCTCCTCGCGGAGCATGACGCGCCGGAGCAGGTCGCGCGGGGTGTCGCTGTCCTTCACGGCCCGCTCGAGAAAGGCGCCGATGCGCCGGTCGACGTGCTTTCCGCGGACGCTTCGCGCGACGCCTCGCGCCTGCTCGGCGAGCGTTTCGAGATCGCTCGGCCCGAGCTTGGTCACTCGAATGGGCCGAGCCCGGAGAAGCCGTCGCCGGAGCATGGCCACGTCCTCGGTCGGCAAGAGGGTCGCTTGCTCCTCGATCTCGTCGAGCAGGGCGCCGGCCTCCTCGCGCATCGCCTCGAGCGTGTCGGGCGTCACGGCGAGGACGACCGTCGCGCGCGGCAAGGCCCCGCCGCAGTAGTGCGCGAGAGAGCGCAGCGCGGTTCGACGTTCGGCGCGCGAGACGCCCACGCGATACAGGTTCTCCGCCTCGTCGAGGATGAGCACCGGGCCGGCGCAGCCCTCGAGACGCTCGAGGACGTCGAGCCACAGGTGCAGGCGGGCGTAGGCGTCCTTGCGGTACGAGGGGCTGCTCGGCTTGTCGAGCAGGTCGAACGCGCCGAAGATCTCGCGCACCGCGGCGTCGTCGACGTCGTCGTCCGGAGCGCCCCCGACGGCGCGCGCCGCCGGTCTTGCGGTTTCGTCGTGGGCTTCGAAGACCGCGTCGAGCGCGTGGCGCAGACGCTTGCGCGCGGCCGGCTTGGCGAGCCACGCGTCGAGCCGCTCGAGAAACCCGGTGGGTCGCTTTCCCGGGAACGTCGCGTTCTCGATGAGACGCCGCAAGTGGCGCTGCGGGTTGCCGAGGTCCTCGTCGAGGCGCTCGACCGCGAGCCGCAGGACGGGCCGCCGCTCGGCGAGCGCGCGCGCCTCGAGATGCAAGAGGTGATGCGTCTTGCCGGCGCCGTACTCGCCCAGGAGGACCGCGAAGACGGAGCCGTCGTTCGAGGCCGTCTCGAAGA
>DATGJA010000213.1:0-5836 GCA_035295445.1 Polyangiaceae bacterium | reverse complement strand
GCTCTGGCCCCTCGTGGTTCTGCCCGTCGCCGGCGTCTGGTGGTGGACGGGAAGGCGCGAGCGCTTGCTTCGGCGCATCGCCGTCGCGGTCGCCGTGGTCGAGGTCCTCCTCGGGCTGTGGGCGTACCGAAGCTTCGTTCCGGGGGTCGGACACGCGGACGGAAACGACGGGTTCCAGCTCGTCGACCGCTCCGTGTGGGTGCGGTCGCTGGGCTGCGAATGGTATCTGGGCGTCGACGGCTTCAGCCTGTCGCTCGTCTTGCTGACGGCGGTGGCGGCGCTCGTGGCGCTGCTCGTCGCCGACGGAGAGCGTCGCTCGGAGGGGTACTACGCCGCCCTCGCCCTCCTGACGTCGGGGATCATGGGATCGCTCGTCGCGCTCGACCTCTTCGTGCTGTTCGGCGCGTGGCAGGCGGCTCTCCTCGGACTGATCCTGCTCGCGGGCGGCTGGGGTGGGCGCCGCGGACCCCACGCGGCCGCGAAGCTCGTCGCCTACGGCGCCGTCGGATCGGGCGCGATGCTCCTCGCGTTCGTGGCGCTGTCGAGGGCGTCCGGTCGCGCGTTCCTCGTCGACGGCTTTTCCGTCGCCCACACGACGTCGATCCCGGAGCTGTCCCGGACCTCGTTCGCATCCAAGGCGCCCCTCGTCGGCCTTCCCTTCGTCGAGGTCGCGTGGAGCCTCCTCTTCGTCGCGGTCGCCTTCGCGACGCCCGTCGTGCCCCTCCACGCATGGCTTCCGGACTTGCTCGAGGAGGCGCCGCCGGGCGCCGGCATCGTCGCGGGCGCCGCGTTCGTCGCCCTGGGTCCGTACCTGCTCGTTCGGGTGGGACTCGGCGCGATGCCGGAGGGCGCGCGTTGGGCGGGGGCCTCGCTCGCGGCCATCGGCGCGCTCTGCGCCCTCTGGGGTGCTCTCTGCGCGATGGCGCAGCGCGATCTCCGGAGGTTCGCGGCCTACGCCACCGTGACCGCCGGCGGCGCTTGTCTCTACGGTATCGGCGCGCTGACCGCGCAGGGGATCGCCGGCGGCGCGGCCATCCTGTTCACGCACGGGCTGGCGACCACGCTGCTGCTCGGCGTGACGGCGTCGCTCTCGCAGCGCATGCGATCGGTGGACGCACAGCGGATCGGCGGCCTGATGGGAGAGGCGCCGGGGCTCGCCGTGTTCACGGGCGTCGCGCTCGGCGTCTCGATGGGCGCGCCCGGCCTCGCGGGCTCGTGGGGTCTGCTCCTGGCGGTGGTCGGGGGCTTCGTCCGTCACCCGGTCCTCGCGGCGCTCCTGGTGGTCGCGCTCGGGGCGTCGACCGCCGCGCACCTTCGCATCGCCCGTCACGTGCTTGCCGGCCAGGTCGATCCGTCCTGGCGCAAGAGCGCGCTCCTCGCGCCCTTCGGCGGTCGCATCCCGGACGCCATGGCGGTCGAGCTGGTCGCGCTCGTACCTCTGGTGTTGCTGTCGCTGCTCTTCGGCCTCTGGCCGGCGCCCCTGCTGTCTCCCGTGGCCGTGGCGGCGCGGGACACGAGCGCCGTGCTGGACCCAGACGGCCCCGATCCGACGATCGATCGCCGTTGAAGGAGGAGGTTCGTCTCTCGTCTTCGACCCCCGGCTCGACGCGGACGTCTCATTGACGTTCCGAAAGGGCCTAAACCCTCGGCCGATTGTGCCGTTCGATGGATGGCGAGGGTTCGCGCCTCCCAGCGGCTCGGTGCCGTTGCGGCTCGCGTCCTCGCCATGAGTATCGGCCGCCGCCAGGATCGGGGCGGCGCGAGGAGCGGTCATGAGGGCTCGCGGCGCGCAGAGTCTTGCTGCGCTTGTGTGTGCGACGATGACATCGGCCTTGGCCTGGTCGGCCGACGCCGGCGCATTCCAGATTAAACATGCGTCGAGTGGCGCAACCGTGCGCTGGAATGAGTCGCAGGTGTCCTACGTGATCGATCCGAGCGTTCACTCCGCCGTCTCGGGCGGCGCGGACGCGGTGGCGCAGGCCGTGTCGGCCTGGAGCGGGGTCTCGGGTGCGCCGGCGCTCTCGACGTCAGCCGGCACCAAGCCGGCGAAGGGACCGGCGGTGGACGGCAACAACGTCGTCCTCTTTGCCCCCAAGGGATACGCCCCCGCGGGCAACGCGCTGGCCATCACCATCTTGAGCTTCGACAGCCAGACTGGAGCGATCGTGGACGCGGACGTGGTGGTCAACGGGGCGCACAAGTTCGCCGCGCTGCCCGCCGGGGCCCTGGCCGCCCCGGGCGCCGTCGCGCTCTCGAACGAAGGGAGCGGCGATGACGACGGCCGCTCGAGCGGCGCCTTCGACCTGCAGCACGTGGTGGCGCACGAGATCGGCCACTCCCTCGGGCTCGGAGACCAGAACGACGTCCACGCGGCACTGATGTACGCGTACAGCAAGCCGGGGGACGCGACCCTGCGCGCGCCGACGACGGATGACGTCGACGGCCTCGACCAAGCCTACGGCGGCTCGCCGACCCACGCGGGTTGCGGCGCGAGCGTCGCCGGCACGAGGGCAGGCCTCGCCGACGGCTGGGCGGTGCTCGCCCTGGCCGGGATGGCGGGCGCCTGGCGCATGTCGCGGCGCAGAGCGCGCGTGTTCGTCCCCGCTTGTGCGGCGTTGGCGGTCCTCGTGGTGGCGCCCGTGCGCGCGCGGTCGGCCGTGAGTCAGTCGTTCGTCGTGGGAGACGCGACCGCCCGTGTCGTGGCGAGCACTGCGGTCGACGTGGACGGGGTCTTCCAAACGACGCTTGAGCTCGAGTCGGCATCGTGCCGTTCGACGGCATGCCCGCAGCACGCGGTCGCACGGGTCTGGGGCGGGACGCTGGGCAACATCACGCAACAGGTCGGGGACAATCCGGTGCCCCGCCCGGGCGAGGTCGTGGCGATCGCGTTCGCGGGCGATCGCCCCCAGGGCGAAGCGACCGACCACGTCGAGGCGACGATCCTCGCGGACCATGACTTCTAGGCCCAAGTCCGCAGGCTCGAGCGAAGCGAGAGTTCGGACGATGCACCCAAAGTCCGCAGGCTCGAGCGAAGCGAGAGTTCGGACGATGCACCCGGCCTGCGGCGAGTCGCCGAGCGGGGGGAGGGGGACGTGAAGCAAGAGTTTCCGAGCGCCTCGTCCGCGCGCAAGAAGGAAGAGTCGAGCCCCGAGATCCGGGTGGTGGGCAACGACGTCGCCCGGCTCATCGCGCACGACCTGAAGACGCCGCTCGCTGCGATTGCCATCAACCTCGACTTCGCGCTCTCCGAGCTCCATTCGGACGCGCCGTCCGTCCTGCGGGACGCGCTGACCGACTGTCGCGACGCGAACGCGCGGGCCGCCCGCACGGTGACCGACATGGCCGACGCCGTGCGGCTGGCCGCCGGCGAGTGTGCGACCACCGTCACCGAGGTCGACGCGGCGCAAATCATCGTGGACGTGATCGACGTGACGAGGCGGGAGGCGCAGGCCCGGGGTCTGACCGTGCGATCGCAAGCCGCGACACGAATCGTGCGCGCGAACGGGGACCTCCTCCGGCGCGCGCTGGAGCGGACGCTCGAGCGCTCGTTCCGGGACGCCCGCCCTGCCAGCACCATCGAGGTGTCGCTTCGGACGCGCAGCATCGCGGTCCGCGTCGACGCCGTCGCGTCGACCGACTCGTCGGCCCGAGGCCTCGCGGTCTACTTCGTCTCCGCGGCGATGCGGGCGCAGGGCGGCGGCTTCTGGACCGAGGTCGACGCGGACGGACTGCTCACGTACCGCCTGTCGTTCCCGCGCTAATCCGCGCTAATCTTTCAGCGCCTCGGCGCCGCCGATGATCTCCATCAGCTCCTTGGTGATCGCGGCCTGACGCGCGCGGTTGTACGCCAAGGTCAGCCGGGCAATCATGTCCTTCGCGTTGCGCGTGGCCGCGTCCATCGCGGTCATCTGGGCGCCGAAGAAGCTGGCCTGCCCCTCGAGCAGCGCTCGATACACGCTGATTTCGACGTACATCGGGACCAGTCGCTCGAGCAGCGCGCGCTGATTCGGCTCGAAGATGAACTCCGTGGTCAGGCTCTCGCCCGCCCCCGACTGGGCGCGCGGCGGTTCGGGCAGCGGCAAGAGCTGCTCCATCGTCACGCGTTGCGTGATCGCGCTCTTGAACTCGCTGAAGACCAGATGTACCGAGTCGTACTCGCCCTTCTCGAAGCGCGGCACCAGCCAGCGGGTCACGAGGCGCGCCTTGTCGACGTCGAGGCCGTCGAAGATGCGCGGGAAGTCCCTGACGATGACCGCCTTCCTCCGCTGCAGATACTCGCGCCCCTTGCGGCCCATCGTCACGAAGGCCACCTCGGCGCCGGCCGCTTCTTTCTCGCGCCACGCCCGCTCCGTCGTCTTGTTGACGTTCGTGTTGAGCGCGCCGCAGAGTCCGCGATCGGCCGACACGACGAGCACCAGGGCCTTCTTCTCGGGTCGCCGCGCCAGGAGAGGGTGCAGGGAATCGTCCTGCGTCTCGGCCGACGTTCCCATCGAGGCCGCCACCGACCGGAGCATCTCGGCGGTCTTCACCGCATAGGGGCGCATCGCCACGATGCGCTGCTGGGCACGCGTCAGGCGCGCCCCCGCGACCATCTTCATGGCGCGCGTGATCTTCTGCGTCGCCTTGGTGCTCGCGATCCTCTTGCGGATGGCCTTGAGCGACGGCATGGCTACTCGCCGCCCGCCTTCGCCGAGCCGAACGCGGTGCCGAACTCGTCGAGGGCCTGCTTGAGCTGCGCCTCCGTCGCGTCGTCGAGCACCTTCTTGGCGCGGAGTGACTCGTAGATGGTCGGATACTTCTTGGCGATGAAGTCGTAAAGACCGTGCTCGTACGCCGCGATCTGCGAGATCTCGAGCTTGTCGACGTAGCCCTTCGTGCCCGCGTAGATGATCACGACCTGCTTTTCGACCGACAGCGGGACGTACTGTCCTTGCTTGAGGATCTCGACGAGGCGCACGCCGCGCTCGAGCTGATCGCGCGTGACCTTGTCCAGATCGCTGGCGAACTGCGAGAAGGCCGCCATCTCGCGGTACTGCGCGAGCTCGAGCTTGATCCGCCCGGCCACTCCCTTCATGGCCTTGATCTGCGCGCTGCCGCCGACCCGGCTGACGCTGATGCCCACGTTGATCGCGGGGCGCACGCCCGAATAAAAGAGGTCGGTCTCGAGGAAGATCTGTCCGTCCGTGATCGAGATCACGTTGGTCGGGATGTATGCGCTCACGTCGCCCGCCTGCGTCTCGATGATGGGGAGGGCGGTGAGCGAACCGCCGGACCGCGGGTTCTTGAGGATCTGGTGGCCGTCCCCCTTGTCCTTGAGCTCCGACTCCGCGTGGTGGCGGCCCAGCTCCCCCTTGTGGATCTTGGCGTCGCCTCGCTTCTCCCAGTCGGTCACGTCCTTGCGGACGACGGCGAACTCCTCGGCCATCTTGGCCGCGCGCTCGAGCAGGCGCGAATGGATGTAGAAGACGTCGCCCGGGTACGCCTCGCGCCCCGGCGGGCGCCGCAGCAGCAGCGAAAGCTGGCGATACGCCACAGCTTGCTTGGAGAGGTCGTCATAGATGCACAGCGCGTGGCGGCCGCTGTCGCGAAAGTACTCGGCCATCGTCACGCCCGAATAGGGGGCGATGAACTGCAGCGGCGCCATCTCGCTGGCCCCCGCGACGATGATCGTCGTGTACTCCATCGCGCCGTGTTGGGTCAGCTTGTCGACCACGCTGGCGACCGTGGACTGCTTCTGCCCGATGGCGATGTAGAAGCAGTGAACGCCCTGCCCTTTCTGGTTGATGATCGTGTCGAGGGCGACGGCCGTCTTCCCGGTCTGGCGGTCGCCGATGAT
>DATGJA010000212.1:0-10706 GCA_035295445.1 Polyangiaceae bacterium | reverse complement strand
GGGCATCCACGGATTGGCATCCGCTCCGTGGGCCTTGTCGTTGGGGAACGAGAGCGTCGCGTCCATGAGCCCCTTGCCGGTGCCGTCGAGGACCTGCAGCGTCCACGAGTTCGCGTCCTGGCTCGGCGGGTTGGGCGTCATCGGGTCGACGAGGACGAACTGAAGAGCGCCTTTGTCGCCCGCCTTGGTGAGCGGCAAGGTGGCCGGCGCGAGGGGGCCGAGCTTCACGTTGAGCAGGGCGTCGTTCGCGCAGCTCGTGCCGCTCCCCGACGATGAGGCCGGCGCGTTCGGGCCGGATCCCGAGCTCGAGCAGGCCAGGAACCCCGCGCCCGCGACCGGAAGCCACAACAATTTCGTCAAGATTCGACTCATGGCCAACGCCTCGCCTCGCAAGATAGTGCCCGGTTCGCCCTGAGTTTACGTCCCCGGAGGGTCCCTGGTTACAGGACGCGGACCCGGAGCCTCTCCCGCGGCGGCGTTGCGCCAAGGTCGGGGGCGCGATCTGCTAGGTTCTGCGGACCGCATCGGCCGCCGTGGACCTCCTCTACTTCGTCCTGCTCGTCAGCTCGCTCATCTTCATCCACGAGTCGGGCCACTTCGCGTTCGCGAAGATCTTCGGGGTGAAGGTCATCACGTTCTCGATCGGCTTCGGCCCGAAGGTCCTGCGGATCCGCGGCAAGGAGACGGAGTATTGCCTCGCGCTCCTGCCGTTCGGCGGCTTCGTGAAGATGCTCGAGGAGAGCAAGCGAGCCGAGCCGATCCTGCCGGAGGAGCGCGGGCGAACGTTCGAAGCGCAGGCGCTCTGGAAGCGCGTGTTCATCGTCCTCGCAGGGCCGGCGATGAACCTCCTATTCCCGATCGCGCTCTATACGTCCGTCTTCCTCGAGGACGAGAAGTTCCTGCCGCCGACCATCGGCGTCGTCATCCCGGGCAAGCCCGCGGACGGCAAGCTCGAGCCCGGCGACCGCATCGTGCGCGTCGACGGCGACGACGTCACCACGTTCCCCGAGGTGCAGCGGCTCATCGCCCGGCGCACCGGCCGCCCCGTGACCCTAGGGCTCGTGCGCGACGGCAAGACCATCGACGTCTCCGTCACGCCCGCGGACGAGGCCGAGGTGCGGGAGCTCGACATCGTCGAGCACACGGGGCGCATCGGGTTCGACCCGCGCTTCCCCGCGGCGGTCATCGGCGTGTCGCGCCCGGATTCGCCGGCGGGGCACGCCGAGCTCAAGACGTTCGACCGGATCGTGGCCGTCAACGGCCGCCGGATCGAGCGCTTCGTCGACCTCGTCGACACGCTCGCCGAGAACCGCGGCGACCAGGTCGTCTTGAGCTACCTGCGCCCCGTCGAGGTCCCCCACGCCCTCGGCGGTCTGTGCGAGCTCGCGGTCCTCGAGCCCGGGGTCGCGCAGCTCACCCCCTCGCCGCGCACGCCCGGCACGACCGCGCCGATCGACCAAGTGGGGCGCGCGGCCGACGTGCTCGGACGCACGGGGATCGAGAGCGGCGACATGTTCGTGGCCTTCGTCCCTGAGGCGTCGAGCGAGTGGCGCGCCGGCCTGCGCCCGGGCGACCGGATCACGACGCTCGACGGCGCGCCGCAGAAGCTCTGGCGGACGATGGAGGACAGCCTCGTCGCCGGCGCCGACCGCATGCGCGAGCTGCAGTGGACCCGCGACGGCATGCCGATGCGCGGCTTCTTCCAGCTCCGCAAGGAGCAGTGGGACGACGAGTTCGGCCAGCACTACGAACGCTACGTGTTCCGCACCGATCACTGGCTGCCGAGCGCGCCCGATCGCCTCGTCCCGAACCCGCACCTGCTAGGCTACGCGATCCGCCGCGGCGTCGAGGAGACCTCGAGCGTCATCAAGTTCATCAGCGTGGGCCTGCTGCGCCTCGTGCAAGGGCGCGTCTCGCTCTCGAGCGTCAGCGGGCCGATCACGATGTATGACATCGCGGGGCAGGCGGGGGCGCGCGGGCCGGCTTACTTCGTCTGGGCGATGGCGCTCATCTCGGTCAACCTCGGGCTCATCAACCTCCTTCCCATCCCCGTCCTCGACGGCGGACACCTGCTCTTCTTCCTGCTCGAGGCGGCGCGGCGCCGCCCGCTGCCGCTGCGCGCGCGCGAGGTTGCGAGCTTGGGCGGAATGCTCGTGCTCCTGCTGCTCATGCTCGTGGCGTTCAAGAACGACGTCGAGCGCCGATGGGACGTCATCGTGAGCCAGGTTCGCGAGATCCTCACGTGACGGGCGCCCGCTCCGCCGCCGCGCACGTCCTGGTCCGCGTGGCGAAGGACGGCGCCTTCGCGGCGGCCGCGCTCGAGGCCGAGCTCGCGCGCGCCGTGCAACTCGACGCTCGTGACCGCGCGCTGGCGACGGAGCTCGTCTACGGGACGCTCCGCGTCGCACCCTGGCTGGACGCGCAGATCGCGCGCTTCGCCCCGCGGGGGCTCGCCAAGGTCGACGAGCGCGCGCTCTCGCACCTGAGGCTGGCGGCGTACCAGCTCTTTTTCACCCGCGTGCCGCCCTTCGCCGCGGTGAGCGAAGCCGTCGACGCAGTCCGCGCCGCGCGGGGGGAGCGCGTCGCCTCGTTCGCCAACGCGGTCCTGCGCAAGGTGGCCGGTCGGGCGGCCGCCGCGACCGAAACCGACCGCGCCGAGGCGGTGGTCTCCTCGGCCCCCGCGTGGCTGCGCGCGGCGCTCGAGCGGGCCCTCTCGCCCGACGAGGCGCGCGCCTTCCTCGCGTCCGGCGCGGAGCCGCCGCCCGTGGCCTTGCGCGTCGAACGGGCGCCCGAGCGGGGCCCGTGGCTCGGACGGCTGCGCGTCGCGGCCCCGGACGCGGCCTTCGATCCAGGGCGGGTCTCGCCGCTCGCGATCCTGGCGCGCGGCGCCGGCCGCCCGCAGGGTCTGCCGGGGTACACCGACGGGGCGTGGTCGATTCAAGAAGAAGGATCGCAGACGGCGGCGCTCGCGGTCGGCGTGCGCGCGGGCGAGACCGTGCTCGACGCGTGCGCGGGCCGTGGAAACAAGACGGCCGTCCTTGCGCGCCGCGCCGGCGACAGGGGCGCGGTGGACGCGTGCGACGCGACGCCGTCGAAGCTCGACCGGCTCGCCGCAGAGCTCGCGCGCCTCGGCCTCCACGCGCGCCGCGTGTTCGGGGTGGACTGGACCCGGGGCTCGGGCGAGGTCACCGCGCTCTACGACCGCGTCCTGGTCGACGCGCCCTGCACGGGAGTGGGAACGCTGCGCCGCCGCCCGGACCTCGCGCTGCGTCGCAAGGACGAGGACCTCGCCGCGATGGCGCGGACGCAGCTCGCCATCGCCCGAGGTGCCGCCGCCCACGTGCGGGCCGGCGGGTCGCTCACGTACGTCGTGTGCAGCGTCCTTCGTGAAGAGGCAGAAGAAGTCGTGGCCGGCCTGCTCGCGGAGCTTCCGGAATTCGCGCCGTCCCCGTTCGACGCGCCCGAGGCGCGGGCGATCGCGGGCGACGCCACCAGCTTCCGGTTGCTCCCTCAGGTGCACGGCACGGACGGGTATTTCGTGGCCCGGCTAGTCCGCAAGCTCGAGCAAAGCGAGAGAGCGGACTAGGACACCCAAGAACCGCAAGCTCGAGCAAAGCGAGAGAGCGGACTAGGAACACCCCCTGGTCCGGCGGACCTCCCGCGCACGACCTCACTTGCACGGCGTGACGCGCACGATCTGCACCTTCGTTCCACCCCCGGGCGCGGCGTACGCGACGCTCCCGTCCGCGTACGTCCGGAAGTCCTGGTACCGGCTCCCCATCACCCCCGCGATGTTGAAAGGGCTGCCCTGCGCAGCGCCCGTCGTCGCGTCGAGCGCCTGGACGTAAAGCTTACGGCTCGTGTCCGTCTGGGAGAGGTGGCCTCCCATGGGGGCGGCCGTCGTCGACGTCTCCCACGCAGCCAGCATCCGATTCTTTCCGAACGCGGCAAGGTGCGGGTTGCGATCGTTGAGCCCCGAGTCGCTCGCCAGCATCGTATTCTTGTCGGGCGCGCCCGTCGTCACGTGCAAGAGATGTACGTCGTCGAGGCCGGGCATCGCCGCGGTCTGCCCGGCGCGCAGGTCGGTCGCGACGATCCAGTAGCCTCCGCCCCCCGCGGGGAGCACGCTGCCGAGCTCCGTGTTCATCTCGTCGACGGGGTAGATCGTCGTCGTCTGCGGCGCGAAGGCGATGCGTCCCGATTTGCCTCCGGTCGGCGCGTCGTTGTTGCAGACGGGCACGAACTTGGTCCCATCGTACGCCAGACGTTCGAAGCTGCTGTGGCTGCAGCCGACGTCGAAGCCCCCCGCCCCTAGCTTGCCCGTGCTCGCGTTGACGAGGCGCATCTCGTCGCCCTGATGGATGTCCATGCAGTTCATCCCGTTCAGGTTCTTCACGGTGATGGCCACGCCGTAGTACGCGGCGAAGTTGGTCCCATCGAAGCCGATCCGGCCGTTGTGCGCGTACCACCAGATCATGAGCGACATGGGCCCCGCCATCCCCGTCGAGTACGGCGGGAGCGACGCGCTCGACGTCGTGAGCTTCGTGGCCCAGCTCTCGTTGCCGCAGGCGTCGAACCGCACGAGGTACATGTCCCAGCACGAGTAGTTGGTCGGCATGCTGAGCGAGCAAAGGTTCATCGGGCTGCCGCAGTTGTTGGTGCCTCCGCCCATCGCGTCGCGCGTCACGAGGGCGACGCCCCCGGTCGCGTCGGCGTAGACGTCCTGGAGGTCGTGGGCCGTCAAGGCGAACGACTGCCCGGCCACGAGGTTGTCGCTGCCGTCGAGGAGGACGACGTGCGCCTTGTTGTCCATCCCCATGAAGGCCAGACGCGACCCACCGCCCGGGATCGGCGAGATGGCCAGCAGCGAGAGCGGCGTGTCGACCTCTTGGTATTGGTACGCCATCCCGACGTCGACCTGCGAGACGTGGACGCTCGAGGCCGAGACCGCGCACGACGCCCCCGTGTCGCTGGTGGACCCCGAGCCCGACGCGCCGCCGAGCGGCGCCCCCGCGTCGCCGCACGTCTTGATGGGCATGCCGCCCGCGTCGCCGCCGGCCGCGCCGCTCGTCGAGCCGGTGCCCGATGTGCTTCCCGCGCCGCTCGCCGAACCCGCGGCCGCGCCCGACCCACTCCCGCCGCCGCTCCCTGCCATGGCGCCTGCGCCGTTACCGCTCGCCGAGCCGAAGGAGGTGCCGCTGCTCGACGTGCCGGAGCTGCCGCCGTCGCCCGTATCGGTGGAGGACGACGAGCTCCCGCACGCGACCGCCGCGAGCGCGAGCGCCGCAGCCCATCCGACCCTGGAATTGTTCGCAGCGTTTTTTGCAGGCATCGCCCCCGAAAGTGCCGACCTGGCGCCCGCACGGCTCACGAAAGCGGCCGCGCGTCGATTCGGGCGGGGCCATGCACTATCTTGGGAGACGGAAGGTCATCCCATGACGAGCACTGCCGACGCGCCGCCCCCGGAACCGTTGGACGCCGCCAAGTCCGCAGGCTCGAGCGAACCGAGAGAGCGCACGACACACCCGACCACCCCCAACCTGCTGCCCACCTTCGCCAGGGTGTCGGTGGTCATCGGCGCCTTCGCCGCCTTCGTTGCCGCGCTCGTATCGCACGACGCGGCGGCGACGGCGGCTCCGGACCCCAAGGCGCTCGTCCAGCCGATCGTGGCGCTCGCCGCGCTCACGGGGCTCGTGCTCATCGGCACCGCGGTGGCGCGAAACGCAGCGGTCCTCGTCGGCAAGGTGTCCATGCGCTACTACCGCACGTACGCGGCGGGCGCCCCGCCCGAGTGGATCGAGCGCCCCGCGAGGACGTACATGAACCTGCTCGAGCTGCCGGTTCTGTTCTACGTCGTGTGCATCCTGATGATCGCCACCGGACGCGTCGACACGGCGCAGGTCGAGCTGGCGTGGCTGTTCGTCGCCACGCGCGTGGTGCACGCCGCGATCTACCTTGCCGTAAACCACGTCCCTTCGCGGTTCGCGAGCTTCGTCACCGGGGCCATCACGCTCACGGTGCTCTGGACGCGGTTCGCCATGATGGGGTGAGGGAGTTACGGCTCTTTGAACGCGAGCGTGACCTCGGCGACGCCGCCGCCCGAATCCACCTGACCCTTGCCGACGCGCACGCCCGCCGCCACGCCCTGAAGGCAGCGCGCGAGGCCGGGCAAGAAGTCCGCGCCGGTGACGATGGCGGAGCGCGTTCCCCCGCCGTCGTCGATCGAAAGATTGAGCGTCGCCACCCCGGTCGCCCGCGCACCCCGCGTCCGCAGCGCGTTGCGATAACACACGGCGAGCCCGATCCCCCGGAGCGCCCCGCGCACGGCGCGCTCGCGCACCCCCTCGGCGTTGATGAGCCCGACCTCGACGTACGCCTTCTCCGGGTCGAAGGTCGGATCCGGAAGTGCGGGAATCGCCGGCGGCGGCACCGCGGGCGGAGCGGCCGGTGGATTCGGGCTCGGGGTCGGCGCCGGCGTAGCGCTCGGAACCGGCGTCGGATTGGGACTCGGGGTCGGACTCGGGCTCGGAGTCGGATTCGGGGCAGGAGTCGGGTTCGCGTTCGGAATCGCCCCCGCCTTGCTCCTCGAAGAGCCGTGACCGACGACACCCGATCCGTTCGGCTTCTCTTCGACGCCGACGAGGTCCGGTACCGTCGCCACCTCCGCGACCTCGCTCACCGCGGGGAGCGCCGTGGGAGGCGGCTCGACCGCCGCCACCGCTACCGCCGGCACCGGGCGCGCGCGGGCCCTCCAGACGAGCGCCGTCCCGAGCCCACCCACCGCCAGCGCCGCCAGCGCGAAGCCGGCGACGAAGACGCCGCGGCGGCGCATCGGCGCCGGGACCGCGGCGCTCGTCCCCATGAGCGTCGGTTTGACGGGCGCCTCCTCGGCGGCACGTGCGGGCGGCGCCTGCGCGTTGCCGAGCGGCATGTGGACCGTGGCCGCGTTGACTGACGCCGGCGACTCGGTGACGACCTGCACCCGCGGCCCGACGCCCGGCGCGGTGACCGGGACGCGTCCCTCCGCGATCGGTCGAAGAGCGCCGCGCATCTCGCGGGCGCTGCCGTACCTCTGCTCGCGGAACTTGCGCAGAGCTCGGTAGCAAATCGCCTCGAGCCGCAGATCGATCCCCTGCGCGACCACCGAAGGGCGAACCGGCTCCTCCGACACGTGCTTGAGCACGACGCCGATCGCGCTCTCGGCCTCGAACGGCACGCGCTTCGTGAGCATCTCGTAGAGGATGACGCCGACCGAGTAGAGGTCGCTGCGCGGATCGAGCTTCTCGCCGCGCCCCTGCTCGGGCGACATGTACTCGGGCGTGCCCACGAGGAACCCGGCCGTCGTCACGGGAGCGCCCGACTCCGCCTCCTCGGTGGCCCGGTACGCGCGCGAGTCGGTGATCTTCGCGATGCCGAAGTCGCAGACCTTGACGACGTCGCGCGGGCGGCCGTCGTCGTCGGTGCCGCGGAGGACCATGATGTTCTCGGGCTTGAGGTCGCGGTGGACGACGCCCATGTCGTGCGCCACGGCGAGCGCCGCGAGCGTCTGCATCAGGATGTCCGCCGCACGGTCCGGCGCTAGGGGCCACTCGTCGCGCAGGACCTTGTGCAGGCTGCGACCGTCGAGATACTCCATCGCGATATAGAGCAGGCCGTCGGACTCGGCGCCGAAGTCGATGACCTGCATCGAGTTCGGGTGGTTGAGGCGCGAGGCGGCCTTCGCCTCACGGTGGAAGCGCGACGCGAAGGTCGCGTCTCCCGCGAGCTCGCCGTGCAGCACCTTGATGGCGACGGTTTTCTCGAGCGCCACCTGGCGTGCGCGGAACACCGCCCCCATTGCCCCGCTGCCGATGAGGCTCTCGATCACGAACTTGCCGGCGATGGTCCGGCCGAGCAGGTGGTCGTGCGCCGTCTTGCCCATCCGTTCGCTTCACTGTAGCAGGCCCCAGGCGCGCACTCGCGCCGGTGCGATTGCGGTCCTCCGCGGCGAAGCTATAGGCTGTTCCGCCGTCCGTCCCCCTCTATCCCGGAGAGACACGCCGCCATGGTCATCGACGTCAGCCTGCCCCAGCTCGGCGAGAGCGTGAGCGAGGGGACCATCTCGAAGTGGCTCGTGCGCGAGGGGGACGTCGTCGAGAAGGATCAGCCGATCGTGTCGATCGCGACGGACAAGGCGGACAGCGATCTGCCCTCGCCCTCGCAAGGACGCATCGTGAAGCTGCTCGCGTCCGAAGGGCAGGTCGTCGCCGTCAAGACGGTCATCGCGCAAATCGAGGAAGGCGCGACGGGGGCACCGTCGCTCTCGGCCAAGCCGGGCGCCCCGGAGTCGCTCCCGCCCGTCGGGTCGCAGCCGCTGCCGCCCCCGCCCAAGGCACCCGAACCCGCGTCGCCGCTCATCCGAAGCGCCATGGGAGGGCCGCTGGCCGCGCCGACGGTGCGCAAAGCCGCGCTCGAGGCCGACGTGGATCTCGACCGCGTCCCCGGCACGGGCGAACGCGGACGGGTCACGAAGGACGACGTGCTGCGCGCGGCGGGTGCCGCCCCCGCGCCCGCGCCGCCTCCCGGGCCCGCCGCGAAGGAGCGCCAGTCCACGCCGGCGCCCGCGATCGAACCCCCGCAGACGCGCGCCACGCCGCAGACGCAACAGCTCGCGCAGATCATCACCCAGGGTGGCGGCTTCGTTCCGCCCATCCCGGGCGTTGGATTCGGCGCGTTCAAGGTGCCGGCGTACCGCCCCGCCGACGGGGACAAGGTCGTCCCCTTCACACGCCGCCGTCGAATCACGGCGGACCACATGACGTACTCGAAGTTCGCGTCGCCCCACGTGGTGACGGTCGCCGAAGTCGATCTGCACAAGGCCAGCCGCCTGCGAGACGCGCACAAGGAGCGGTACAAGGCCGAGGGGATGGCCCTGACGATGCTGGCCTTCGTCGTGGTCGCGACGGCGCGCGCGCTCCGCGAGAACCCGGCGATGAACGCGCGGGTCCTCGACGAGGCGTACGTCGTCCTTCACGACATCAACCTCGGCGTCGCGGTTGATTCGCCCGATGGCTTGGTCGTCCCCGTCGTGCGCCGCGCGGACGAGCTGGGCATTCGCGGGATCGTGCGCGCGATCGACGACCTCGCCAGGCGCGCGAAGGCGGGCAAGATCACGATCGACGACCTCTCCGGCGCTAGCTTCAGCGTGTCCAACCCGGGGCTCAAGGGCAACCTCTTCGGCGGCGCGATCATCAACCAGCCGAACGTCGGCATCTTGCGCATGGGGGAGATCCAGAAGCGCGTGGTCGTCGTCGAGACGGCCGAGGGCGAGGATCAGATCGGGATTCATCCCATCATGTACGTCGCGCTGTCGTATGACCATCGCGTGGTCGACGGCGTCGCGGCGAACTCGTTCCTCTGGCGCGTGGCGGAGATCCTCGAGAAGGCCGAGTTCGAGGTCTGACGCGCGTTACTTGACGTGAAAGACGACCCGCCCGGTGAGTCCGGCGCCCGCGTCGCCCCCCGCGCCTTGCTCGGTCCAGTACACGTTCGTGTCGTCGACGGCGATGGCGGAGGGGCTGGACAGGTAATCCTTGATGACTTGCGCCGCTCCGTTGCACCCGGTCGCGGGGCACTTGCCGATTCGCCCTGCCCCGGGCACGGCCCCGCCCGCGGGGGTCCGATCGCCCTGGTCGGCGAAGTAGACGGTCGTCCCGTCGGCCACGATGGCCGCCGGTGCGCTCAGGCCCGCCACCAGGGGCGTCGCGATGTCCATGCCGGCGCCCGCCTCGGACGCGACGGGCGCCAGGCTCGCCCGGGGCAAGAGGAGAAGGCTCGACGAAGTCGTGCCTGCGCTCCTCACGACGTCGACGAGGTAGATGTTGTTCGCATCGAACGCCAAGAGGTCGGCGAGCACGGTTCCGAGGGGCCCGATCTCGATGGCGCCCCGGACGGCTGCGGTCGCGACGCAGTCGCCGAGATCGCACGAGAAGACCCCCCCGCCGGCCGTCTCGAGGGCGAAGAGCGTCGTTCCGTCGATGGCGATCGACTGGGTTCTCCATTCCGGACCGGCGGCTGCGGCGTCCGCCGGGTTTGCGAACAGGGTCACCACCGTCGAGCCGTCGAGATCGCCGGAGGCCCTCAAGACCTGCGTGTTCGCGACGAAGAAGACGTCTCCGCTCGAATCGAGCGCGACGCTGCCGACCGCGTTGCCGGCAAGATCGAAGGTCGGCCGGCTGCAACCGCTCACCGCGCACTCGGCGACGGCGAAGGTGCCCCCCCAGTAGAGTCGTCCCGCCCGAACGACCAAGTTCGCGGGCGGCCCCCACTGGCCCGTCGCCAGGACCTCCGGCGCGTTGCCGCAGCCCGTCTTCGCGCACCTGAGGATCGCGTCGCCCCCGCGCGGATCGGCGTTGGCCCAGTAGACGTAGGTGTCGTCGACGGCGATCGCGCCCGGCTGGCTCTGCCCGGTCGCGAGGACACCCGGCGGCAGGGTGGTGAGGACGGGCCCGTCGTACGAGGAGATGATCGCGACGGGCGAATCGTCTCCGACCGACGGCACGAGGACCGCGTCGGCGATCGGCGCGTCGATCACGGTCCCGTCGCCCGTCGCGGCGCCCTCGGTCCCCGCGTCGACCGGTCCCGCCGTGGCCCCGACGTCCAGAGTGCTCGAGCACCCGAGGCCGGCCGCGAGCCCCGCGGCGGCGACCAGCAGGCCGCGATCACTT
>DATGJA010000211.1:0-17786 GCA_035295445.1 Polyangiaceae bacterium | reverse complement strand
CCCTCAGCGGTCAGAGGCCGGTCGTGACGCGAGCGAAGAAGGCCATCGCGAACTTCAAGCTGCGTGCGGGCATCCCGATTGGGGCCATGGTCACGCTTCGCCGGGCTCGCATGTGGGAGTTTTTCGACAGGCTCGTATCGGTCGCGCTCCCTCGAACGCGCGACTTCAAGGGCGTGTCCCGGAAGGCGTTCGACGGCAAGGGAAACTACACGCTCGGTCTCAAGGAGCAGATCATCTTTCCGGAGATCAACTACGACAAGATCGACGCCATCAAGGGCTTGAACATCAGCTTCGTGACCAGCGCAAAGTCGGACGAGGAAGGCCGGGCGCTTTTGCAGCAGCTCGGCATGCCGTTCCGGGCGTCGTGAGCGACCGTTAGGGAAAACGATTTCGAGGACGATCCATGGCCCGTGCTTCTCAATTCGCGAAACTCAATCGAGCCCCCAAGTTCGCGGTCCGGCACCGCAATCGGTGCAAGGTGTGCGGACGACCTCGCGGCTACTACCGGAAGTTCGAGCTTTGCCGCATATGCTTCCGCTTGCTCTCGCTTCGCGGCGAGATCCCGGGCGTGATCAAGGCGAGCTGGTGAACCCATGATGACCGATCCCATCGCGGACATGCTCACCCGAATCCGCAACGGCACGATGGCGCGGCACGACCGCGTCGAGATGCCCCACTCGCACCTCAAGGAGCACGTGGCCGGGGTGATGAAGTCCGAAGGCTACCTGGACGACGTGCGGGTGAGCGAGGGCGAAGACCGGAAGACGCTGACGGTGATCTTGCGCTACGGGCGGGATCGGCAGTCGGCCATCGACGGGCTACGCCGGGTCTCCACGCCCGGGCGGCGCGTCTACGTCCGGCACGATCGCATCGGTCGGGTCTGCTCCGGCATGGGCATCTCGATCCTCAGCACGAGCCGCGGCGTCATGACGGATCGCGAGGCGCGTCGGCAGCGCGTGGGCGGCGAGCTGCTCTGCGAGGTGTGGTGAGGCCATGACGACCCAGACGCAGCCTCAAGGCGGGATGCGGCAGTCGCGCATCGGCAAGCGGCCGATCGCCCTCCCCAAGGGCGTCGCCGCGACCGTCAGGGAACGCACGATCGAGATCAAGGGCCCGAAGGGCACGCTCTCTCGCGCTCTTCCGCCGGGCGTGACCGCGAAGGTCGAGGGCGGCGCCGTCCTCATCGCCCCCACGGTCGAGGGCCGCGACGGCGCGCGTCTCCAAGGGCTCGCCTGGTCGCTCGTCGGCGGGATGGTCGTCGGCGTCTCCGAGGGCTACACGAAGACGCTCCAGCTCGTCGGGACGGGCTACCGGGCCGAGCTCAAGGGTCAGATCTTGAACCTCAGCCTCGGGTTCTCGCACCCTGTGGCGTTTCCCCTTCCCAAAGGGGTCAAATGCGAGATTCCCGGCGACTCGAAGGGAACGATCCTCATCCTGACCGGTTCGGACAAAGAGGAAATGGGTCAGACCGCCGCCAAGATCCGCGGCTTTCGGCCGCCCGAGCCGTACGGCGGCAAGGGCGTGCGCTACCAGGGCGAGAAGGTCCGCGAGAAGGCCGGCAAGGCGGCGAAGGCCGGCGGAGGGAAGTAACCGATGGCCATGCAAATCGTCGGGCGAGAGCGCAGGAGGCTGCGCATCCGCCGCAAGATCAGCGGGACGCCGGATCGTCCCCGTCTCGCCGTCTTCCGGAGCGCCAAACACATCTACGCCCAGGTGGTTGACGACGTCGCCGGCAAGACGGTCGCGCACGCGTCGACGCTCTCGCGCGACGTACGCGCCGAGGTGGAAGAGGCGAACAAACTCGACGCGGCCAAGCGCGTCGGTCACGCGATCGCGAAGGCGCTCCTCGCCAAAGGGATCGACAAGGTCGTCTTCGACCGCAGCGGATACCTGTTCCATGGGCGCGTTCGCGCGCTGGCGGACGCGGCGCGCGCGGCCGGCCTCAAGTTCTGAAGGTAGAAGGAGTCCGCACGCTCGAGCGAAGCGAGAGGTCGGACGACACACCCGGAGATAGACCCGAATGGCTTTCGAAACCCCCAGGTACACGGGCGCGCCCGTCCGGCAGGGCCCCGGCGGTCCGGAGTCGCTCCAGATCGACGAGGAAAAGCTCAAGGAGCGCGTCATCTACATCAACCGCGTCGCCAAGGTCGTCAAAGGCGGCAGGCGCTTCAGCTTCAGCGCGCTGGTCGTCGTCGGCGACGAGGCGGGCCACGTCGGCGTGGGCCTCGGCAAGGCGAACGAGGTGCCCGAGGCCATCCGCAAGGGCAACGACCAGGCCCGCAAGAACGTCTTTCGGGTGCCGCTCGACGGCGTCACGATTCCGCATCAGACGCTCGGTCACTTCGGCAGTGGTCGCGTCTTCCTCAAGCCGGCGTCCGCCGGCACGGGCGTCATCGCCGGCGGCGCCGTGCGAGCCGTGGTCGAAAGCGCGGGGATCCACGACATCTTGACCAAGTGCCTGGGGAGCTCGAACCCGCACAACGTCGTCCGGGCGACCGTCCAGGCGCTGCGGTCGCTGCGAAGCCTCGAGCAGGTGGCCGGCAAGCGGGGCAAGCAAAGCGACGAGCTCATCGAGTCTCGCAAGTCGATGGCGCCGGCGGCGGGAGCGGCCCCCGCCGCGCAGGGCTGAGCCGGAAGGGAGCGACGACCATGAAGCCCAAGCTTCGCGTGACGCAGACCAGGAGCACGATCGGGCAGCACCACGCGATGCGCGCCACGATCCACGGCCTCGGCCTCAAGGGGCCCGGCAGTTCGATCGTCGTCGCCAACACGCCGTCCTTTCGGGGGGCTATCAAGAAGGTGATGCACCTCGTGCGTGTGGAAGAGGTCCAAAATGGCTGACACGCTGAGCAAGCTGAGAAAGCCCGCCGGCGCCACCCGCACCAAGACGCGGCTCGGGCGCGGCGTCGGGTCGGGCCTCGGCAAGACGTCCGGACGCGGTCAGAAGGGGCAGTACGCGCGCACGCGCGGCTTCAAGCCTCACTTCGAGGGAGGCCAGACGCCGATCCAGCGCCGCCTTCCCAAGCGCGGCTTCATCAACCCGTTCTCTGCGCGCACCGCCGAGGTCAACGTCGGAGCGCTCGAGGTCTTTTCGGCGGGCGCCAACGTCGACATCAAGGCGCTCGTCGCGCGCGGGATCGTCAAAGGGCGGTTCGATCGCGTGAAGGTCCTCGGCGACGGGGATCTCACCAAGGCCGTCACCGTCTCGGCCCATGCGTTCTCCAAGTCGGCCGTCGAGAAGATCAAGAAGGTCGGGGGCAAGGTCGTCGTGGTCGGGCCGGCCGACGCAACGTCGGCCTGACGGTCCACGACGTCCGAGACGCAACGAGATCGTCATGTCCGCCCTCTCTGCCTTCGCCAACATTGGGAAAGTCGCGGAGCTCCGTCGGCGGATTCTCTTCACGGTCGTGCTGCTCGGGGTCTACCGGATCGGCGTCTTCGTGACGATCCCCGGCGTCGACCGGACGGTGATGAACGCGGTCGTCCACAAGCAGGGCGGCGGCTTGCTGGGCCTGTTCAACATGTTCAGCGGCGGCGCGCTCGGCAACATGTCGATCTTCGCGCTCGGCATCATGCCGTACGTGAGCGCGAGCATCATCCTTCAGCTCCTGACGATGGTGTTCAAGCCCCTCGACGAGCTTCGCAAGGAGGGCGAGCAGGGGCAGCGCAAAATCAACCAGTACACGCGCTACGGCACCATCCTCTTGTCGGTCGTCCAGAGCATCGGGATCGCGATGAGCGTCGAGGCGCTGAACAACGGCGACCTATCGGATTCCGCGGCCGTCGGCGACGTCGTGATCCATCCAGGCTGGGGGTTCCGCCTCATGAGCATGCTGACCCTGACGACGGGTACGGCGTTCATGATGTGGGTCGGCGAGCAAATCACCGAGCGCGGGATCGGCAACGGCATCTCGCTCCTCATCTTCGCCGGGATCGTGGACGGCATCCCGTCGGGGATGACCAGCTACTTCGCCACCAACCGGGGGAACATCCAGCCGCTCAAGCTGGCCCTGGTGGTCGCCATCGTCCTCGCTACCGTCGCGACGATCGTCTTCTTCGAGCGCGCGCAGCGGCGCATCCCGATCTACTACGCGCGCCGGACCGTCGGACGCCGCGTCTACGGGGGGCAGACGGCGCACCTGCCTCTGCGCGTCAACACGAGCGGCACGATCCCGCCGATCTTCGCATCCTCGCTCCTCATGTTCCCGGCGACGCTGGCCAACTTCAAGGTCCCGGGGATGGCGCAGCTCCAGTCGATGCTGCAACGCGGGGACTGGGCCTTCAACGCCTTCTACGTGCTGCTCATCATCTTCTTCTGCCACTTCTATACGGCCGTCACGTTCCAGCCTGTGGACGTCGCGGACAACCTGAAGAAGCAGCAGGCGTTCATCCCGAACGTCCGTCAAGGCAAGCAGACCGCCGACTACATCGACTACGTCCTCACGCGAATCACGTTCGGGGGTTCGCTCTACGTCGCCGTCGTCTGCATCGTGCCGACGATCATCACCCAGGCCCTCCAGGTCCCCTTCCACTGGGGGGGGACGTCGATCATGATCGTCGTGGGCGTGGCCCTCGACACGGTCAACCAGATCGAGGCGCACCTCATCACGCGCAACTACGAGGGGCTGTCGGGCGGGGGCGCCCGGACTTCGCGCATCCGGACGCGAAAGGACTAGGGGGTGACGATGCGGCTCGTTTTCGTGGGGCCCCCCGGGGCGGGCAAGGGCACTCAAGCCAAGATTGTGTGCTTGAAGTACGGCATCCCCCAGGTCTCGACGGGGGACATGCTGCGCGCCGCGAAGACCGAGGGCCGGCTCCCGGCAGAGCTCGTGGCCAAGATGGCGGCCGGGGCGCTGGTGCCGGACGACGTCGTCGTGCGTCTCATCGATCAGCGGACCCGCGAGCCCGACTGCGCCGGCGGTTTCCTGCTCGACGGCTTCCCCCGGACCGTGCCGCAGGCCGAGGAGCTCGAGGCGATGCTCGCCGCCCGGTCGCAAAGGATCGACCACGCGATCGCCATCGTCGTTCCGCGCGAGCTCCTGATCGAGCGTGCAGTGCTGAGGCGCACCGACAAACGAACTGGACAGATTTACCACTTGAAGTATAGCCCTCCTCCCCCCGGGGCGGACCTCGAGCACCGGGTGGACGACCGCGAAGAGGTCGTCCTCAAGCGACTGGACACGTACGAGGCGATGACCGCCGAGCTCCTCCCGCACTACGAGGGTCTCGGCATCCTGCGGCGAGTCGACGGCGTCGGCAGCGTGGAGGAGGTCACCGCGCGCATCTTCGCGGCGCTCGGAACCCCATGACGAAGTCCTGAGGAGATCGTGTTCTTTCATGAGTGAGCGTCGCGAGCGAAAGGAGCCCAAGGGCGACAAGCTGGAATTCGACGGCGTCGTACAAGAGGCGCTGCCGAACGCGATGTTCAAGGTCAAGTGCGACAACGGGCTCGTCGTTCTCGCGACGATCAGCGGGCGGATGCGGCAGTTCTACATCCGCATCCTCCCGGGAGACCGGGTCACCGTCGAGGTGAGCCCCTACGACCCGAGCCGGGGGCGCATCACCTACCGGCACAAGTAACGAGCGAGCAGGGCCATGAAGGTACGACCGAGCGTCAAGAAGATCTGCGACAAGTGCAAGGTGGTCCGCCGCAAGGGCGTCGTGCGAATCATCTGCGAGAACCCCCGTCACAAGCAGCGCCAAGGGTGAGAGATAGAACATGGCTCGAATCGCAGGCGTCGACCTCCCCCGTCACAAGCACATCGTCTACGCGCTCCCGTATCTCTTCGGGATCGGCAAGACCGCCGCGCGCCGAATCTGCGACAAGACGGGCATCGCTCCGAACCGGATGACCGAGGAGCTGACCGAGGGCGAGATCAAGAGAATCCGAGACATGCTGGAGGCCGACTACAAGGTCGAGGGGGACCTGAGGCGCGAGATCCAGATGAACATCAAGCGCCTGATGGACCTCGGTTGTTACCGAGGCCTCCGTCACCGGCGCGGGTTGCCCGTCAACGGGCAGCGCACGCACACGAACGCCCGCACGCGCAAGGGGCCCCGCAAGGGCTTGCTCACGCGCGCGCGCAAGGCACCCACGGCCACGTGACCTACAGCCCCCAGGACCGAGCAACCCCATGTCGCAGGACAAGACGAGCATCCCCCCGGCCGGCGGCGGCTCCCCTTCGGGCGCCCCGAAGGGCAAGCCCCAGAAGAAGAAGCTCAAGAAGAACGTCGCGACCGGCATCGCGCATATCCAGTCGACGTTCAACAACACGGTCGTGACGATCACGGACGTCAACGGCAATGCCGTCGCGTGGTCGAGCGCCGGCTCGCGCGGCTTCAAGGGGTCGCGCAAGAGCACGCCGTTCGCGGCGCAGCTTGCCGCCGAAGAAGCGGCGCGAAAGGCGATGGAGCACGGCATGCGGTCGGTCGCCGTCTTCGTCAAGGGGCCGGGCGCCGGGCGCGAGAGCGCGCTGCGAGCGCTGCAGGCCGTAGGCTTCAAGGTCACCCTGATCCGCGACGTCACACCGGTCCCGCACAACGGGTGCCGACCGCCCAAGCGCCGCCGCGTCTGAGAGAATACCGATGGCTCGTTACAACGGAGCAGTTTGCAAGCTTTGTCGCCGCGAGGGGATGAAGCTCTATTTGAAGGGCGAGCGCTGCTACTCGGAAAAGTGCTCGTACACGCGCCGGCCGTACCCGCCGGGGCAACACGGCCAGGCCCGCGTGAAGCTCAGCGAGTACGCGATTCGCCTGCGCGAGAAGCAGAAGGTGCGCCGGATCTACGGCGTTCTCGAGCGCCAATTCCAGAAGTACTACTTCGACGCCGCGCGCCGGAAGGGACGAACGGGCGAGCAGATGCTCGGACTGCTCGAGTCGCGGCTCGACAACGTCGTGCACCGGCTGGGGTTCACCTTCACGAGGGCGCAGGCCCGACAGCTCGTGCGCCACGGTCACCTGGCCGTCAACGGCAAGCGCGTCGACATCCCGAGCGTCATCTTGCGGCCGGGCGACAAGGTCGAGGTTCGGGCGAAGAGCCGCGAGATCAAAGAGGTGGCGGCCGCGATGGCGCAGGTCGACAAGCGGCCGATCTTGTCGTGGCTCGAGCTCGACAAGGCCAACTTCACCGGCGTCTTCAAGGGGGCGCCGGTGCGAGAAGAGATGAACGAGCCGGCGATTCGCGAGCAGTACGTCGTCGAGTATTACTCGCGCTGACGGCATTCGAGGGTTTTGCAGCGACACGGGCAGGTGACGGGCGCCGCCGGAGAGCGGGTTCGAAGGCGCGCCGGGATCACCGCGTGAACCATCCAAACCGAGGAACGAGGACCAACGCATGACCACTGCGAACATCGTCACCCGAAACTGGCGGGATCTCATCCGGCCCCGCGGGATCCACATCGAGGCGGAGACGCTGACCGAGTTCTTCGGAAAGTTCACGGCCGAGCCGCTCGAGCGCGGCTACGGGATCACCGTCGGGAACTCGCTTCGGCGAATCCTCCTCTCCTCGCTCCAGGGCGCGGCGATCACCGCGCTCCGAATCGAGGGCGCGCTCCACGAGTTCACGACCGTCACCGACGTCGTCGAGGACGTGACCGACATCGTCCTCAACCTCAAGGAGGTCGTGCTCCGGGCGGCCCAGGCGAAGACGTACACGGTGCGCATCGAGAAGGAGGGCCCCGGCACAGTCCACGCACGGGACATCCAGCTCGTCGACGGGCTGCAGGTCCTCAACCCGGACCACGTCATCGCGACGCTCGACAAGAAGGGTCCGCTCGTCATGGAGCTGACCGTGAACGTCGGCCGCGGGTACGTGCCGGCCGAGCGCAACAAGACGCCGGGCATGCCCATCGGGACGATCCCCATCGATGCGCTCTTTTCGCCGATCCGCAAGGTCAACTACACCGTCACGAACGCCCGCGTCGGACAGCAGACGGACTACGACAAGCTGGCGCTCGAGGTGTGGACCAACGGCAGCGTGAAGCCGCAGGACGCCGTCGCCTACGCCGCGAAGATCCTCAAGGAGCAGCTCTCGATCTTCATCAACTTCGAGGAGACCGAAGAGACGCAGTATTCGCCGTCGGGGGCCGAAGAAGAGCCCCTCAACGAGAACCTCTTCCGGAGCGTCGACGAGCTGGAGCTGAGCGTCCGCAGCGCGAACTGCCTGCAGAACGCGAACATCCAGCTCATCGGAGAGCTCGTCCAGCGGACCGAGCAGGACATGCTCAAGACCAAGAACTTCGGGCGCAAGAGCCTCAAGGAGATAAAGGAGATCTTGGCCAACATGGGCCTGTCGCTCGGAATGAAGATCGACAACTGGCCGCAGATGCTCGAGCGCTGGAAGCAGCAGCAGCAGCAGAACTGACGACGAGGACGCCATGCGCCACAAGAACGCGGGTCGAAAGTTCGACCGAGATACAAGCAGCCGGCGCGCCATGTTGCGCAATCTCACGGCCAACCTGATCCTCCACGAGCGCATCGAGACCACCGACGCGAAGGCCAAGGAGCTGCGCCGGGTGGCCGAGCGACTCATCACGAAGGCCCGTCGCCTCGGCCCCGTCGCTTACACGCCGCAGAAGGACCTTTCTCCGGCGGATCGGGCCCGCCGTCTCGCGGCCTCGCGGATGATCGCGGCGTACGTGCCGCGCTTCGGCGTGCGCGTCGAGACCGGCGGCGCGTCGACGCGCATCGATCTGGTCGAGAAGGTGATGCTCGACCTCGCCCGGCGCTACGCGACTCGTCCGGGAGGCTATACGCGCATCGTCAAGTTCGGGCCCCGGCGCGGCGACAACGCGCCCATCTCGCTCATCGAGCTACTCCCGAACGCCGCCGACGTCGAGGACAAGCCCAAGAAGGGGGCGGCGAAGGTCACCGCTTCCACGTCGAAGACCGCCACGGCGGCCGAGCCCAAAGAGGCAGCCAAGGTCACCTGAGCCGCGTGCGCGGCTCCCCCTCGTCCTTCCGGCGGGACCGAGCCGAACTGGCCCGGCGTCGAAGAGGGTCACGCCATCACTCGACGATGCGAAAGTCGGAAAACTCCCCGGTGTAGCCCCGCCATCGGACGTCGACGTCGTCCACCCGCGCCGCCGAAGGGCCGTGGTGCGCCCACGAGATCATCTCCTTGATCGCGTCCTCTTCGCCCTCGGCCACGAGCTCCACGCTCCCGTCGGGGCGGTTCTTGACCCAGCCGCTGATGCCCAGCCGGCGCGCTTCGCGCTGCGTCGCGGCGCGAAAGAAGACTCCCTTGACCCTTCCGCGAACGATGACCTGCACCCGCTTCGTCGTCATTCTGCCGAGCGTCTCTCCTCGTCCCGTACTCCTTTTTTCCCTAGCCAATCGCCGCTCTTCCGGCAACTTTCGGGTGACGGATCAGCTTCTCGCCCACTTTTTGGACCCCCCATGGCGCCGCATCACATTTCGCTGGAAGGCGCGGGGCTTCACACGGGCGCACGGGTGCGCGCGGTCCTTCGGGCGTCCCGCGGCCCCGTTACCCTCGGCGTCGGGGCCCTCTCGGCGCCGGTCGCCGCCTTCACGGTCACCTCCACCGGCCGAGCCACTACGGTCGAGGCGCTCGGCGGGCGCCTCCGCGTATCGATGGTCGAGCACGCGTTCGCGGCCCTGGCGGGGCTCTCGGTGTACGAGGGCCTCGCGCTCGAGGTAGAAGGGCCCGAGCTACCACTCCTCGACGGCGGCTCGACCGCCTGGTGCGAGGCCATCGAGCGCCTCGGGGCGCCGCAAAGCCGCCCGCGTCTCCGGGTGACCGCGACCGCCGAATTCGTCGTCGGCGCGAGCCGCTACGAGCTCGCCCCCGCCGAGCGCGTGGACACGGAGGTGGTCGTCGAGTTCGACGTCCCTCGGTGGAGGGCCGAGGCGCGATGGTCCGGCGATCCGGACGACTTTCGGGACCGCATCGCGCCGGCCCGCACGTTCGCGCTCGCGCACGACCTCGCCGACCTCGGTCGTCACGGCCTGGCGCGAGCGGTGGCGCCGACGAGCGTGGTCGTCATCATGCCCGACGACGTCCTCTGCGCCGGCCGCCCGTTTTCCCCGGACGAACCCGCGCGCCACAAGCTGCTCGATCTGGTCGGCGACATGTATCTGTTCGGCGGGCCACCGGTGGGGCGGGTGCGTGCCGTGCGGCCGGGGCACACGAACAACGCGCTCGCGATGCGGCGTGCTCTCGACGAGGGGGTCCTCGCGCAGGGGTGACGTATGCGTCGAATGCTCGGGGGGCTGGGACTGCAGCCAGTGCCTCTGGCGCGATTGATCTCCCCGCGACGCGAGACAATCACAGCGGATACCCGAGCGTACCTCCGAGCCAGGTCGCCATCCCGAGCACCACCGGTGTGAGCACGAGGAAGACGACGAACGTGTACCCCATCACGTCGCGGGCCTTCAGGCCCAGGATGGCGAGCGTCGGCAGCATCCAGAACGGCTGCACCAGGTTCGCGAGCGCCTCTCCCAGGTTGTAGACCGCCACGGTCCACCCGAGGTGCACGTGGAGGTCCTCGGCGGCTCGCAGGATGTACGGCGCCTCGATGACCCATTTGCCGCCTCCCGAGGGGACGAACACCCCGAGCAGAGCGGAGTACGCGACGATCAGCGGCGGGAACGTCGCCCGCGAAGACAGCCTCACGAAGGCCCCGGCCATGCGGGCGTTGAGGGCGGAGTGGGTGATCATGCCGGCGATTCCCGCATAGAACGGGAACTGCAGGATGACGCCCCAGGTGGCGGGGGTCCCTTCCCGTACCGCGCGCATCAGCCGCGCCGGGGTGCCGTGCAAGAGCACGCCCAGCATGAGGAACCCGAAGTTGATGGCATCGAGATCGATGGCCGCGATCTTGTCCGCGGCCGAACGGAAGGTGGCGAACAGGTACGTCGCGCCGAGCGCGAAGACGGCGAGGTTGAGCGCGGTCGAGTGCTCGAGGCGTTCGCCCGGCGTCGCCGCCTGCGCGCGAGGCTCCGGCGCGGCGAGGATGGGCTCGAGGGTCACGCCCATCTGCGCCGCGGTCCGGGCTCGGTCGGGTCCGGGGGTGTACGCCCAGACGACCGCGCCCACCAGTGCGATTTCGATCGCGACGGACAGGAGGCTCTGCCACGTGAAGATCGTGGCCGTGAGGGGGATGAGGCCCCCCGGAACCGCGCCCGCCCCCTCGACGATCTCGCGGATCTTCGGCTGGACCATGCCGGGGGTCGCCATCTGCAGCGCGGCCGACCCCGACAGGCCCTGCGCCCAGACGCTGCCGAGCCCGAGGAAGCTCGACGCCGCCAGGGCGCGGTAGTCCGCCTCGGGCCTGTTGCGCGCGGTCTCTCGCGCGAGTAACGCGCTGAAGATCAAGCTGAAGCCCCAGTTGATCCAAGACGTGAGCATGGAGAAGACGGCGACCATGACCGTGGCGCCGCGCGCTGTGCGTGGCGCGCGGGCAAGGCGCGCGATGGCGCGGGCGACCGGCGGCGACGACGCGAGCACGTACCCGGTGACGATGACCAGGGCCATCTGCATCGTGAAGGGCACGAGCTTCCAGAAGTCCTTGCCCCACGCCGAGACGAGGGACGTCGGCCCCTCGTGCCCGAACACGAGACCCGCCAAGAAGACGGCGCCCGTGGCCACCAGGGCGAACACGAACGCGTCGGGGATCCACCGCTCCGCCCACGCCGTGAAGGTGGACGCGGCGCGCGACGGCCATAGTCCCCAGGCTCGAGCGAAGCGAGAGTACGGACGACGCACCCGACTGGGGGAGGCCCCCTCTCCGCGTCGCGTCTCCCGCCCAGCCATGGCGGCCGAGCTTACCGTGTTTGTCCAGGCCCGAGGCCGCGGGATACAAGGGAGCGTGGGCCGATGCGAAGCGTGCTCTCCTTCCGGCTCCGCCGGCCTCGTTGGCGTCGTTCTGACGCTGCTCGCGACGCCGTGCGCTGCGGACGGCGCCGCGTTCGACGACCCCTACGACGTGCCCGCCGCGCCTCGTCCGCCCACGCTCCCCGAGCTCACCCATCGGGAGATCGAGGGCACGCTCGAAGAGACGGCCGGGGCGATCCTGCCCAACCCGGGCGGGCAGATCGCGCACGCGTTCGTCCAACGCCTTGCGATCGAAGTTCCGCTCGGGCTTCGTCGCTGGTTCCTCGGCGCAGGCTACGAGGTCGCGGGGGGCGGCGGCAGCAACGCGTTCCGCGTCGTGGGCGGCAACCTCGAAATTCAAGGCCGGACGCTCTGGGCGACGCGCACGGGGCTGGCCTTCGGCGGCGGCCTCGGCCTCGTGCTTCCGACCGCGAGCTTCGACGAGAACGGCCTGACGAGCGAGGCCGCGCTCAACGCCGCGACGCTCCGCCCCTGGGACGTCGCCTTCTTCGTGCCGGACTCGGTCGGCTTTCGTCCCGTCGTCGACGTTCGTGCGGTCGACGGGGCCTTCGTGGCGCAGTTTCGTCAGGGGCTCGAACTGATGGTCCCTCCGGGGGCTCCGTCCAATCGGCGCATCTACGCGACGACCGGCGTCTACTTCGGGTGGTGGGTGACGCGCGAGGTCGCCGGGGGCCTCGAGGCCTTCGAGGCCTATGTCATCGACGCCCCGAACGTGCGCGACGGCGAGCGCGCCGCGGTGGTGATCTCGCCGAGCGTGCGCCTGGCGCTGCCCTGGGTGCAGCCGGCCGTCAGCATCTTCACCAACATCGGTACGCCGCTGCAGGGCGCGAGCGACCGCATCTGGGGTTTCCGCGTCGCCTTCACGGTGCTGCTCAAGGCGTTCGGGGACTAAGTGTGGTCTACCATGACCGGCATGGACCGGCGCCTCCCGCTATGCGCAGCCGTGTGCCTCGCGGCCGCCGGCGCTGGCGAGCGCGCAGCCCGCGCAGGCTCTCATCCCGAGGGGGTGACCTACCCGCTGCGTGCGGCCGCGCTCGCGCCCTCGGGTCTGGCGCAACCGCTGCCGTCGACCCGGCGCTACGTCCTCGTGTGGCCGGACCAGCTGGTCCCCGACGGGGCCGGCGGCGGCGCGCCGTACTCTCAGGCGCTCATGCAGTGGGTCGTGACCCACTTCGTCGGCACGCAGAAGCTCTTCCGGAGTCAGATCGACTCGTACCGCGCGCTCAACCCGAACTTCCTCGTCCTGACCTATCACCTCGCGTTCGGCCTGAACGGGGCCGACCAGAAGAACCCGGTGGGCAACATCACGGGCCCGAACCAGTTCGGCCAGGAAGACACCGACACGTTCACCCCGTGGGTCGCGGCCCACGGCGCGACGCGCGAGGACGCCTATCAGCACTCGGCGACGCCCGCTTCGTCCGCCAATCGGGTGTCCTACCCGGACCCTTACTGGCTGATGGACATCGCCGCGCCCGAGTGGCGGTCCTACGTCGAGGCGACGCTCCTCGCGTGGGCGGCGTTTCCCAGCGCCAATTCCACCGGGTTCTTCCTCGATGTGGCGTTTCCCCCTTGGTACAACTACGCGCCGTCGGGGTGGTGGGCCGGTCCCGCGGGGGGCGCGAGCCGCCAGGATCTCGACGCGTGGTGGATGCCGCGCGCAACGGACTACTTCAACGCTCTGCGCACGGCCTTCGCGCCGAGCGCCAGCCACCCGCGCTACCTCGTCGTGCCCAACCCCGATGCCCTCGACGACGGCACCGACGAACCCACCTTTCTCGAGGGCGCCGACGGCGTCTTCACGGAAAACTGGCAGAAGGCCCTCGTCGACCCGACGGACTGGAACCTCTCCGTGCGGCGCATCTGTCACTACGTCACCGGGCACCAGAAGGTCTGGATGATGGACAGCACGAGCGACGTGACGACGATGACCGACGCGCAGCGGTCGGTGATCATCGGCACATACCTGCTCATCCGGAACGGCACGAGCTACGCCATGCTCCTTCCAGGCCTCCACTGGTACCCGGAGTACGAGATCGATCTCGGCGGGTACGTGGACGAACCGCCCGACGACATCGAGCAGCTGCGCGTCGCCGGCGCCGGCGGATCCGCCGGGGGTCTCTACGCAAGACAAGAGGTCTCCGGCACGGTGCTCGTCAATTCGTCGTCCGCGGCGCTCACCTACGACGTCCCTTCGCCCATGGAGCAAGCCGAGTGGTCCGGCGGGGGAGCCGTAGGCGCCGACGGCTCCCCGTCGACGCAGACCCTGACGTACTCGAAGGACGTGCCGGCCGGGCCGCTCCTGGTCCCGGCGCAATCGGCGGTCGTTTTGCGCTCGCCGGCGGGTCCGCCCGCGCCGGGGATCGAACCGGGCGCCGCGAGCGACGACGCGGGAACGACGGGACCGGAGGGCGGATCTGCGATGACCGACGCGGCCCCGCCCGCGATCGAGGCGGGGGCCGTCGCGGCCGGCGGCGACGGCGCGGCCGCGGTCGACGGGGCGGGGACCTCGGGCGACGGCGGGTCGGGCGCGGTGCGGGAGGGCGGGTGCGCGTGCCGAACCGTGGCGGGCCCGTCACGCCAGGGCTGCGTGACGATGGCGCTGGTCATGCTCGTCGCGCTATGGCGAAGGCGCCGTTAGGCTCCCGACCCCGCGTGGACTCCCGACGAAACGAAGAGCCTCCCTCCGCGCTCGAGGAACTCGGCGCACTGGCGCGCCTCTCGGTGCCGATCTCGCTCGCGCAGCTCGGCCTGATCACGATGTCGCTCGTCGACACGGCAGCCATCGGGCGCGTCTCGGTGGACGATCTCGCCGGCGCCGGAATCGGCAGGTCGATCGGGTTCGGCACGGTCATCGTCGGCTTCGGGGTCGCCAGCGGCCTCGAGCCGCTCGCCTCCCAGGCCGTCGGAGCGGGCGAGCACGGGAAGGCGTGGCAGGGCTACCGGACGAACCTCCGCGCCACGCTCGGGATCTGGCCCCCCCTCATGTTGGCCGCGTTCCTGCTTACGTTCGCGCTGTCACCGCTCGGAGTCGACCCGGCCGTCGTCACGCGCGCTCGCCTTTACCTCGTCGGACAGACGCCGGGCTACGCCGCCGCGCTGGCGTACGCCTCGACGCGCACGTTCCTCCAGACGCACGGCAACACCACTCCGGCGCTGGTCGGAAGCGTCCTCGCCAACGTGCTCAACGTTCCGGTCGTCAACCTTCTCGTCCGGGGGGACGCCGCGCTCGAGGCGGTCGGCCTGCGCGGCCTCGGACTCCCCGCGCTCGGGGCCTTGGGCGGGGGGCTCGCGTTCAGCCTCGGGTCCTTCGTCCTGCTCGCTTGCGTCGTCGTGAGCGCGCGCGCCTACCGGCCCACCGAGAGTTCTCCGCGCGTGCCCTTGTCGACGGCGTACCGCCTGGGCCTTCCCGTCGGCCTTCAGATGGCGGCGGAGGTCGGCGTCTTCTCCCTGGTGGCGCTGCTCACCGGGGTGCTCGGCGCCGACGTCGCTTCGGCGCACAACATCGCGCTCGGCATGGCGAGCCTGACCTTCATGGGCGCCGTGGGGGTGAGCGGCGCGACGTCGGTTCGCGTAGGCCTCGCGATCGGCGCCGGCCGGTCGCCCCGCCGGGCGGGCGCCATGGGCATCGCCTTCGGGGCGTCCGTCATGTCGCTGGGGGCGGTCGCCTTCGCGACGGTGCCGCGCCTCATCGCCAGAGCGTTCACCGATGACGAAGGGGTCATCGCCATCGCCGTGGACCTCTTGCGGATCGCCGCGCTCTTTCAGGTCTTCGACGGGGTGCAGGCCGTCGCGGCCGGCGCGCTGCGCGGGGCTGGCGACATGCGCGTGCCGTTCCTGGCGAACGTCGTCGCCCACTGGCTGGTCGGCTTCCCGTCGTCAATGCTCCTCGGGTTCGTCCTGCACCAGGGTGCTCGCGGCCTTTGGTGGGGGCTCACCGCCGGCCTTGTCTTCGTGAGCGTGCTGCTCGCGGCCCGCTTCGCGGCGATCACACGGGGGACGATCGTCCGCGCAGGCTGAATGACACGACGCCGACGACCGCCGCCGAGGTCGTGATCCTCGATCAACGAGTCGCGGGCGCGGCGACGTCGCGCCGCAACAGGATGATCGAGCCCGCGACCGTGCAGCCGACATGGACGAGGATGCTCGCGAGCGCGACCGGTCCGTTCGTTCGGTGAGAACGGCCCACCGCGCGCGAGCGCCGCCCACCCGTGGCCCTTGGCTCCCCCCTCAGCGACGGCGCGAGCAAGACTCGCGTAGAGGCGCAAGAGGATCACGAAGCCGACCGATAGCACCAAGCATTGCGCGAGGAACGCCGGCCCGAAGCGGGCGGATCCAGGACGGGCGCCGGTCAGTTGACCGTGCTCTGGCTCTCGGGCAGCTTGCGCGCCTCGCTCTTCGCGCGCGCCGTTTGGCGCTCGAGCGCCGCGCGAACGAAGCCCGCGAAGAGGGGGTGGGGCGACACCGGGCGGCTCTTGAACTCAGGGTGAAACTGGCACCCCACGAAGAACGGGTGCTCGCGTAGCTCGACCATCTCGACGAGGCGCTTGTCGGGTGACGTTCCGCTCAGCACCAATCCCGACGCCGCCAGCCGTTCCCGGTAGTCGTTCGCGAACTCGTAGCGGTGCCGGTGCCGTTCGCTGACCTCCGTCGTCCCGTACGCCTCGGCCGCCAGCGTCCCGGCGGCCAGCACGCAGGGATACGCGCCGAGGCGCATCGTCGCGCCCTTGTTCCGTACGCCCCGCTGGTCGGGCATGAGGTCGATGACCGCGTGCGGAGTCTCCTTGTCGAACTCGCTCGAGTTGGCGCCGGCGAGCCCCGCCACGTTGCGCGCGAACTCGACCACCGCGAGCTGCATTCCGAGGCAGATCCCGAAGAAGGGCAGGCGGTTCTGGCGCGCGTACCCGATGGCGGCGATCTTGCCCTCCGTGCCCCGGTCGCCGAACCCACCCGGCACGAGGATCGCGTCGAGGTGGGCGAGGAGCCCTTCCGGACCTTGCTGCTCCACCTGCTCGGAGTCGATGTACTCGAGCTCGACGCGGCAATCGTTCGAGAGGCCCCCGTGCACGAGGGCCTCGTGCAGCGACTTGTACGAGTCCTTGAGGTGCACGTACTTGCCGACGATCCCGATCTTGACGACCCCGCGCGACGGGTTCTTGAACCGCGCGACGATGCGCTGCCAAGCCGAAAGGTCGGGCGCGCGGCTCCAGATGTTGAGCCGCTCGGCGATGAGCTCGTCCAGCCCCTCGTCGTGGAACATGAGGGGCACCTCGTAGATGCAATTCACGTCGATCGCGCCGATGACCGCCTCGACCGCGACGTTCGAGAAGAGCGCGATCTTCTCCTTCACCGAGCGTGTGAGCGGCATCTGCGTCCGGCAGAGGAGCACGTCCGGCTGGATGCCGATCTCGCGCATCTCCTTGACCGAGTGCTGCGTCGGCTTGGTCTTGAGCTCCCCGGCGGTGGGGATGAACGGGACCAGCGTGACGTGGATGTCGAGCGCGTTCTGAGGCCCCGCCTCGAGCTTCATCTGCCGGACGGCCTCGAGGAACGGCGGCGACTCGATGTCGCCCGCTGTGCCGCCGATCTCGATGATCGCGACGTCGACCCCCTCGGTGGCGTCGCGCACACGCGCCTTGATCTCGTCGGTGATGTGCGGGATGACCTGGACGGTGGCGCCCAGGTACTCGCCGCGCCGCTCCTTCGAGATGACCGCCTCGTAGATGCGGCCGGTGGTGAAGTTGTTCTGGCGCGTCATGCGCGCGGTGGTGAAGCGCTCGTAGTGGCCGAGGTCGAGGTCGGTCTCGGCCCCGTCGTCGGTCACGAAGACCTCGCCGTGCTGGTACGGGCTCATCGTGCCCGGATCCACATTTATATAAGGATCAAATTTCTGCAGGGCGATCTTGTAGCCGTGTCCCTCGAGGAGGCAGCCGAT
>DATGJA010000210.1:0-15557 GCA_035295445.1 Polyangiaceae bacterium | reverse complement strand
CACCTCAGTGGCTGCTGCCCCAACTTCGCTCCTTCGAGCATCGACTGCACGGCTGCCGACAGCTGCAACGGCCCGGCGCTCACGGTCGACCAGAGCCAGTGCATCCTGGGCTCCTCGTGCCAGACGATCCAGGCGCTCGGCATGTGCGATCGCGCATCCTCTGCGGCGTACGACAAGCCGATCTGCCCCGGGTCGCCCCTCGACGCTGGGACCCCTGCCGCGATGACCGCTCCGCTCCCCGGGTGCTGGGCGGCGGTGGACTGCGCGGCGGGCCGGGTCTGCTGCACGGACCCGACCGACTTCACCTTCCGCGGATGCGCGGTGACTTGCGGAACGCAGCTCGCGCAGCTTTGCCAGAGCTCGGTCGAGTGTGCCGCGGGGTTCACCTGCAAGCTCGCGCCGTTCCGGTCCGACGAGTGTCCGGCGTGTCAAACCACCCCGGCGCTCGTCGGCCAGTGCGTGCTCGCGATGGATGCTGCCGAGGAAGCAGCTGACGACGCCCTCGGACAGGATGCCAGCGCGGACTAGCTACCAGCCTCCGACACCGCGCGAAGGAGCACGAAGACCATCCCGCCCCCCTGCCCGCCGCAGTACACCCCGTCGCCTCGGGCACGATCGCACACGAGCGCGGACAGGCTCCACGCGGTGGGGTGGTCGGTCGCGAAGGTGGAGGTCGTCAGCTCCCACATGTCCCGGTCCAGGATCTCGTCGACGAGCGCGGCCGACGCGCGCCGGATTTCCTCGGGCGCGTGAGGGTTCGAGCCTCCCCACCCCCAGCTGCGGGCATCGGGCGAAAACGTGCCGATGAGCGTCGCTCGGGCCCGAAGGGAAGGCCGCCCCGGCGACGCGAACGAGAGCGTTTCGCTCGCGAGGTCGACGTCGACGCGACCGTTCCCCGGAAACCCAAATCGCGCTGCGAGCCCGTCGTTCTTCGCACGGAGGCGCGCAAGAAGCTCGTCGCGCTCGGCGTCCAGACGACGGCTGGGCGCGTGCACGAGGCCGGGCAGCCACGCGAAGTCACCCTCCGGGAGCCGCACGAAGGTCCCGCCGCCGACGGCGTCCACGTCGACGCCGTCGATCGCGCACAGCGCCTCGACCGCTCCGGCGAGCACCGGCAAGACCTCGCGCACGGCGTCTCCGCCGAATAGCTCGTCGATCCGCGCTTCGTCGCCGATGACCTCCTCCACGTCGATCCCGGACACCACGATGCGGCCGTCCGGCGCCTCGACCACTTCGACCAGGGCGCGCCCCCAGGCGTCTGCCGAGAGACGCTCGCGCAGGACAGCCCCGACGTCCCCCACGATCTCGCGGCGCATCGCCCTCGCCTCGGCCGCCTCCATGGCGACGCTATACGAAGAAGTCGGCGATGAGCTCCGCCCCCGGCACGGTCTGGTACTTGCCGAAGTCGGTTATGCCGATCGACCGCAGGAGATCCTCGTCGATGAAGAAGTTGCCGGTGCACTCGCGACTCGGGCGCGTGAGGATCACGTGGGCTGCGTCGGCCATGATCTCCGGGGTACGGCTACCGTGGATGGTCGCGTCGCCGCCGAGCAGGTTCTGCACGGCCGCCGTGGCGATGACGGTGCGCGGCCAGAGCGCGTTCACGGCCACGCCGTCGGCCCGCAGCTCGCCCGCCATGCCGAGGACGCACATGCTCATCCCGAACTTCGCCATCGTGTAGGCCACGTGCGGAGCGAACCATTTCTCCTTCATGTCGAGCGGCGGAGAAAGGTTGAGGATGTGCGGATTCTTCGCCTTGAGGAGATGCGGCAGACACGCCTGCGAGCACGCGAAGGTGCCGCGAGTGTTGATCTGGTGCATGAGGTCGTAGCGCTTCATCGGCGTCGCCAGCGTCCCCGTAAGGCTGATTGCGCTCGCGTTGTTGACGAGGACGTCGATCCCGCCGAACGCCGCGGCCGCTCGATCGACCGCCTCTCTAATCTGATCCTCCGACCGGATATCCACGGCGCAGGCGAGCGCGCGACCTCCGGCCTTCTCGATCTCCTCGGCCGCGGTGTAGATCGTGCCCGGCAGCTTGGGGTGCGGTTCGGTGGTCTTCGCGGCCACGACGACGTTGGCCCCGTCGCGCGCCGCGCGGAGGGCGATCGCCTTGCCGATTCCGCGGCTCGCGCCGGTGACGAAGAGCGTCTTGCCTTGCAGTCCTGCCATGGCGAGCGGCATGTAACACGCCGCCGCGGATTCTTCACGTCACGCGGCGACGCGACGCTCGTGCCTCAGGATGTCCTGCAGCGCATCGGCGAACGCGCGAGCAAACTCGGAGTCGGCTGAGCCGGCCTTGGCGACGACGTTGCGCTTTCGCCGGGACCGGACCGCGCGCGCGCTGCCCGCCGACGACGGATGCCCCTCGGGATTCGCCATGCGCGACATATTGACCCCTTCGCTGCGAAAGGGAATATCGAAACCGCCCTCATCGAGGCCAATTTTCGGCCTTCACACCCACAGCTCGCCGAGGAGCGGCAACGTTCCCACCTTCACGCCGCGAGCCGCCGGCGCGCACGTGAGCCGCTCGACGAGACGCGGCAGCATCATGCGGGGCAACGCGCGTGCCGGTCGACCGAGCGGACGCAAGAAGTCGTCCCAGTGCGCGAGGAGCACCGCGCCGGCCGCAACGCGGTGTAGCGCGCGCTCGGGGAACTCGCGTGTGCTCGTCCACCCGGCCACGCACATCAGCAAAAGGTCCGCGTGCGCTGTATGGATGTTTTCGTCAACGAGCTCGGCGCTCCCCATATGGTAGAGTGTGCGTCCTCCGACCTTCACCTCGACGCCGAAGACGGCGCCGCAGCGATAGGCCTCCGCGCGCATTGGTATGTCGCCGCAGTCGGAGATGTCGCCGGCGAACGGGACGCGCCCGAGGACGAGCCTCGAGTGCGCACTGGGCACGAAGCGGAGCTCGAACGGACCCGACTCGCGCTCGACGGCGGCCGACGTCGACTCGCGCTCCACCACGTCGACTCGATCGGGTGGGACGCCGTGGGCGATGCAAAGCGCCGCAGCCGAACGCGAGCCGAACACACGGGCGCCGGTCCTCTTGGCGATCTCGGGGACGTCGAGCGCGTGATCGAAGTGCGTGTGACCGAGAACGATGGCGTCGGCGCGCGGGACGTACGCGGCGATCGCGTCCGCATCGGGTCGAAGCGGCGAAAGAAGACAGCTCGCGAGCGATGCGCGCGTGACGTACGGGTCGATGAGAACGACATGGCCGCGATGCTCGACGGCGAAGCCCGCCGTGCCAAGCCACGTCACTCGAACCCCGTCCGGTCCCCCGTCGCGACCGAGCGCGTTCGGACGCCAGCCGATGTCTTCCGGGCGCAAGGCACCTGCCATCCTTTCAGTCCTTGAGGCATCCCGCCAGCTCGGAGAGCATGGTCTCGGCGCTCGCGAGCCCGTCCGCCGAGGCGCCTGCGTCAAAGCGACGCGACAGACGCATGTCCGGCGTGAGCTTCCACGCCGCGGACGCCTTCCGAATCCGCGCGGTGATCTTGGCCGGATCGAGCGGAGTGTCGTCCCGCAGGTGGAGCGTGACGAGGCGCGCGTTCGCCTCGCACCCGAGGGCCCTGAGGCGCCGAAGCTCGGTCTTGATCGCCATGAGCTTGACCAATCGTTTCGCCTCCTCCGGAGGCGCCCCGAAGCGGTCCTCCATCTCGGCGCCGATGTCCGCGGCGTGTGCCTCGTCGACCGCGCTCGCGAGACGCTTGTACAGAGAGAGCCTCACGCCGACGTCCGGCACGTAGTCCTCCGGCAGCAGCGCCTGGACGTCGTCGAAGCTGAGCTCCGGGTCGACGTCGTGAGACACCTCGTCGCCGCGCATCTCGTGGACCGCCTCGTCGAGCATGCGGCAGAACATGTCGAGTCCGACGCTCGCCACGTTCCCGGACTGCGCCCCGCCCAGCAGGTCGCCCGCGCCACGAAGCTCGAGATCGAGCGACGCGATTTGGAAGCCGCTGCCCAGGTTGGTGTGCCGTTCGAGCGCCTCGATTCTCGATCGCGACTCGTCGGTCATCGCGTTGGGCGGCGGAATCACGAGGTAGCAATACGCGCGCTCCTTGCTCCGACCGACCCGGCCGCGCAGCTGGTAGAGCTGGCCGAGCCCGAACAGGTCCGCGCGATCGACTATCATCGTGTTCGCGCGAGGGATGTCCAGGCCGCTCTCCACGATGGCGGTCGACACGAGGACGTCGTACCTGCCGTCGACGAAGTCGACCATGGTCTCCTCGAGCGCCCCCTCGCCCATTTGCCCGTGTGCCACCGCGATGCGGGCCCCTGGCACGAGCCCCTCGAGCCGCTGCGCCTTCTCGTACAGCTTGTCGATCCGGTTGTAGACGTAGAAGACTTGGCCACCGCGCGCGAGTTCGCGCTGCACGGCTTCGCGCACGACCTGATCGTCCCAGCGGGTCACGATCGTCCGGACCGACCGGCGATCGACGGGCGGCGTGGTGATGAGCGATAGATCGCGCAGTCCGGTGACGGCCATTTGCAACGTCCGCGGGATCGGTGTGGCCGTCAGCGTCAGCACGTCCACCTGCGCGCGGAGCTGCTTGATGCGCTCCTTGTGCGCCACGCCGAAGCGCTGCTCCTCGTCGACCACCAGGAGCCCCAGGTCGCGGAAGTGAACGTCCTTCGACAGCAGTCGGTGCGTGCCGACGACGACGTCCACCGAGCCCTCCTTCATGCCACGCACCGTCTGGTCCTGCTCCTTCTTGCTCTGGAAACGCGAGAGCGGACGCACCTCGATCGGATAGCCGGACATGCGCAACTCGACCGTCCGGAAGTGCTGCTGAGCAAGGACGGTGGTGGGACAGAGCAGGGCCACTTGCCGGCCAGCGAGCGCGACTCGGAACGCCGCGCGCAGCGCAACCTCCGTCTTGCCGAAGCCGACGTCGCCGCAGACGAGCCGGTCCATCGGGCGGGACGCCTCGAGGTCCCGGTTGACGTCGTCGATCGCGCGCGCTTGGTCGGTGGTCTCGTCGAACGGAAAGGTCGCCTCGAAAGCTCGGTAGTCGTCGTCCGCCGCGGGAAGCGCGTGTCCCGCGAGTGCCTTCCGCTCAGCGTAGAGGCGCAGAAGCTCGTCGGCCATCTTTCGCACCTCGCGAGCGACCCGCGCCTTGGTGCGCGCGAACGTGCTGCCGCCGAGTCGATCAAGCTTCGGCTGAGCGTTCTCGCCCCCCGCATACTTCTCCAGCTGATTGAGCCTCCAGACGGGCAGATAGAGTCTGTCGCCACCGGCGTACTCGACGACGATGAGGTCGACCGTCCGAGCGGAGACCTCCTTGTGAACCAGCCCTTGGTAACGGCCGACGCCGTGCTCGACGTGGACGACGTAGTCGCCATGCGAGAGGCTCCTCAGGTCCTCGAGGAAGGGGCGCGCCGCGTCCCGTGTCGTGCGCTCGGCCGCCCTCCTGTGAACACGCGAGCCGAAGATCTCCTCCTCCGTGACGAGTACGAGACCGTCCGCGGGGAGGACGACGCCCCGCGCGAGTGGGCCCACGACGACCTGGACCTCGCGTCCCTCTCCGGCGGGCTCGCCGAGCCACGACGGGTCGAACGTGCCCAGCCGAGCGCGACAAGCGACGTCCTGGTGACGAAGGAGGGTGACGAGCCGTTCGGCTTGGGTCTGCGCGCGCGCCGTCGCGAACACGCGAAGGCCATGGTCTTGCCAATGAACGACCCGGCGCACCAGAGGAGCGAGCGTCGCCCCCTTGCCCCTCTTCGAGCGTGCCGCCTTGACCGCGCGCGTGAGGTCGTCGTGATCCGACGCCGCGAGGTCGAGCGGATCGCGGGCGGTCTCGAAGGCGGCCATCCCGTCCGACGCGACGCCCACGACCGCCGTCCGGTGCAACACGACAGTGCCACGCTGCGCGAGGACGCCGGCCACGTCGTTCTCGGAGGCGTAGAAGGCCTCCGGGGGGAACGCTGGACGGGCGCTCGCCGTGTGCTCCGCGTCCGCGCGGGCCCGCGTGATCTCGTCGCGGACGGCCTTCGTCAGGCGCGGCGGGTCGTCGAGCAGCACGACCGCGTCGGACGGCACGTAGGCGAGGATAAGGTCGAGGTCTTCGTAATACGCGGGAAGGAATCCGTCCGCGCCGAAGAAGGCGCGACCGCTGGCGACGTCGTCCACCAAGGCCCGGGTCTTGACAGTGGGCCAGTCGATCGCCTCCGCGAGCTGCGTCACCCGCGCCCGCGCTCGGGCCGAGGTGCGCGCGTCGAGGATCGCCTCGCGCGCCGGCGGCAGCCACGCCTGCTTGAGGTCCGGCGCGTCCTTGCGCGTCTTCTGCTCGACGGGGTCGAACGCCTTGATCGACAGGACGAACTCCCCGTAGAGCTCCACGCGGACGGGGGACTCGCTCGATGGAGACCAGAGGTCGATGAGCGCGCCCCGAACCGCAAAGCTCCCGGGGTCTTCGACGAGGGGGACGCGCAGGTACCCGAGCTCCGACAGCGATCGCACGAAGACGTCGCGATCAATCTCCGATTCCACTGCGATTCGCTCGGCGCGCCGCGCGAGATCGACGCGCGGCACGACCTTGCGAACGAGCGCCGGTGCGGGCAGAAAGAGGACGCGCCACGGACGGTCTTGCGCGAGGTGCGAGAGCGTGGCCATGCGGCTCATCGCCGCGCGCCGGTCGGGGCTCACCTCCGCGTACGGCGACGACTCGCTCACCGCGAACACGAGCACGTCGCCTTCGGCCGTATCCTCGGCGTCGTCGTCAATGGATCCGCGCAGCAGGAAACCGACGTCCTGAGCGCCGCGGCGGGCCGCGTCGAGGTCCTCCGTCACGACGACGACCTTTTGCCCCGCGCGGGCCAGCGAGGCCGCTACCGCCGATCCCGCCGACCCTCGAACCCCCGACACGTCGAGCCGGCCGGCACGGAGACCGCCGGTGCGGGAAGTCACCTCCGAGAGGCGCGCGGCGACGACGCCCTCGGGGGGAAGCAACGCCTGTAGCGGCTCGAGCTCCCCCTCGACGGCGGGCGGCGAGAGATCCTGCACCGTGACCCCCGGTCCGGTCAGCCGATGAGGAGCTTGAGCATGCGCGTCAGGCGCTCGCCGTACGGCGGCGCCAGCAAGCTCGCCGCGTTGTACCGCGCCTGATAGAGGACGGCCCTCTTGTGGCTAAAGTTCTCGAAGCCCTCTCGGCCGTGGTACGCGCCCATGCCGCTCGGGCCGACCCCGCCGAACGGCATGTCGTCGATGCCGAAATGCAGCATTGTCTCGTTGATCGACGCGCCGCCGGAGATGGTCGCGCGGAGCACCTGTTCGACGCGTCGACGGTCCCGGTCGAAGTAGTAGAACGCGAGCGGCCGCGGGTGGTCGTTGACGTAAGCCAGGGCATCCTCGACCCGGCGGTAGGTGAGGATGGGGAGGACCGGCCCGAACACCTCTTCCTGCATCACCTTCATCGCCTCGGTTACGCCGGTGAGCAAGGTGGGGGCGATCTTGCGAGCTTCGGGCGGGAGCGCTTCGGCGCTGGGCTTGATCTCGATCTTGTGCGCGCCCTTGGCGACGGCGTCCTCCACAAGCTCGGTGAGGCGGCCGAAGTGTCGCTCGTTGACGATCGACGTGTAGTCGGGGTTGTCGCGCAGGGTGGGGTAAGCGCGGCGGGCGCACGCCGTCAGCGCCTCGACGTACGCGGGGAGCTTGTGCTCCGGCACGAAGAGGTAATCCGGGGCGATGCACGTTTGCCCGGCGTTGCTCCATTTACCCCAAGCGATTCGCGCGGCGGCGCTCGAGACAGGGTAGTCGGCATGCACGATGGTGGGGGACTTACCGCCGAGCTCGAGGGTCACTGGGACCAGGTTCTCCGCGGCGGCTCGCATGACGAGGCGCCCGACGTGGGTCGACCCCGTGTAGACGAGGTGATCAAACGGAAGCCGGGAAAAGGCCTCGCCGACCTCCGGCCCCCCAGGGACGACGGCTACGACGTCCGGATCGAGGACGTCCTCGCACAGACGCTGGAGCAGATCGGAGGTGGCGGGCGTGTATTCCGAGGGCTTAAGGAGCACGCGATTGCCCGCGGCGAGGGCTACGACGGTCGGGCCGAGCGCAAGCTGGAAGGGGTAGTTCCACGGCGAGATGACGCCCACGACGCCGACCGGCATGAGGTGAACCTTGGCGCGGGCGGGCTTGTACGTCACCGCGACGTGGCGCTCCTGGGGCCGCATCCACGCCTTCAGGTTCCTCCGCAGATACTTGATTGCGTCGAGCAGCATCAAGACTTCGGCGAGCTTGGTCTCGAAGATGGATCGATTGCCGAAGTCCCGGCTGATGGCCGCCGCGATCTGACCCTGGCGGTCGCGGATCGCCCGGGCCAGGCGATCGAGGCGCTCGATTCGCCTTTCGTACGTTGGGAAGGGGTCGGTTTTTTGCGCCGCGCGGACGCGATCGAACGCCGCGCGCACGTCGATCGAGGGACGCGGCCGAGGGGAAGGCTCGCGGGCCGGTTGAAGGAGCGACATGAAGCAGGAATCTAGCGAAAGGGACGGTCCGGCGTCAGGGGCCGCGACGCTCGTAGCGCACGGTCATCACCTCGAGCTCGGTGCCACCCGGCATGGGCACGAACGAGCGGAAGACGCGCACGTCGTCCTCCGGACGCTCGGTCACCTCGCGCCAGCGCATCCGCGAACCGTCCGGTCGCGACATCTCTCCCACGAACGTGAGCGTGCGGGCGGCGGCGTCCCACTCGCCGCGCATCACGACAAGGCCCCGACGCATGAGGTCGACCCACGTCGCCACGTACGTGTTCTCTACCGAGTCCCACCCGTAGACGCCGTGGCCCTCGAAGCCGCTCGTCTCGTTCTTGAAATCGCTGACGAGCCACGGGCCGCACATTCGGCTCTTCATCGTGCCTTCGCTCCTCTGAACCGGCGCGTCGGGTCCGGGGCGGACCTCGACGGCGGCGTGCCAGACGCCCACGTCCTCCATCAAGAGCTCGACCTGCGGGGGAGCGTCCTGCGCCATGGGACCGAGCCTACCACTCGCCTGGCGTCGCGACACCGGGCGCGCCCGGGGAGCGCGAGCGCGTCGTAGACTTGCTAGCGGACGCCGAGCGCCGGTCCATCGTCAGGCCCGAGGCACCGCCGGCTCGGCCGGATCCTTCTTCGTCGAGACGCGCACGCGCGTCACGCGCCGCCGGCTGATTCCCGTCACTTCCGCCACGACGCCCGGACCGAGGTTCACCTTGTCGCCGGCGCGCGGCAGGTGGCCGAGAAGCTGAACGACGAGCGCCCCGACCGTCTCGCCGAGCTCCGCCTCGGCGACGGGTACGCCATGACTGCGTAGATCCTCCATCGAAGCGCGGCCGTCCACCTCCCACGCCGGCTCGGCGCTCGAAAGTTTCACGACCTTCTGCGGCTCTTCGTCGAACTCGTCGCGGATCTCCCCGACGATCTCCTCGAGCAAGTCCTCCATGGTCAAGAGGCCGCTCGTGCCTCCGTACTCGTCGACGACGACGGCGATCGGGATCTGTTTGCGCTGCATCTCACGCAGGACGTCGACGCCGCTCTGCACCTCGGGCACAAAGAGGATCTCGCGACGGAGGGGGGTCAGATCCGGCAGGGCGCGGGCGCCTGGATGGAGGACGAAGTCCTTGGCGTAGAGGTAGCCGGCCACTTCGTCGAGCGACCGGCCGTTCGTGAGGGGGACTCGCGAGTACTGGTGAGCACGCACGAAATCGTCGGCCTCTGCGCCGCTCGTACCGATGGGGAGCGATACCACGTCGACGCGAGGTACCATCGAGTGACGCGCGGCACGCTGCGAGAACCGCACGACGCGTTCGAGGATCTCCGAGAGGACGCGGCCCTGCGGCGATCGCGACGCGTTGGCCGCGAGGATCGCCAGGATCTCGTCCTCGCTCAGGCGTCCTTCGACTCCCGTGACGTCCGGGGACATCCCGACCAAACGCAGGATGAGCCTAGACGCGCGCTCGAGCAGCCATAGGAGGGGAAAGAAGGTCGAGTAGACGAGGCGCAGCGGAATCGCCGCAGCGAGCGCCGTCTTCTCGGATCGCTGGATCGCGATGAGCTTCGGCACGAGCTCGCCGAAGAGCACGTGCCCGAAGGTTAGGATCCCGAACGCGACGACCGTGATGGTGACGTGCAGGAAGGCGGACGCGCGGAAGCCCGCCGCAGCAATTGCACCCCGGTCGAGGAGGGCTTCGAGCGAAGGCTCCCCGATCCAGCCGAGGCCGAGGCTCGCCAGCGTGATGCCGAACTGAGTGACCGACAGGTAACGGTCGAGCCGGCTGACCACGGACTGGGCGACGATCGCCTTTCGGTCGCCTTTTCGCGCACGCGAGTGCAGGCTCGTGGCCCGCACCTTGACGAGCGCAAACTCTGCGGCGACGAAGAAACCGTTGAGCGCGATGCACAGCACCGCAACGACAAGACCCCACACGGAAGGCCAGTCCTATCACGATGGGGCGGGAAGTTCTCTCGCGACTCGACCCATCCGATGCGATCTGGGCGGATGAGATGACCGGCTCCGCATGAACGACCACGCCCTCCTCGTGTTTCTCCTCGCGCTGGGCGTACTGCTCGCGTCGGCCCGGCTGTGCGGCGAGCTCGCGCGGGCGCTCGGCCTGCCGCTCGTCGTCGGCGAGATCGCGGCCGGAGTCCTGGTCGGGCCCAGCGTGCTCGGGCGGATCGCTCCGAGAGCGCAGGCGTGGATCTTTCCCCAGGGCGAGGGGGCAGCCATGCTCGGCGCCTACACGGCCATCGCCGTCGTGCTGCTCCTCGTCGTCGTAGGGCTGGAGGTCGACCTAGGCGTCGTGCGCCGCCGGGGCCGCAGCGCGCTGGCGACGGGGGTGCTCGGCGTTCTCCTGCCGATGGCGAGCGGGATCGCCCTCGGTCTCCTGCTGCCCGACTCCGACCTCGTGGACCCCGCACGGCGACCCACGGTGGCACTCTTGCTCGGCGTCGCGCTCAGTATTTCAGCCCTCCCCGTCATCGCGAAGACGCTCCTCGACCTGGGCCTCTTCAAGTCGGATATCGGCCTTCTCGTGATGGCGGCGGCCATGATCGACGACCTCCTGGGCTGGCTCGCCCTGTCGCTGCTGCTCGGACCGATGCGAGGTGTCGGCGTCGACGTCGGGTCGTTCGGCAGGATGCTGCTCTTCGCCGCGCTGTTCGCCGTCCTCTTACTCGTCCTGGGACGCAAGGTGATCGACCGTGTCCTTCCGCGCCTCGAGGGGACCGGCACGGCAGGGGCGGGCCGCGTCCTGTCGTTGGTCATCACCGTGGCGCTGTTCGGGGCCGCGTGCACTCACGCGATCGGGATCCACGCGGTCTTCGGGGGCTTCGTCGTCGGCCTCACCGTCGGGGGCGCCGGGCGCGTCAACGAACGAACCCGAGTGGTCATCGAGGACTTCGTCATGAACGTCTTCGCGCCGGTCTTCTTCGCGTCGATCGGGTTGCGCGTGGACTTTCTCCGGGCATTCGACGTGCGCCTGTGCGCCCTCGTGCTTGTGCTCGCAACGGTGCCCAAGCTCGCGGGCTGTACGATCGGCGCGCGCATCGGGGGCCTCAAGTGGCGCCAGGCAGCGGCGGTCGGCTTCGGAATGAACGCCCGGGGCGCGATGGGCATCATTCTCGCCGGCCTCGCGCGCGACGCTGGCCTCTTGCGCGACGAGCTCTTCGTCGCCCTCGTCGTCATGGCTCTTGCGACGTCGCTCGTCAGCGGGCCCGCCATGAAGTGGCTGCTCTACCGTCAAGAAGCCGAAGAGGACGTCGTGACCCTCCTGCGGCGCGGCGCGTTCGTAAGTGAGCTTCACGCCCGTTCCCCGAACGAGGCCATCGGGGAGCTCGTGCGCGCCCTCGGCTCTCTGCTGGCCGGCATGAAACGCCGGGCACGCGACGCGGTCCTCGAGCGAGAGCTGGTGTCGCCGACCGGCTTGGGCGACGAGGTGGCCATCCCCCACGCCGCGGTCGAGGGGCTTCCGCGCCCGCTCCTGGCGCTCGGCCGAGCGCCCAAGGGGATCGACTTCGATGCGCCCGACGGCCGTCCGGCCCGATTCGTGTTCCTGCTGCTCATCCCGCCGAAGGAGTACGAGCAAGAGGTCCGCATCCTGGCGTCCATCGCGTGCGCGACGTTCGACACGCAGGCGCGCGAGAGCCTCGCGGCCGCCAGCGGGATCGACGAGGTGACGCGCGTGCTGGCTCAGAGCGCGAAGAGGACGCGTGAGTCGCACCGGCCCGCCCCCCCGGCCCGCGGCGGCCTCGAAGAGGGCGACGCAGCGACGGACGAGGGGAAGGCATGAACCTCCAAACTTACCCGGCCACACGTGTGCGACGTGGCGTCGGGATTGCGTATCGTCCGCTCTCTCCCTGGGGTCGAGCCTGCGCACGTTGCGCCGCGTGTACATGCCGGGCCTGTCCGGATACGCTAAAATCGTCTGGGGGCTCATGGATCGCAGTCCCGCCGATGACTCCCCGCTGGATGACGTCACCGCGACTTTCGGGCCGGACGGCCTCGCGCGCTACGACCGACTGAAGAGGCTCGGCTCGGGAGGGATGGGGGTCGTCTACGAGGCGTACGACAACGTGCGGCGCCAACCCATCGCGCTGAAGACACTCCTGCACTTCAGCCCCTCCGCCCTCTACCGCTTCAAGCAAGAGTTTCGAGCCCTCGCTGACGTCACCCACCCGAACTTGGTCAGTCTGTACGAGCTCGTGGCCACGGATCCGGACCACGTTTTCTTCACGATGGAGCTCGTGCGAGGGGTGGACTTCATCTCGTACGCGCTCGCCGCCGGCAAGGACCCCGGCTCTCGGGCTCTCGCGCCGACGACGACGATGCCCAAGCCGCTCCGAGCGCCACTCTCGCGGGCGGCCAACGACGTCGTCCCCCCATCGGACCCGCCGGCCGAGAGCGACTGCAAGGCGGATCTCACGCGGCTATACCCCGCGCTTCGCCAGCTGGTCGAGGGGGTCAACGCGCTCCACGCCGCCGGGAAGCTGCATCGCGACATCAAGCCCTCGAACGTGCTCGTGACCCCGGAGGGGCGCGTCGTGTTGCTCGATTTCGGCGTCGCCACCGATCTCGCCTACGACCTGGACGCGCCTGATCGCGAGATCGTCGGCACCGCTCGCTACATGGCGCCCGAGCAGGCGACCGATAGCCCCAGCACGCCGGCGAGCGACTGGTACAGCGTCGGCGTGGTCCTGTACGAGGCGCTCGTCGGCCACCCCCCGTTCGGTGGATCCGCGGCCGACGTCCTCGCGAGCAAGGCGGTCGTCGAGCCGCCGCCCCCAAGCCGCTACGTCAAGGGCATCCCCGAGGACCTCGACACGCTCTGCTGCGCGCTTCTTCGGCGGGACGCGGACGCGCGTCCGACGGGCCGGGATATCGTTCGCTGCTTGGACGGTGGAGGGGTCTACGCGCGCTCGACGCCCCTGCCCGCCCTATCGACCGGCTCGGACGGCGCGCCCATCGGCCGTGACGTTGAGCACGCCGCGCTCCGCGACGCCCTCGAGGCGGCGCGCGCGGGGCGCCTGGTCACCGTGAAACTCCACGGCCCGTCCGGAATGGGGCGCTCGACGCTCGCCGCCCATTTCGTCGACGGCCTCGTCGAACGCGAGGAGGCCGTCGTCCTACACGGAAGAGCCTACGAGCGCGAGTCGGTCCCCTACAAGGCCCTCGACAGCGTCATCGACGAGCTCAGTCGCCATCTCATGCGACACTCCGAAACGGAGCTCGCCGCTCTGCTTCCCACTGGAGTCGGCGCGCTCGCTCGCCTGTTTCCCGTGCTCCGGCGCGTCGACGCCATCGCGGCCGCAGCCGAGCCGCCCGGAGCCGCACCTCAGACCGTGCGGCGCCGCGCCATCGACGCGCTGCACGAACTGCTCGTGAAGCTGGCTAGTCGGCGACCGGTCGTCCTCTGCATCGACGACGCGCAATGGGGGGACGTGGACAGCGCGGCGCTTCTCATCGAGGTCGCGCGCCGACCCTTCGCAAGCCCGGTCGTGCTGCTCCTCTCGCATCGCGACGAAGACGCCGAGGCGAGCCCGTTCCTCACCGATCTGCGAACGCGGTGGCCCTTGGGCACGGACGTCCGCGACGTGGCTCTGTCTCCGCTGCGCCACGAGGACGCCTGCACGCTCGCCCTCTCCCGGCTGGCCTCACGAGACCCCGCGGCCATCGAAGCGGCGGAAGCGATCGCACGAGAAGCGGGAGGGAGTCCGCTCCTCATCGACGAGCTGGCGCGTAGCACGGACCGGGCCCGCCTGCGGGCGGGCGGGGTCATGGCGATCGCCGCTACGCACGCGCCGCGCCTCGAGCAAGTCATCGAGGAGCGGATGGCGCGCCTGCCGCGCGACGCCCGGCGACTGCTCGAGGTCGTCGCCGTGAGCGCGAGGCCGCTGCCCCTCACGATCCTCGGCGACGCGGCCAAGGTCTACGACCGCCTGGACGAGATGGTCGCCAAGCTCCGCGCCGAACGCTTCGTACGGACGGGCATGCGCGACGGTCGCGAGGTAGCCGAGATGATCCACGACCGCTTGCGCGAGACGGTCACGGCGCAGCTGTCCGAGAGCGCACTGCGTGAGCACCACGGGCGACTCGCGCGCGTGCTCGAGTCGGTGCCCGCTGCCGATGGGGAAGCCCTGGCGGTGCACCTGCTCGGCGCCGGCGAGGACGCCCGGGCGGCCCGGCACGCGGAGCGCGCCGCGGAACAAGCGGCGACCAAGCTCGCCTTCGTCCAGGCGATTCGCTTGTACCGGCTTGCGCTCGCAACGATCGACGAGGGGTCCGTCGAGGCACGGCGCCTGCGCGTTTGCCTGGCACACGTCCTGGAGGGCGCGGGACGAGGCGCCGACGCGGCGCAAGTGTACGTCGAGGCCGCGGCGAGCGCGCGCGGCTTCGAGCGCATGGAGCTCGAGCGGGCTGCGGCGGAGCAGCTCTTGACGAGCGGTCACGTCGACGAGGGCGCCGACGCGCTGCATCGCATCTTGAGGGCGGCGGGGATGCGGGGGCCTCGGACCATCGCCGGCGCGCTGCTCTGGGGCCTCGCCTACCGGCTGGCGCTTCGCGTTCTGGGTATGCGATTCCGGGAGCGCGACGCGCGTGACGTCGCGCGCGTCGACCACGTGCGGATCGAGGCGCTCTACGCCGTCGTCATCGGATTGAGCTTCGTCCACGTGGTCTACGGCATGGGCGTGCAGGCTCGCCACCTGCTGCTGTCACTTCGGCGCGGGGATCGGTTCCAGATCCTCCGGGCCGCCGGGACCGAGGCGCTCAACATGGCGGCGCGCGGAGGATCGGAGAGCGAGCGCGAACGAACCCTCGGGACCATCGTGCAGCGGCTGGCGGACGGATCGGACGACCGCGACTGGCAGGCCTTCTCCTCGGCCACCGAGGCGATCCGCTGGTTTCTCCGCGGGCGCTGGAGCGAGGCGGCGCGCCAGCTCGACTTCTTGCGCGACGAGTTTCCGACCAACCGGGCCGGCTGGCACTCGAACGCGCACCTCTTCTCCATCTGGGCGCTTGGCTTCGTCGGGCGGATGGCCGACCTGCGGCGCAGGCACGCCGCACGACTCGCCGACAC
>DATGJA010000209.1:0-15212 GCA_035295445.1 Polyangiaceae bacterium | reverse complement strand
GACGCGCACGTCCACCTCATCCTCGACGCCCGCCCGTACAAGCCAATCTACGACACCAAGGCGCCGGTCAAGCTGTCCGACCTGACGGGCGGCGAGCCCCTCGCCGAGGGGCAGCACATTCTCGTGTCCTTTCCGAGCCGGGCCAACCACGAGAGCGTCAAGACGCCCGGCGCCTTCGCCGTCACCGAGTTCTGGGTCGGAAAGAAGGGCGAACGGGCGCAGGACCCGTCCAAGGCGATGCTCATCTACAGCCGCCCCAAGGGTGAATACAAGGGCGACATGGCCAACCACGTGCTCGTCGACTTCCAGCTTGCGAACACGACCCTCGCCCCGGACAAGGATCACGTTCACATCGCCGTGACGGGCCCTGGGATCGATCCGGACAAAGGCCTCTCCGCCGACGCTACCAAATTCGGCCCACCGTTCTACCTCGACAACCTGCAGGACGGGTCCTACTCGGTGAAGCTCGACTTGCTCGGCGGGGACGGCAAACCGATCGCCGGATCGTGGAATTCCACGTCGCGCTCAATCACCGTCGCGCACTAGAGGAGACCGTCGACAAAGCCGGCGACGGCCCCCCCATCGTCGAAAAAGGGCTCTACACTTGCGGTAGGGCCTCATGGACCACGCCGGCACCGTCCTCGTCACGACGGCCGCGATCGATCTCTTCGCCGGGCTCCTCCTCGCCCTGACGTTCGCTCGGCGGTCCGCCGATCGGGACAGCGGCGTCGGGGCGCTGCTCGGGCTGGCCGCCTTCGTCCATTCGGCCGCGTCCGCCGCGGCCCTTTCGGGAGGTCTCGCCGCGTGGATCGCGCCGCGCCTCTCGGCGGTCGCGCTCGGATCCGCCTGCGGGCTGGGGGTTCATTTCGCGCTGGGGTACGGCAGAAGGCCTCCTCCGTGGCGGACCCTCACGGTCCCGTACGGCCTGGCCGTCGTGATCGCGGCCCTCGCGCTGCGCGGACAGATGCGCGTGCACGCGTCGCCGGGCATGTCACCGGCCTTCGTCGATGCGCTGGCGTGCGCGGGCGCGGCGGTCGCCGCGGGATGGATGCTCGCGCTCGTGGCGCGCGAATACGTGGCGGGCCGGCGCGGCGCCCTCGCCGTCGTCGTCGGCGCCGCCGTGCTCCTCGCCACGATGCTCAACGACATCGGCGTGGCCAGCGGGGCCTTTTCGACCGGTCCCGTGGTCGACATCGGATTTTCGGCCCTCATCATGGGGATCGCCAGCGTAGCCAGCGCGCGCTACGCCATCGCGGCGCAGGAGCTGGATCGGCGCACCGACGAGCTTCGCACGAGGACGCACGAGCTGCGGCGATCCTACGAGGATCTGCGCGTCGCGCAGGAGGAGCTCGGCAAGAAGGAGCAGCTGGCCGTCGTCGGCGAGCTCGCCGCCGTCATCGCGCACGAGGTTCGAAACCCGCTGGCGATCATCGCCAACGCCGTGTCGGGTCTACGCAAGCAGGCGATCTCTCGCGAGGACCACGGGACGCTGCTCGGGATCCTGGACGAGGAGACGAGCCGCCTCAATCGCCTCGTGACCGATCTCTTGCGCTACGCGCGGCCGGTCAACGTGCAACGCTCGCACATCGTCCTGGCGGATCTGCTCGAGCGCGCGCTGTCGCTCGCCAACACGGGCACCAAGAACATCCACCGCGACCTGAAGGTGGAGGCCTTCGAAGGCCGCCTCTGGGGGGACGCGAACCTCTTGCGGCAGGTGTTCGACAACCTCATCGACAACGCCGTGCAGGCCATGGGGGTCGGGGGCACGCTCACCGTGCGGGTGCGGGCCGCGACCGAAGAGGGCAAGGACGGCCTCGCCGTCGACATCATCGACACGGGGGAAGGCATGGACACTCAGGTCCGGTCGCGCGCGCTCGACCCCTTCTTCACCACGCGCCCGAGCGGAACCGGGCTGGGGCTCGCGATCGTCGATCGCATCGTCGACGCCCACGGCGGCCACCTCGGGATCGAGAGCCGCACGGGGGAGGGCACGACAGTGACCGTCTTCTTGCCGAGCGGCTCCGCGAGCGAACCCCCGGCCCCGCCGAGAGGCCGCGCTCGACCCCCGCTCGAGGGGGCCGACCGGATCGCGCGCTAGATGGGCGCATCCGCGGGCCGGCGCGGGCGGCCGCCATGGTTGACCGCGCGGCGCGCCGATGCCACAGGGGAGCGGCTCATTCGTCACGCATCCGTCACCTTCACCGGATAGGGGATGACGATCGATGGCCCGCATCTTGATCGTCGAGGACGAAACGGACATCCAGGAAGTCCTGGAATACAACCTGAAACGCGAAGGCCATGACATCGTCGTAACGCCGAGCGCGAAGGAGGGGCTGCGCCTCGCCAAAGAGCGCCGGCCCGATCTCGTGCTCCTCGACCTCATGCTCCCCGACGGGTCGGGCACGGAGCTCTGCAAGGCCATGCGCCTCGACGCGACGACGCGCTCGGTGCGCGTCATCATCCTCACCGCGAAGGGCGAGGAGATCGATCGCGTCATCGGGTTCGAGCTCGGCGCGGACGACTACATCGTCAAGCCTTTCAGCATGCGCGAGCTCTTACTCCGCGTCCAGGCGGTGCTGCGCCGCGCGACCAGCGAGGAGGGCGGGCCGACCACCGAGTTCGGGATGCTCCGCGTCGATCGCGGCGCCCATCGCGTGTGGGTCGAGGGTGCCGAGATCGAGCTCACCGCGCTCGAGTTCAAGCTCCTTCTCACCCTTCACGATCGTCGCAACCGGGTGCAGACCCGCGACGCGCTCCTCAGCGACGTATGGAAGATCGACGCGGACGTGACGACCCGCACCGTCGACACGCACGTCAAGCGACTGCGCGAGAAGCTCGGCGCCGCCGGGATCTACATCCAGACCGTACGCGGCGTCGGATACCGGTTCGCCGAACGTCCCGACGAGCTCCCGAGTTGAACGGTTTGTTGTGGCGTCCGAACTCGCGCTCGCTCGAGCGCGCTATTTTACGAGCAGCGCGCCCTTGTACATGGCCATCCCGCACTGAAACGTCAGCGTACGGCCCTGGTCGGTAGGGACGTCGATGTCCACCGCCTTCTGGAGGGGGAGCTCCTTCTTGATTCCGAGCTCCGGGAAGACGACCTCGGTGGCGCACGTCTGGTCCGACGTACGAAGGAACGTGACCGAAGCTTTCGATCCGGGACCGCCTTTGGGCAGAGCCAGAGAGGCCGGCGTGAAGCCGTGCTCGTCCGCGACGACTCTCCGGCCGTCGCTCGGCTCGGGGCTCGCATCGGACCTCTTGCAGCCGGTGGCGAGCGCGACGCTTGCGACGAGCAGAAGGAGAACCTTCACGGTGAGGGCGGATCGGCGCATCCCTAGGGGGTAACCGCCTCCGTCCTTCCGCGCAACCGGCAGCCCTCGGTCGCGCCCCTTCGCGTATGCTCGCCGGGCGGTTCGGTCACCGGCGGTCTTGGGCGGCCAGCGCACATTGGAGAGGCAACCATGGCAAGTCTCGTAAGTTTCGCGTTGCAAGGGGGAGCACGCTGCGAGGGGGCTCTCGCCGAGCCGGCAGGCACGCAGAAGGCCGGCGCCGTCGTCGTGGTGCAAGAGTGGTGGGGCTTGAACGACCAAATTCGCTCGCTCTGCGACCGCTTCGCGGCCGCCGGCATGCTGGCCCTCGCGCCCGACCTCTTCGAGGGCAAACGCCCGAAGACGACCGAAGAGGCGGGGCAGACGATGGCCGCCCTCGACAAGACCAAAGCCGTCGCGCGGATCGGCGACGCCGCGGCGTTCTTGAAGTCGCAGCCTCGCTCGAACGGCAAGGTCGCCGTGGTCGGCTTCTGCATGGGGGGCGCGCTCACTTTTGCGAGCGCTCGATACGTCGACGGCATCGCCGCGGCGGTGCCTTTCTACGGGATCCCCGACCTCGCGATGGAGGAGTACGCCAAGATCCGCGTCCCGATCCAGGCGCACTTCGCGCAGCGGGACGACTGGGCCAAGCCCGCCGTCGCCGAGAAGATCGCCGAGCAGGTCAAGAACGGGGGCGGCAAGATGGACCTCTTCCTCTACGACGCGGGGCACGCGTTCATGCGCGACACCGACGCGCAGGTCTACGTGAAGGACGCGGCCAAGACGGCGTGGGACCGCGCCATCGCCTTCCTCGGCGCGCACCTCAAGGGCTGATTTGACGCAAGCGCGCCCTCGAGGCATCTTGAGACGACCGATGGCCCCCTGCACCAAGCACCGTTGCCCGCGCCCGCAGGGCGGCACGCGTCCGCTCTTCGCGGAGGCGCTCGAGACTTAACCGTCGGTCGACGTTTCTCCTTCGGGAGCCCAAAGAATCGTCCGGCGCACGGACGAGCGGGGCTCCCAGCAAAGGAGATCGTGGTGACTCGGCGGTGGAGCTGGCGGCGACGGACGTCGCGCGCGCGGCGCTTGTTCGTCAGCGCCTGGACGGCCAGGACGACGGCGCGGGGCGCATCGGGGGCGGGGCCCTTCGCGCGCACCGTCGGGCGTCGCCTTCTGGGCGAGCACGCGCGACGCGACGCCGCTCCTCCGCGCGGTGGGCGTCGACGACGCGCTCGTACCCTACGCGCGCGTGTTCCTCGCGACGTACACGCTCGGGGCACCCGCGACCGCGATGGCGTCGGCGCTCACGCACCACCGGCAGGCGGTGGGCGACGTTCGATCCACGATGGTCGTCGGGCTGACCGCCAACGTCATCAACGGGCTGCTCGGCTGGTCGCTCATCTACGGACACGCCGGGCTGCCGGCGCTCGGCGTGCGCGGGGGGGCGCTCGCGACCGCGTCGGCCGAGTGGCTCGAAGCCCTCGCGCTCGGGACCCTGCTCCTGCGGGACATGCGCCGGTCGCGCGACTACGAAGAGGCTCGCCGCGCGCTCTCGTTGCGATCGGCCCTGCGTGAGGTGGCCACCGTCGGCGTGCCGACCGGCGTCCAGTTCGGCAGCGAGACGCTCGCGTTCGCGACGTTTACGACCATCCTCGGCACGCTCGGGCCCGATCAGATCGCGGCCCATCAGATCGCCCTCGCCACGATCCGCACGTCGTTCCTGCCCGGCGCCGCGATCTCCGAGGGTGCGGGCGTGCTGGTCGGCCGCGCCCTCGGCCGCCGCTGCTTGCCCGACGCCGACCGCGCCACGCGGGCCGCGCTCCTCGTCGCCGTGAGCTTCATGGCCTCGTGCGGCGCCGTCTTCGCACTGACCGCCGGCGACATCGCCTACGCCTTCGCGGGCGACGAAGCCGTCGCCCACACGGCGCGGACTTTGCTCTGGATCGCGGCGGGCTTCCAGGTCCTCGACGCCGTCGCGATCGTCTTGCGCGGCGCCCTGCGCGGAGCGAAGGACGTGCGTGTGCCGGCGGCCATCGGGATCGCGGTCGTCTGGACGTGCGTGCCGACGGCAGCCTGGGTCCTCGGCAAGCGATGCGGGCTCGGCGCCGCCGGCGGCTGGTGCGGCTTCGTCGCCGAGACCGCGCTCGGCGCGCTCCTGTTCGCTCGACGCTGGCGCCGCGGGGGTTGGCGAGCCGCTTACGCCCCTTCTGGATAGTCGGGGAGCGCGTGCGTGTCGGGACCGTTCACGACGGCGGCGGTACCGGCGGACAGGGTCTTCTTGAGCATGTCGAGTACCCCGTCGACGCGCGGATCGCCGGCGCCCCAGATCACGCGGTCGAGCGCGAGCCCCTGGAGGACCGCGAACGTCAAGAGCGGCCGCGGACCATGCGCCGGGCTCGCCCCCGGGCGGGGCGCGAAGAACTCTTCGACGATCGCATGCACCTGCTCGGTGAAACGGGCCGCGAGCTCGGTCATCGCCGGACGCAGCGCCTCGTCGGTGCGCGCCGCCACGACGAGCTCGAGCCACGCATAGAAGGCGCGGTTGGACAGCTTGTCCCACAGGATGTCGATGGCGGACGAGAGCCGGTCGGCGCCCGACGGGACGGCCGCGAAGGCCTCGCGAAACTCTTCGGTGCGCTTGTCGAACAGGTGCCTCAGCGCCACCTCGACAAGCCGCTCCTTCGTCGAAAAGTGGTGCAGCTGCGCCCCCCTCGAGACGCCGGCGCGCGCGGCGACCTCGATCGTCGTGGTGCGCGCGTAGCCGAGCTCGTAGAGGCAGTCGACGGTCGCCTCGAGGAGGCGGCCGCGCATCGCCGCGCTCCTCTCCCCTTGCGTTCGACGCGAACGTCTCTTGGTGGGGGCGGCTGCGGTTGCGCTCCGCATGGCGGGGGTCATACCAGGTCTTCGGCCCCGAGGCTCTCCCTACGACGCAATGTCTTGAACGCCGAGAGTTAGTGCGCAGGCACGAGCACGTGCGCGATCCCGCTCGCGCCGGACGACATCCCGATCGTCTTCACGCGGGTCCCGTCGAGGTTGGCTTGCGAGATGATGCCACCGAGCTGCGTGAAGAACATGACCCCGTCGGCGAGGTCAAGCGAGATCCCGATCGGCGTCGACAGCCCTGAGACGAGCGTGACCACGTCGGTTCGGTTGGCGCCCGTCTGCCCGGACGGCAAGTCCATGGCGGCGCGGTGGATCATGCCGGTGCCTCGGTCGGTCCAGTACATCGCGCGCTTTTGGAGGTCGAGGTCGAGGTCCACGGGAACCGCCGAACCTGTCGCGGCGAGGAGCGTCTCGACGTCCGTGCGCGAAGACGCGTCCTGCCCGGAGGGCATGACGAGGGCGGCGCGCAAGATCGTCTTCGCGTACCGGTCGGTGACGTAGAACTTGCCGCCCGGCACGTCGAGCGCGATGCCGACGAGCTGCTGGATGCTGTGGCCGCTGAGGATCACCTCGGCCTGCGAACCGTCCAGGTTCGCGCGCCAGGCCTTCGCCCCTTCGCGATCGCTCCAGTAGATCTTGCCGTGGGCGGCGTCGAGCTGCAGCTGCTTGGGCGTGTTGGTCGTCGCCCCCGGCTGGAGAAGGACCTCGACCTGCGACCCGTCGAGGTTGGCCCGCTGGAGGCTGCCGTTCGGGGTGTGGGGGCTGTCGGTGAGCGTGCCCATGTTCGTCCAGTACACTTTGCCGCCGGCGACATCGACCGCGATCCCGTCGGGCGCGCTGATGCCTTGCCCGGAGACGAGCGCCCGCGCGTTCGATCCGGAAGGGGTCGACGTCATGACCTGGTTGCCGACGATCGCGAGCCAGTAGAGCTGTCCGACGGTCGGCCCGCCGCCCTCGACCGAGGAGGACGCTCCGGCGTCGGTCGTGGGTACAGGCGAGGTGGAGCCGCTCGCGCCCGGGCTCGACGAGGTCCCGCCGGAACCCGCGGCCGTACCCGCGCTCGCGCTCGCGCCTGCGCCCGCGCCCGCGCTCGCGCCCGCCCCCGCGTCTGCCCCCGCCCCCGCGCTCTCGCCGGAGCTCGCGCCGTTGGATCCGGCCCTCGGCGAGCCCGAGCCTCCGCCCGAGCACGCCGCGAGCGCGACGGCGACGAGGCTCGCCACAAGCGACGACGCAACGATGGTTCTCGGCGGCATGGCCCGATCCTGCCGGTCTGCGCGGTCTTCGAAGAGACCCTCGCGGCGCCGACGCTAGCATGCAGGTGGCCGCAAACGACCCGCGACGGCCCATCACGGCCGTCGCTTTGCGACGCGCCGAGAAAAATCCGCGACACTCATCGACCGCCGCCGGGGAAGCTGCCGTGGGACTCGCTCAACGCGTTCTCGACCGCGACCGTCACGCTGTCCGGCCCGGTCGCAAGACCGACACGACACGCGTTAGCGGCCGAGCGTGGAAAGACGGCCGCGCAGCTCGCCCTAGCCTGGGTGCTGGCGAAGCAGCCGGCCTTCGTCCCGGTCGTCGGCGCGCGAACGCGCAAGCAGCTCGACGACGTGCTCCGTGCTCTCGAGAGCCCTCTCTGTGAGCTCGCCGAGCGGACCACCGAAGACGTGGTCTTTTGACTACCCCTGCGGCTACACGCAGCGCTGGTTTCGCTAGCCGGAGCCGTGAATATCCTGAATCACTAGTTTAAACGAGTCGGGGCGAGAGGATTGGAACCTTAGCTTAGCTAGCTACGCGGGAGCGGCGACCAAGAACCGGCTGTCCAAAACCCTCCCTTTTTGGGATCCGCTCATGCTGGAACTGCGGACCTATTTGGCTTGTGCTGAACCGGACGCGGCAGTAGGTTTCGCCCCGTGCCGTCCCTGAGACCGTTGGGGTCAACCGACAGGAGAGGGTCATCCGCGTGAAGCACGTCCCGAGTTGCGCGGCAGCAGAGCCTCCAGGCGGTGCACGGCGGTCGGCCCTCTTGCGGTTCTTCGTGCTCGGCGCGTGCGCGGCGTGCAGCGTGACGCCGCAGAGCCCGGGCCCAGGAGGCGCCGGGTCAGCGTCGCGACGGACGGCGTCGGCGACGACAAAGACCTTCTACTCGCAGCTGACGACCGGAGGGAACTTCGGCCCGTGGAACGACTCGACGTCGATCCCCGACCCGGGGGAGGGCTTCCGCAATGGCTGCGCCGTTTACGCCGGCGGGTATGTCTTCGTGCTGTCCGGCAATCGCAACAAGAATCCCTCGGTCTACGTATCCGCCGTCCACGCCGACGGCGTCCTGAGCAACTGGGGCACGACGTCGCCGATCCCGCCGCCCGGTTCTCTCCAGAGCGCGGGGTGCACGGTCGGGTCCAATGGGTTCGTGTACCTCGCCGGCGGGACCGACCAGGCCGTCAACACTCTCTACTACGCGCAACTGCAATAGAGCCGAACATGAATTCAAATCTTCGATTCCACGGACGCGTCCATCCTTTCGTCGGCAGCCTGCTGACGCTCATGGCAATCGCCGTCGTGGCGACCGCCGGCTGCTCCAGCAACTCCGCCGCTGCCCCGGCCGCGGGGGCAAACAGCGTCGACTGCTCCCCGTATGCGAACTGCGGCACGTGCATGCCCGTCACGGGATGCGGGTGGTGCGGCGTCGCCCCGGGCGGCAGCGACGCCGCTGGGTTCTGCTCGTCGAGCCCCGTCGGGTGCGCGACCACCTTCTACGCGAACGGCTGTCCGTCTTCGTACACGAGCTCGAGCGGCGCCGGCGGTTCGTCGGGCGCCGGCTCCTCGGGCTCCGGCACGAGCGGGGGAATCGCCGGGACCACCAATCAGCCCGTGACCTGCAACATGTCGTCGTCCGCCCAGGAGACCCCCGGACAGTACGGCGGCTGCGCGTGTTCCATCGGCACCGAGTGCATCGGAACGACCGGGCCGGCGCGATACCAGGCCGGGTACAGCTACATCGGCTGCTCCACCGGGGGCACCTGCTGCGGCCCGCAGGGGCACCCCGAGATCTCGTGTCCTGCCGGCTATGCCTGCACGACGGCTGGCACCTGCGTGCCGGGCGGCGCAACGTCGGGATCGAGCTCCGGGCCGTCGTCCAGCGGCGGGGGGCCGAACTGCAATGTGCCGCAGGGCAGCTTCTGTCCGACTCTCTGCACGAGCGGTTGCGGCGCGGGGACCAGCTCCGGGAGCTCGGGGTCTACCAGCGGCGGGACCTCGAGCAGCTCCTCCGGATCGAGCGGCAGCACGAGCAGCTCGGGATCGAGCGGCGGTACGTCAGCGACGTGCCACAGCATGACGAGCTGCGTGCAAGTGAACACGCACTCACCAGGCAGCAATTGCAACACCGGGATCGGGTACGACCTGATCGATAACTGTGGCCAGACGGTCTACTGCCGCGTGTGCGCGGTCTTGAACGGGGTGATCGACGACAACGCGTGCGACGCGTTCACGTTCAACGGGTCGGACATCGGCCAGACGTTCTGTCCCACGGCATACACCAACGTCCGCTTCGTCTGCATGTTGCCTTCCGACGACCCTAGCTGCACCCGAACCTTCTGAGGGCGGGCAACCCAAAACGTCATTCCGGAGATTGCGATGAACAGGTTCTGGATGCTGGGGTTCGTTTCGCTTCTCACGCTGGCGGGAGGGCCGCTCGCTTGCTCATCCTCCGGGGGCAACGCTCCTGACGGTGGCGCGTCTCCGGGCTGCGCGGACTGCTCGGTGGTCCCGGGCTCGTACGTGCAAACCTGCGCCGGCTGCTCGCACACGGCGACGCTGCTCACGTGCACCGGCTGCTACGACTCGAGCGGCCAGCAGCACCAGACCTCCCTCGCGCTGCCGTGCCCCACCGGCCCCGCCAACGACCAGGGCATGCTGGTCTGCCCCGCGGATCCGAACGCGCCGAGCGGTTCGTCGCCGGGCGACGCCGGAAGCACGGGCAACTGCGCCACCCTAGCGAGCGTGCTGGACCCCGCGCAGTCGACCGGCGCGCAAGCGTGCACCGGGACCACGCCGGTATCGTGCGGTACGAACACGCAGTCGCGGATGCCATGCTGTTGCGGGAGTCAGCTGGGTGGCGGCACCAGCGTAACTTGCGTCACGGGCGGCGCGTCCTATGCGCAGGGCTGCGGCTTCTGCGAGCCGAACACCGCCAAGTACGGCGTCGTTTGCGGCCTCGGCTCCACCGGGGCGCCCTGGGCTTGCCCCACGGGCACCACCTGCATCCTGAGCTCCCAGTTTGACCCCAACACATGGCCCTACGCATGCTGCCCCGAGGGTGAACAGTGCACCTCGCTGTGTCACTGAGGGGGACGGCCAAAGCAGTGCTCGTCGATCCCCACGACGCGCGGCCACGGGTAGAGCCGCGTACGGCGTCGCAGTTCCAGATGCCGGCCGACTTGCACGGCACGCCCACCACCGAGTGAGAAGAGCCCGAGAATGGGGGCTCGCCCCCCGAGGGCGCGCCGCTGGCGCGCCAGTCGGGGCGAGAGGATTTGAACCTCCGACTCCTCGGTCCCGAACCGAGTGCGCTACCAGGCTGCGCTACGCCCCGTGGCCGTCGCTCACGGTCGCTCTACGGCGAGCGTCAACGACGGACGACCCTTATGGCGGGCGGGCCCTCCCGCGTCAACGCGTTTTCGCCCCAGGGCTCGGGCGCGCGTCGAGCACGCGTCAAACGGCTCGAAGTACTCGGACCTACTCGGCAAGCCCGGTCGGACGCCGAGCGCGGCCGTTATGCCGACACTGAAATCGTGCTAGATATAAGTAATTGCAGTCAAAATTGAGTCTCATGCCTTCCCGAGCTCGGCATCTCGTGTTAAGCCTCACTGTAACAGCCCCTGCTTGAGTCCCGGAACCGCCCACTGTTCGCCGAGGCCGTGATTGGGCCCCGGCGGCCGCGGGCCCCTGGACGCCCGCATAGCCGAACCGCACGCCGACACCGTCGAAGGAGATGCACCCATGCCGCCGGAGCTGCCCCCCGTTCGAATCCTCATCGTCGACGACGACAAGGCCATCTGCGAGTACATGCAGACCCTGCTGGAGCGCGATGGCTTCCAGGTCAAGACGCTCAGCGACCCCACCGGGGTCGAGGAGGAGGTGCGGCACGGGGGCTACCACCTCATCATCCTCGACCTCATGATGCCCAAGCTCGACGGCATCGAGGTTCTCCGGCGGATTCGCAAGCTCGACACCGACATCGCGGTCGTCATCTTCACGGGCTTCCCCAACCTCGAGAGCGCCGTCGCGTCGATGAAGCTCGACGCCGTCGACTACATCAAGAAGCCGTTCAACGTCGACGAGTTCCGCGAGGTCATCTCGCGCGTCATGCGCAAGAAGGGCCTCGCCCGCACGCCCGAGGAGCAGCTTCACCGGGTCATCGGCGATACGATCCGGAACCTTCGCAAGGACAAAGACCTGACGCTCAAGCAGATGTCGCGGCGGACGGGCCTGAGCGTGTCGCTTCTCTCGCAGATCGAGCGGGCGGAGTCGAGCGCGTCCATCTCGTCGCTCTACAAGATCGCGATCGCGCTCGAGTCGCGCATCCAGGACCTCTTCGGCGAGTACTAGGAGCCCGGCGGGCTTCGCCCTGCGGCGCTCCGTCGTGGCGTCTCGTTCGCGAGGAGCGCAGCCGCTCGCCTCGAGCTCCCCATCCGTCTCACGTGGGGCCTAGCGGCGCCTGCCCGGGTGCGACACCTGCGAGCCAACGGGGCGCTTTACACGGGGCGCGTGGCCGAACATACTCCGCGGCCCCTTGCGACCCGCCCCCCCGCGGGACGCGGGGACGCGGAAGCCGGCCGGAGTAGCTCAGATGGTTAGAGCGGGCGTTTCATACGCGCTAGGTCGGGGGTTCGATTCCCTCCTCCGGCACTTGATTTTGGCTCGCTCGCCATCCGTTAGGCAGCTCTTAGACGATGGGAGGAGGGAGGCGGGCAGCGGCGGGAAGGGTTCGCCGATGCTCCCGGAGAGGTCCTCGCCGAGCTTCACGTACGCGTTCGTCTGAGCGATGTCCTCGTGGCCCGCTCGGCGCTGCATCGCCGGGAGCGGCACCTTCGCGAGCGCCAGCCAGGTGATGCCCGTGTCGCGGCAGGAGCGGAAGTCGACCTGCCTCAGCGTGAGGGTGTCCGCGGTGAGCCTGGGCCGCGTAACCCCTGCCCTCCTAAGCGCGTCACGGAAGAGCTGCGCGCGGAACTTGTCGTTGCGTTCCCGGAGGGCGGGCACGATCGGTGCCTGGTCGCTCTCGCGGCGCTCGTGGAGCTCGACGAGCAGCGGCAACAGGGTCGGCTCGATCGGGATGGTCCGCACCGCATTCGCCGTCGTCGGCATCGCCTTCGCCGCGCCCGTCCGTGCGTCGATCGCCTTGCTCACGGACACCGTGCGCGCGTCGAGGTCGACGTCCTCCCACGTCAGCGCTTCGAGCTCCTCCGGACGCACGTAGAGGTACGTGGCGATCGCGAACGTCTGGCGCCACTCCCGCTCGACGTCCTCGCATGCCGAGAGCTTCACGAACTCGTTCGGGTAGACGAACGTCTTCGCCCGGTTGGGCGTTTGCAGGGGCGGCTTGTGGCCGCTCGTCGGATCGTCGGTGCGCACGCGGAGCGATCGATCGCGCGCGGACATCGCCTCCTTGAACGTCGTGCGGAGCGTCGACCAGATGTTCATCGCGGTCTTGCCGCTCATGCCGGCGTCGAGGCCGTCGGCGAGCCGCTTCTTGACCTCCGCGTCCAGCACGTTGCGGATGTCCTCGATCTCGTCGCGCGTGACCTCTGCGATCGGTCGGGGCCCGATGCGAGGCGAGATCCACTTGCCCCAGTCGTAGCGCTCCTTCCGCACGCCCCCGATGCCTTCCGAGGCGCGCGCGGTGGCGAGACGATCGAAATAGTCGTCGCACGACTCGGCCGGGCCCTTCGGCGGCGCGTAGTGCGAGACCGTCAGCTTGCGGTCCACCGCCTCGCGGCTCTTCTCGTCGGCGTACTCGCGGGCACGGTCCTCACGCGCGAAGTGAGGCTCGAGCCACGGGCGCTTGCCGTCGGGGAGGGAGGCGCGGGCTCGCCAGTAGGGTCGCCCGTTGGCTCCGACGAACTTCTGCGCGGTGCCTTGCAGGGGGATCCATTCCGTTCCGCCGTCGGGGAGTGCGACGACTCGACCCCAGGAGACGCGGCCGTTTGCGTCGACGCGGCGCTCGGCCGTACCGAACGCGCCGGTTTTCGTCTGTCCACTCTTGCTCTTCGTCATGATCTCCAAACCTCAGTTTTGAGGAGGCGTACCAAGCACGTCGCGGAGCAGGGCCTCGAACCTGTCCGGGTCTAGTAGCTCCGTGGACGTGCGCGGACCCGTGATGTATTCGCGACGCATCGCCTCCGACGGCGCATCATGCCGAAGCTGAATCATAGTGTCGCCATTGTGGGCAATCCATAGAACGCCATTGTACTCATCGGATTTGATGTGTCCTCGCCGCTCAAGCCAGTGAATCGTCGCAATCGCTCTCTTTGCATCCTCTGATTCGCTATCCGACGGATCGCCAAAGGTCTGTGCGTACGTCCCGAGCCACGCCGTCGCTTTCCCAGGAGTCTCATGCATATCGAAATGCGGCATCGCCCGCTCGCAGGCCGACGCGAAGACGTTGCCCTCGTCGCCATCAAACCCCTTGTGAACCGTGATACCGCCAGGCTCGTCCTCTCGCCAAAACGCCGCTACCCTCAGGATCCTGGTCTCCTCCGGGCGATCTCCGGGCACGCTCGCGCTGGGGTTCCAAGCTCGCTGCGCCGCGGCTCGTTGCTTGGCTTTCTGTTTGCGGCGATCCGCCTTGTCGCGCCTGTTCATCTTCGCCTCGTCAGCGTGCGCAAAGAGCGTCGACCCACGCGCCTCGATCGAAGCGCACGATCTCGAATGAGTCGTCGTCGGGGGACCCGTTCCACCAGGCTGAGAACACCTTGTGGCCCTCGGAGTCGCTCCAGATATCGACCCCATAGCGGGCGGGCGTGCCGACTGCTTTCGTGAACGGCGTCGTCAAGAGAATGTCCAGCGTACCGACCCGAACAGCTGCAGGCTTGCCCGCGGTGTTCGTGTCGACAAGCTTTCCGTTGGCCGAGATCGCGTTTACCGCTGCGCTCGCGACAGAGGGGCCAAGTGTCATTCGTTGGAGATGCGTGGTCACGTTCGACCTCCTCCCACTGCGTCCCCTCGCGAGGGCGCAGACGGAGACGGGCGAGCTACGTCTTGGTGATCGAGTCGGCCAACTTGGCGAACTTGTCCGCGATCGCCCTCTGCGCGTCGACGCGCGTCCAAGCGACCCATCGCCGGATCTCGGCAAGCTGCGCGTTCGCATCGTCGAGTCCCGAGCCGGAGGTCTCGATCTCGCAGAGCGCGGCGTGCAGCTTCGAACAAGCTTGCTCGATGCCCTCGAGGTAATCGAGCTCGGGCAACGGCCGCGGCGAAGGCGTCGCGGGAGCCCCCGGGGGTGCTTTGGGTGTCTTGCGGGTCGTCCTGCTATCTTTGGGCATGATCCATCTCCTCAGGTGGTGGGTCCAACGCCCCCGGCCGTGACAGCGGTGCGGGGGCACTTCATCTTCAAGCCCTTTCGAATGCGTTCCGCGCAGCCAGCACCTCTCCCAGCGCGGCAAGGTCGAGCGTGGGGAGCGGCACTCCGTTCTTCACGGACTTCTCGTACTGAGCCCGCATCGCATCGAACGCCTCGCGTCGAGTCGTGCCCGACCGCTGCACGTTGCGCGAATCCGCGAACGTCATGCAGACTGCCCATGCCGGCTTGCCGTCGAGGTCTTCCTCTCTCGCGAATTCGACCGAGAGCTTCACTCCGTCCGCCACTACGTCGAAGGTGCCACCGCCGCGAGCAGCGGGCGTGACGCCCGTGACCAAGGTACTCATCGCCGTCCTCCCTTCTTCGACCGGGCGACCCCGTGCTCCGCCTCGAGGGCCTCGATACCTAGGCCGAGTGCACCCCGCAGCACGCTGGCCTGCGTTGCA
>DATGJA010000208.1:0-4087 GCA_035295445.1 Polyangiaceae bacterium | reverse complement strand
GCCCTGGTCCAACCGCCGGCTGGCGGTCACCGCGCGTTCACGGTCGTCGGAGCCGGTCGCCCGCCGACGACCGGGGGTCCTGCATCGGGGCGGGCGGCTCGGGGAGGTGGCGGATCGTTTGCGAATGACGTCGGCACGTCGGGCGCGTCGCCGCCGGTTCCGGGGAGCCCGATTCCGACCTCGCCTCTGCCCGCGACGCTCCCAAGCGGCGTGCCCCTCCCTGGTCTGCCAATACCGTCGGTCCCTTCGTTGCCGCTCGCCTCCTCCGCGATATCCGCGGTCGCGGCGCCGGTTCCGATATCGGCGCCCGGAGGAATTTCCCGCTCGGCGTAACCGCATCGAGCGATCGCCCTACACTCCACGGACGCGGCGTTCGCTCGAGAAGAGCCCGTCACTTCCCCGGAAACGTCAGTGTGCCGCGTAACCTCGAGGGCATGGGAGGTCCGCGCTGGCCGGGAAGCCGCAAGGCGAAGGGGACGGTCTTGGCGTGGTACCCGGCGGACGGCTGGGGCATCCTCGTGGGCACGGACGTGACCGGCAGGGTGTACGCGGGGCGCGACGTCGTGGACGTTCCGACCCATCTCGAACTGGTGCCCGGTCAACGTGTCGCGTTCGAGTACACGACGCCCGGCGCGAACGGGTACGACCACAGCGCCACCTACGTGCGTCGGCTCTAGGCACGTTCGCTCTTCATTCGTGCGGGGGGACCACCGGGCACCCGACATCGGTTGCGACTCGCCGGGGGCGCCCCGTATCCTCCCCCGCAACCGACGAGGCCGAGGCGCCGCACGACCGCGGTCACAGCGCTCGGCCCACGGAGGCGCGGTGGACGCACCGGACGGCATCGTGTCCGAAAGCGAGGAGTTCGACGACGTCGTCGTGCTCGGTCTGACCGGAGAGCTCGACCTCTCCACTGCGCCGAGCCTGCGCGAGCGGCTGCTGGCGATCGGCGAGGCGGGCAAGTCCATCGTGCTCGACCTTGCCGGGGTCTCCTTCGCCGACTCCACGACGCTCGGCGTGTTCGTCGCCGCCCACAAGCGCCTCGCCGAACACGGCCGACGTCTCGCGCTCGCCAATCCTGCGCCGGGCATCCGGCAGATCCTGGAGATCACGAACCTGGACGGCGTCATCGCCGTGTGTGGAACACGTTCCGACGCGATCGCGCAGGTCCGGAAGCCTTGGGCGGACGCCGGCGGGTAGGCGGCCGAGCACGGAACGGCGCCGCCTGGCGGCCGAGGGTCGACCCTGGCGGCGACCTGATTACCATGCCCTGTCGTGGGCGGGTCGGGCCCTGACGGCACCCTGAGCTCCCTCGGAAGCCCCGCGCGCAGGACGCGGGGCGAGCTGTCCGCCGTGCAGCGTCTCGTGCTCGTCCAGACCATCGCTGAACGACTCGCCGGGTCTCAAGAACTGTCGGATCTCGCCGACACCGTCGTGGAACTGGCCAAGGAGCACCTCGGCGCGGTCGCCGTCACGATCCGGCTCCGAGACCCTGGTCGCACGGAGTTCCTCGCGCTACGCGCAGAAGGCGACCCCGACGCCGTCGTCGCCCTCGCCACCGCGTGCGACGCCGTGGGGGCGCGCCTCGTGGTCGATCCTCTGAGTGTCGACAACCGCTACGGCCCGGCCGCGCAACGCGAGCCTCCCGACCCGTCCTTTGCGGCGCTCCGCGCCTGCCCGGGAGTGGAGTCCTGGGCGGTGCTCCCCTTGGTCGCTCGCCGCCAGGCGGTCGGCGTCGTCGCGCTCGGGTGGGAACGCCGCCGCCGACCGCGTCCGGCCGATACCGCCATGCTCGGCGCCATCGCCCATCAGTGCGCGCTCGCCATCGACCGGGCGCGCGTCATCGACGCGGAGCGCAGTGAACGTGAAACGCTCGAGCTCCTGGCGGCGGCCACGCGCGTCATGGGAAGCGCACTCGACCCGGACGAGGTGGTGCGCCGTTTGGTGCAATTCTCGGTACCACGGCTCGCGCCGTGGTGTGCGGTGTACGTCCACGAGAACGGCCGCCTGGAACGCGTGGCCATCGAGGTCGCGGGCCATGGTCTCCTCGCCGACGCCCTCCGCCGGTCGAACGCGATCGACCTCGGCGCGGAGAACCCCGTCGCGGTCGCGTTCCGAACCGGCCACGTCCAGGTCGTCCCGGTGGTCACCGCGCCGATGGTGGCGTCCGCCTACGAAAAGGACATGGCCACCAGGGTGCTCTCGCTCCCCGGCGACTCGTGGTCGGCGATCGCCGTTCCTGTCTACGCGTCGGGGCGCGTCATCGGCGTGTTCACGCTCGTCTCCAATTCCTGGGAGGGCGACTGCCCGCCGAACGTGCGCATCGCAGCGGAAGGCCTGGCCGGTCGCGCCGGCCTCGCCCTGGCGAACGCGCGCCGCTTCGCCGCCGAGCACGACATGGCGCGCCGCCTCGCCCAGGCCCTCCTGCCGGCCCAGGTCCCCACGGTCCCCGGGTACTCGGCGGCCGCCCGGTACATCCCTGCCGGTGGTCCTGTCGCCGGCGACTGGTTCGACCTCACCCGCCTGCCGACCGGCGAGTTCCTCATCGGGGTGGGCGACGCGGCCGGCCACGGCGTGGCGGCCACGTCGCTCATGGCGCTCGTGCGCAGTGCCGCACAGGGCCTGGCCGTCGCGGGCCACAGCCCGGCGGGCGTGCTCGACGGCCTCAACAAGCTCGTCGCCGAGCACGACGAGGAGGGCTTCGCCACCGCGCTGTATGCCTGCCTCGACGTGACGTCCGGCAAGCTGCGGTGGTCCTCGGCCGGGCACCTGCCGCCGTTGGCGATCAGGGACGGCTCGATGACCCTGCTCACCGAGTCCCCGGGTCCACCGCTCGGCCTTCCTGGTGGCGCCGACCGGCACGTGCACACCTTGCAACTCGACCCCGGCGACGGTCTCGTGCTCGTCACCGATGGGGTGATCGAGCGCCGCGACTCGAGCATCCGCCGAGGCCTCACGCGGCTCGTTGAGGTGGTGTCGTCGGCTTGCGAATCTCTCGGAAACGCGGCTCCCTCCGGCCGGCGGGAGGGCCCGGATGAGCCTGCGCAACTCATCGCCGACCGGATCGCCGGCGACCTCTGCCTAGCGCCACAGGACGACTGCTGCATCGTGGCCGTCGTGCGTGACGGCGAGGTCTGAACCCGACCCGTCGCACACACCGCCGCGACGAAGCGCCGCCCATCGCTGTTCCCCGGTCCGGCGCCGGGGGTAGAGCCCACGATGTGGTGCGCAGCGCAGGGGCCGAGTCGTTCGTCCCGCCCACGACGAGCCTGCCGAAGCTGAAGGCGGCGAGTTCCACGTGCGAAGGCTGTCTCCTCTACCGCGGCGCCACCCAGACGGTCTTCGGCGAAGGCCGGCCGGGAAGCTCGCTCATGCTGGTGGGTGAGCAGCCCGGGAACGACGAGGATCTCGCCGGTGCGCCGTTCGTCGGACCGGCCGGGCGCGTGCTCGACGAGGCGCTCGACGACGTGGGCATCGCCAGGGACGACGTCTACGTCACGAACGCCGTCAAGCACTTCAAGTTCGAGCGGCGCGGCAAGCTGCGTCTGCACAAGACGCCCTCGGTCACCGAAGTGCAGGCGTGCCGGCCCTGGCTGCACGCCGAGATCGCCGCGGTTCGGCCGGCGCTGGTCGTCTGCCTGGGAGCCACCGCCGCCCAGTCGCTCCTCGGGTCGGCGTTCCGCGTGACCCGCGAGCATGGTCAGGTACGCACCGGCGCCGACGACATGCCCATCATGGCGACCGTCCACCCCTCGAGCGTCCTGCGGGCCCCGGATCCCGAGGCTCGCGTCGCACAGTACGAGCTCCTTCGTTCCGACCTCGAGAGGGCGCGGGGTTTCCTCGACACGCTCAGGCAGCGCGAAGGAACCGAGCGGCCTCCGCCAGGGGCCGCGGTCGCCCGGCGGAAGAGGACCGGAGGGACCGAGCCGAAGACCCGCCAGGAGCTGTACGAAGAGGCTCGGCGGCAACGTCCCGGGGCGCTCGAGGATGGGCCGCGCCGAGCTCCTCCGAGCTGTGCGCCGGGCGCGGTGACGTCGTCGGGTGACCGGGACGTTTCTACGGGAAATCACCCACTTCACGTAGGTGG
>DATGJA010000207.1:0-5733 GCA_035295445.1 Polyangiaceae bacterium | reverse complement strand
GCCGGCGGACACCTGGGCGCTCGCGCGGCTCTTCCCGGTCCTGCGGCGCGTTCCGGACATCCGCGACCTCCCCGACCAGCCCATCGGCGACCCGCAGAGCGTGCGACGCCGGGCGTTCCTCGCGCTCCGTCAGCTCCTGCTGACCCTCTCGCGCCGGCAGCCCCTCGTCGTGTTCATCGACGACATGCAGTGGGGCGACACCGACAGCGCCGCGCTGCTCCTCGAGCTCATGCGACCCCCGCATGCGCCGGGCGTCCTTCTGGTCATGACTCACCGGGAGGAGGAGGCGGAGGCGAGCAGCTGTCTCAACGAAGTCTACGGGCGATGGCCCGAGGGGGCCGACGTTCGCGACCTGCACGTGGGCGCGCTGGAACCGGGGGACGCGCGGCGCCTCGCGTCCACGTTGCTCCAGGTCGACCCTGCCTCGTCGCTGGATTCGCGAGCGAGCCGCGACTCGACGGCCGCCCTCGTCGCGCGCGAGTCCGGAGGAAATCCGTTCCTGATCGAAGAACTGGTGCGGGGCGTCGCCGGGGCGCGAGAGGCCGCGGCGCACCCCGCCGTCACCAAGGAGGCTGACCCGGCGGCCGTCGCCACCGTCGGCGTCGACCGGATGGTCCGCGACCGGCTCGCGCGGCTGCCGAACGACGCGCGCACACTGGTGGAGGTGATCGCCGTCAGCGGCCGCCCCCTCCCCGTCAGCCAAGTGGCGGAGGCGGCCGGCATCGGCGCCGGGGCCGACGAGGCGATCGCCCTCTTGCGGTCGCGCCGCTTCGTCCGGACGGGCTTGCGCGAGGGGCACGAGGTGGCCGAGACGATCCACGATCGCATCCGTGAGACGATCGTCGCCCAGCTCCCGGCGAGCGTCGTCGTGGATCACCACCGCCGCCTGGCTCGGGTGCTGGAGGCGGCCCCCGTTCGCGACGCCGAAGCCCTCGCGATCCACCTGCTGGGCGCGGGCGAGAAGGAGCGCGCCGCCGAATACGCGGAGCGCGCCGCCGAGCACGCGGCGGCCAAGCTCGCCTTCGACCAGGCCGTGCGCCTCCTGCGCGTCACCCTAGAGTGCACCGCGCCCGCTTCGCCCGACGCGCGCCGCTTGAGGATGCGCATCGCGGAGGTCCTCGAGTGGGCGGGACGTAGCGCGGAAGCGGCGCTCGTCTACTTCGATGCGGCCAAGGACGCGCCCACCCTCGAGCGCCTCGACCTCGAGCGCGCGTCGGCGGAGCAGCTCCTGGCGTGCGGGCGGATCGACGAGGGCATCGAGGTCCTCTACCGCGTCCTCGCCTCGGTCGGCCTGAGGCCGCCCAAGTCGGTCCTGGCCGCGCTCCTGTGGATCGTCCTCTATCGCGTCGTCGCGGCGCTCTTCCGGCCGCACCCGCGGATTCGCGCGTCCGACGGGGTGAGCCCCCTCGATCGGGTCCGGATCGACGCGCTCTACTCGCTCGCGCTCGGGATCAGCGCGGTCGACGTCGTGCGCGGGTCAGCCCTGCAAGCGCGTCATTTGCACATCGCCCTTCGGGCCGGCGACCGCTTCCGCGTCCTCCGTGCGATGGTCCTCGAGTCGACGCAACTCGCCGGGATCGGCGGGCCCGTGACCAAGCGCGAGGCGTGGCTCATGCAGGAGGCGTCGAAGCTCGCCGGCGACGACGACAACTCCGAGGGGATGGTCTTTTTGCGCGGCGCGAGCGGCGTGGGCCATTTCCTTCGCGGACGCTGGCGCAAGGCGAGCGAGGTCCTCGATCGGGCGTACGCGAGGTTCCCCTTTCACCGGGCCGGATGGCACTCGAACGCCAACCTGTTTCGCGTCCAAGCGCTCTACTTTGCCGGGGAGATCGCGGAGCTCGCACGCCGCGGGCCGCAGCTCCTCGCCGACGCCGAGCAGCGAGGCGACCTCTACGTGGCCGTCAACCTTCGCACCCGCGCGATCGCCGGGGTGTGCCTCGCGCAGGACGAACCGGAGGACGCCCGCCGTCAGATCCACGAGTCCCTGGCGCAGTGGTCCCACAGCGGCTTCCTCGTTCAGCACTGGCAGGCCATGATCTACGAGGTGGAAATCGACCTCTATCTGGGCGACGGCAAGCGCGCGTACGAGCGCCTGCACAAGGACTTGCCGGCACTACGGAGCAGCTTCCTCCTGTCACTCCAGGTGATCCGCGCCCTCACGACGTTCGGACGCGGTCGATGCGCCGTCGCGCGCATGGAGGCGGAGCCGCGGCGACGCAAGCCGCTCCTCGCCGAGGCGCGTCGCGCGCTCCGCTCGTTGCGACGCGAGGGGCTCCCCTGGACCGAGTCCCTCGCGACGATGCTCTCGGCGATCGTCGCCAACGCGTCGGGCGACCGCGAAGGGGCGGCGAGCTTCCTCCGGCGCGCGATCGAGCTCGCGGATCAGACGGACATGGGCTTGCACCTTGCGGCGATCCGCTACCGTCTCGGTGAGGTGGTCGGGGGCGCCGAAGGCGACGCCGCGCTTCGAGAGGCCACGGAGGCGATGGCCAAGGAGGGCGTCCGCAGCCCCGGGCGCACGGCAGCGCGCCTGCTACCGGGGCGCTGGGAGGCGAGAGAGCGGACCAGAAACACCCCCCTAGAGACGCAATGAACCGCCGGCGATCTCGGCGTAGACGAGCTGGTCGAGGAGGACGTACTCGTCGGTCCGCGGGTGGCGGAAGTAGAGGGGATCCCCGACCGCGGCGGGGTCGAAGCCCTCCCTCTGCAGATCCGCCTTTTGCAGCTTGAAGGTACCCGTCGTCTGCATCTTGCGCTGTACGCGGACGAACAGAGGCCGCGCGTACGGCGGGAGGATCGCGTCGATGTGTCGCTTGAAGGCGTGGGCGTCGAACGCGCCTTCGCCGCGCAACACGAGCGCCGCCATCCCGGCGCGCCCCTCCGTCCCGCTCACCTGGACGCCGTAGACGTTCACCTCATCGACGCCGGACCACGTGGAGAGCTGCTCCTGCACCTCGAACGTCGAGACGTTCTCTCCCTTCCAGCGGAACGTGTCGCCCAGGCGGTCGACGAAGAAGAGGTCCCGCTTCCAGTTCTGGCGCAAGAGGTCTCCGGTGTTGAACCAGGCGTCCCCTGGGGCGAAGGCGTCGCGTACGATCTTTCCTTCGGTCGCCTTCTCGTCGCGGTAACCGTCGAAGGCGATGAGACCGTCGATCTTGCCGAGGAGGATGCCCGGCTCGCCCGGCTTGCATTTGATCAGATGCCCGCGCGCGTCGCGCGAGAACCGTTGCGCCTCCTCGTCCCAGCGTGCCAGCACCCGCCCGGGGGGCAACTTGCCGACCGAGCCGGTGACGTTCCCGAAGTTGATCGTCAGGACGTTCCCCTCGGTCGAGGCATAGAACTCGACCACGCGCGGGATCCCGAACCGGCGCTGGAACGCCTCCCAGATGTCCGGACGGAGCCCGTTGCCGCTGAAGACGCGGACCGAGTGATCGCGATCGCCGGCGGTCGGCGGCGCGTTCATCAAGTAGCGACAGAGTTCCCCAATGTAGAGCGAGCACGTCGCCCCGTAGCGACGGCAATCGTTCCAGAACCCCCTCGCCGAGAACTTGCGCGCGAGCGCGATGGTCGCCCCGGCGGCGATGGCGCTCCCCGTCCCCAAGATCATCCCGTTCGCGTGATAGAGCGGCAGCGGCACGTACACGACGTCGCCCGGGCGGCAACGCCAGACGAGCCCCGCCCACAGGTTGGCGGCGAGCCCGATCCGTCGGTGCTTGACGAGCGCCGCCTTCGGCGCACCCGTCGTCCCGCTCGTGTACATGTACGCGCAGACGTCGTCCAACACGAGCAGCGACGTCTCCGGCGGATCGCGCAGCGTCGGCGGAGGCAACCGCTCCTGCCACACCGGGAGGCCGCCGGCCTGCGCCGCCGCGTCCGGCGAGTCGGGGTCGACGTCCACGTCGACGGCGCCCGGGGCCATCTCGGCCAGCGTCACCCGGAGCGGGCCGAGCGACGCCCACAGCTCCGAGCCGACGACGATCCGTCGCGGGTTCGCGATGCGGATGGCGTGCGCGAGGGCGCTCGCCTTCGCGTGGGTATTGACGAGCGCGACGACGACGCCCAGCTTCGCGAGCCCCAGGAAGTGCCAGTAGTACTCGGGGCGGTTCTCCATCAGCAGCGCCACGACGTCGCCCCTCCGCAGGCCCAGGCCGCGGTACGCGAGGGCGTGAGCGTTGACGATCTCGTTGGCACGGCCGTAGGTGACGCGGTGGTCCCGATGCAGCAGGAAGGGACGATCGGGGGTCGCCCGCGCGATCTCCTGGAAGCGAAGCGGCAGCGCCGGCGAGGCCCGGTCGAGCGCGACCATCCCGAGCAGGTCCTTGCATGCTCGCGCGCCCCCGGCCAAGACGGACGCTGCCGCGCCGATGTCTTCCACCTTCGGAGCTCTCATCCGCGCGCGAAGCCGCGCTTCGCCAGCTCGATTCGCGCGATGATGCCCTTGTGGACCTCGTCCGGGCCGTCAGCGAGGCGCAGACTCCGCGCCATGGCGAAGAGGGCCGCGAGCGGGGTGTCGCGCGAGACCCCGGCACCACCGTGGATCTGAATCGCGTCGTCGACGATCTTCTGGAGAACGTTGGGGGCGACGACCTTGATGGCCGCGATCTCGGTCATCGCCCCCATCGACCCCACCTCGTCGATCTTCCAGGCGGCGTACAGCGTCAGGAGGCGGGCCTGGTCGATCGCGATGCGCGCCTCGGCCAGGCGTTCGCGGTTGCCTCCCAGGTTGAGGAGCGGCTTGCCGAACGCGGTGCGCTTCATCCCCCGGTCGATCATGAGCTCGAGGGTGACCTCGGCCGCGCCGATGCACCGCATGCAATGGTGGATGCGCCCCGGACCGAGCCTCCCCTGCGCGATCTCGAAGCCCATCCCGAGCCCCGCGATGACGTTGCTCTGCGGAACACGGACGTTCTCGAAGTGGACCTCCCCGTGGCCGTGCGGCTCGTGGTACTCGCCGAAGACGGTCATCATCCGCTGAATCTTGACTCCTTTGGCGTCCAGGGGGACTAGGACCATCGAGTGCTGATGGTGGCGATCTTTCGAGCCGTCCGGCGTACGCGCCATGAAGATGGCGACCTTCGCGCGCGGATCGCCCAAGCCGCTCGACCACCACTTCTTGCCGTTCAGCACGACCTCCGAACCCTCGAGCACGGCCGTCGCCTGCATGTTCGTCGCGTCCGACGACGCGACGTCGGGCTCGGTCATGCAGAAGACGGACCGGATCTCACCGGCCAGGAGCGGCTTGAGCCAGCGGGCCTTCTGCTCCTCCGATCCGAAGCTCCACAAAACCTCCATGTTTCCGGTGTCGGGCGCCGCGCAGTTGAACACCTCGGGCGCGAGCAGGCTTCGGCCCGTCTCCTCCGCGATGGGGGCGTACTCCAGCGTCGATAGGCCCGCGCCGAGCTTCGGGTCCGGCAGAAAGAGGTTCCAGAGGCCGGCCTCGCGCGCCTTGGATTTGAGCTCCTCGACGAGCGGATCCACGGCCCATTTCTTCCAATCGCCCCCGTGGCCCTGGCGGACGACCTTCTCCCAGTGCTGCCTCTCGATCGGCGCGATGTGGGCGGCGACAAACTCTTTGACGCGCTGCAGATACTCGTGTGACCGCCCGCTTGGCTTGAAGTCCATGGCGCTTTCCCTTACCCGCTGGAGCCCGCCGACGTATAGGGGCTCGGGGGTGGCCCGTCGAGCGCCTTCCCTCGCCGCGAGGGGGTGTCCGGGTCTCCCCAGTCAGGGTCG
>DATGJA010000206.1:0-6493 GCA_035295445.1 Polyangiaceae bacterium | reverse complement strand
GCCACTCGGATCGGACCGGATGCGCCGCCCAGCATCGTCGCAAACCCGGCGCCGATTCGACGGGCGACGTCGTCGGTCAGGTCGCGGTCCGCGACGCCGCGTATGTCGTACTCCCGAAACGCGTGGCTGGGGATCATGGCGCGATACTGCCTCACCCGTACGCGGCCTGCTAGATTCGCGGCGCTTGGACGCGTCCCCCCCCAGCTATCCCACGGCCCCGCCCGCGATGACCGCGCCGGCGCCTACCGCGGCCGCCTACGCCCCCGGAGACATCTACCCGCGCGGACCGCGAGAACGAGAGCTCTGCGCGACCGCCGCGCGGCCCGACTGGCTCTACCTTGGCGGCCTCTTGGCGCTCGACGTCGGCGCCATCTGGTTCGGCAGCCACGTTTCGGTGAAGTACTCCCCCGACCTGGCGCTTCGCATGACCGCGCCCGTGGCGATCGGTTTGACGTGGGGGGCCACGGTGGGTGGAGCTTGGCTCGCCCTTCCCCAGTGCGACTCCACGTGGGTAGGGGAGACGCCCCGCGAGGGCGGGGTGCGCGCGACCTGGCCCGTCGCCCTATCCTTGGCTCTGCTCGCCGGGGCCACGGCGCCCATCGTCGCCGCCATCGCCGTCGGCGGTTGCGACTCGAACACTCCGTGGTGTCAGGGCGACCTGCCGGCGAGCTGGACGACCGCGGAGCGCGAGATGCACGTCCTCACGGCGGGCTTGACGGGGTTCGGGGGCGCGCTCCTGCCCTACGTCTTTCCCCCGCGATCGTGGGCTGCGGCCCGCGAGATCGACCGCCTGCGTATCGGCGCGGACGGACACGGCGCCTACGTCGGATACGTCGCCGCGTTCTGAGTCGATGGCCGTTTCTGTCGTTCAGCTGGCCGGCTTTAGGAAGCGCGCGAGGATCTTCTTCTCGCCCCAGCCAGGAAAGTACGCGACGACGGCGGGCTCGCCCACGCTGACGATCCGGAGGACCTCGCCCTCGCCGAATCGGTCATGGTTCACGCGCGCCCCTCGCCGGAGGCGCATGTCCGTGATCTCCGCGGTACGGTCGTCGAAGAAATCGTGATCGACGTAACGCTCCCCGGGGTCCGGCGTGGACGCGGCGTCGGCTTGCGGGTGGCGCCAAGGGCGGGAGGGCGCCGATGCCGGCGGCTCGCGATCGACGTATCGACCGACTCGTGCTTCGCCCGCCATCGCCTTGGTCGCCCGCTGTGCGGTCACGCCTGCCGGCAGCTCGGCCAAGAAGCGGCTCGGCCGGTTCCACCGGGTCGTTCCGAAGATCTGGCGCATCTGCGTGTGGGTCATCACCAGGCGACGTCGCGCGCGGGTGATCGCCACGTAGGCGAGGCGTCGCTCTTCCTCGAGCTCCTCGCGCTCGCCCGGGTCCACCCCTTTGTAAGGGAACATCTCCTCCTCCATCCCCGTGAGCAGGACGCGCTCGAACTCGAGGCCCTTCGCCCCGTGCACCGTCATGAGCACGACGCGCCCGCCGTCCTCGAGGGAGTCGACGTCGCTCACCAGCGTCACCCGCTCGAGGAACCCGGCCAACGTCGGTGCCTCGCCGGCCGCCGCGGCCTCGGCCTCGTAGTCCTGGATCGAGCCCACGAGCTCGCGCAGGTTTTCGGCGCGAGCGTCCGACTCGGCCGTGTCTTCCTTTTCGAGTACTTGCAGGTATCCGGTCTCCGACAGGACGGCGTCGAGGACTTCGCTCGGTCTGGGCTCCTGGGAAAGGGCGCGGAGCTTCTCGAGCATCCCCCTGAAGGCCGATAGCTTCCTTCGAGCCGCCGATCCGAGGTCTCCGACCTCCTCGGCATGCGAGAGCGCGTCGAAGAGAGGGACGTCATGCAAGGTGGCCCAGGCGGTCAACCGATCGATCGTCGTCTGACCGATCCCGCGCGCCGGGACGTTCACCACGCGCTGCAGGTCGACGTCGCTTTGTGGGTTCACGAGGATTCGCAGGTAGGCCAGGGCGTCCTTCACCTCGGCACGGTCGTAGAACCTCGTCCCGCCGACGATCTGGTAGGGCACGTTGGCGCCGCGAAGCGCCTCCTCGAGCACGCGGGACTGGGCGTGGACCCGGTAGAAGACGGCGATTTCGCGCAGGTCGGTACCGTCGGATCGAGCATGCCGGATGGCCTCCGTCACGAACGCAGCCTCGTCCCGCTCGTCTCGGGCGGCCACGACGTCGATCGCCTCGCCGTCGTCGTTCGCCGTCCAGAGCTCCTTCGGCTCTCGATCGCTCGACCGGGAAATGACCCCGAGCGCCGCCGCGACGATGCGCTTGCTCGACCTGTAGTTCTGCTCGAGCTTGACGACGGTCGCGGCGGGGTAGTCGCGCCTGAAGCCGCGGATGTTCCGGATGTCCGCGCCACGCCACCTGTAAATGCTCTGGTCGTCGTCCCCGACCACGCAGAGGTTGTGATGGGTCTTCACGAGCTCCCGCAGGAAGCGATACTGGGTCGCGTTCGTGTCCTGGAACTCGTCCACCAGGACGTGGTCGAACCGCCGGCGGACCTTGTCGCCCTCCGGCGAGTGCTCGAGGAGTCGCGCGACGAGCAGGATGATGTCCTCGAAGTCGACCGCGTTGGCGGCGCGGAGTCGCTCCTCGTACGATCGAAAGATCCGCAGCGCTACGTCGTCGACGTACGAGTGTGCGGCGGCCTCGTCCGGGCCGCGACCCTCTTGCTTGTGTTTGTGGATGTGGGCCAGCACGGCGCGGGGCGGGTAGCGCCGCTCGTCGAGATCCATGTCCTTGAGCACGCGAGCGACCACCGCCTTCTGGTCCGCCGCGTCGTAGATGACGAAGTTGGGCGCGATGCCCACGGCTGCACCATGCGCGCGCAGGAGCTTCGCGCACGTCGCGTGGAAGGTCCCCACCCACAACGCCCGCGACAGATCCGGCCCGCAGAGCCGCTCGAGGCGAGCCCGCATCTCTCCCGCCGCCTTGTTCGTGAACGTGACGGCGAGGATGCGCCACGGCGCGACGCGGGCCTGCGCGACGAGGTTCGCGATTCGATAGGTGATGACCCGCGTCTTGCCGCTCCCCGCGCCCGCGAACACCAAGAGGGGTCCCTCGGTATGAGCCACGGCGGCCGCCTGCGGCTCGTTGAGCTCGGCGTCGGACATGGCTGGCAACCTAGCGCCTTTCTGGTGGTCTGGCTCCAGCGCGACGCGTGCGCCCTCGCGGGCCTCAGGCGTAGTCGTCTCGCCCGAAACGCACCTCGGCGAGGCCGCGCGACTGCATCCCGGCACGAAGGGCGTGAAAGAGGATCGACACGACGTCGAATCGGGTGCTCGGGGCGTAGAACTCGTCGTCATCCACGGGGGGAAGAGCGGCGAGCCGTGCCTCGGCGTCGTCCCGCTCGGCGGGGTCGAGCTCGAAGTGGGCGTGCCACCCGTCCGCCGCGTCCAGGAGCAGCGCCTCTCGGGCCATCCCGATGGGGTTGAACGCGCAGTACACGCTCGTGAGAAGGAGGCGCCAGTCCGCCTGGTCGTCCTCGACCAACCATTGTCCGCCGAACGTGCGCCGGATCACCTCGCCGAGGTAGGCGCCGGCCGCGCCTTGCACCAAGAGTGCGGCCTCCGGCCGCGCGGCGAGGTCCGCGCGGGCGTCACGCAGCCACTGGTCGACGAAGCTCAGCGTGTCGGGGGAGAAGTCGAGCGTCGCGCCGTAGCGGGAAGCGACGTAACGAACGCACGCCGCCGCGAGCTCGGCCGCCGCGGGGGGCGGCGGTTCGTAAGGGGGTGCAGGGGGGTCCTCGAGCGAGTCGATCGCCTCGTCCTCGCCCTCGGCGGGGGCAAAGGCGGCGGAGCCCCCGACGTCGTCGGTATCTTTCCCCTGATCGGTTGCCACAAGGTGGGCGTATGCTTGAAGCGGCGTCCGCGCAAGCGGTCGGCGTGCGCAGGCGATGGTCGCGCGACGTGCTGGCGGTCTCGCGCGGGCCGCTCTACTTATGGGTGACAGAGATGCGCCTCGGGATTTTCAGCGACGTTCACGCAAACCTCGAGGCACTCTCAGCCGTGCTCGAAGCGTATCGCTCCGAGCGGATCGACGTCTTCTATTGTCTCGGCGACACCGTAGGCTACGGCGGGTCCCCGAACGAGTGCGCCGATCTCGTTCGTGAGACCGCGAAGAAGACCATCCTCGGCAACCATGACGCCGCCGTCAGCGGGCGGATGGACTACTCCTACTATTACGAGGCGGCGCGCCACGCGCTCGACGCGCACGCCGCGCTTCTCTCCGAACCCAACATGGCATGGCTGAAGGCCCTGCCCTACCAAGAGCGGCTCGACGACTGCAACGTCCTTCTCTGCCACGGCTCGCCGGTCCGGCTCGAAGAGTTCGAGTACATCTTCGCCCCGGAACAGGCCCGCGAATGTTTGGGAATCTGGGACAAGATCGGTCATCTGACGCTCATCGGTCACTCGCACCTGTGCAAGGTCTTCTCTCTGACCGAGAGCAGCGTCGAGGAGCTTCCCGCCACTGATTTCACGCTCGAGGCAGAGAAGAAGTACATCGTGAGCGTCGGCTCGGTCGGGCAGCCCCGCGATTTCGACAACCGTGCGAGCTACACGGTGTACGACGCGAGCACGCGACGCTTCGAGTTCAAGCGTGTCGAATACGACATCGAGCTTGCCGCGGACAAAGTCCTCCGCGCCCGCCTCGAGCGCAACTTCGCCCACCGCCTTTTCATCGGCGTCTAAGCCGGGTGCTGAAAAGGCCCTGCTCTAGTTTAGGGCTTCGCGGCGCGCGCCAAAGGTGCGCTCCCAGCTGTCGCGATAAGCGCGCGTTGCGACTTGCGGCGGGCCCGCCGAGGCCTTGGTGCCGCCCTCGGTGTCGGCGGGGATGCGATACTCGACCTTGACGTCGTAGAGCGGTGCGCCCGGCCGTTGCGAGAGGCTTACCACCTCGCCACCCGGGGAGAGCGGCCGGCCCTGCTGGAGGGGACGCACCTCGCCCGCCTCGAAGCGTCCGGGCCGTGCTCGCAGGACGCGCGCGCCCTCGCCGTCGGAGGTCTCACCGTGCACGAGCACCAGGTCGAAATCCTCCGCGTCATGGTTCGGCGCGTCCGACGACATTGCGTCTCGAGTCTAGCGCAATTGTCCGTCCTGGCCGAGTTCGGGGGCTCCGGAAGAGCCTCTCGAGCGGTCGAAATCTCGCGGTCCAACGACGTCCCGGACGAACGTGCGCAGGCTCGCGTGCAAGTGCCACGGTGCGCTCCCGTCACCGATGTCGCCATCGACAGAAATCCAGACGGGGTCCGCGCGGCTCTTTCCCGCCTTTTCCACGGCGACTCGCAATGTCGAGTGCGCGGGTGGGGTCGAGACGGATGGCCTCGATGGCGCGCTGACCTGGGCGCGCTCGACGACTGCCCCTCCGGGAGCGACTCGTATCTCGAGGCTGAGCTTCGCCGGCGCGTGAGGGGACGACCCAAGGAAGCCCGATCCCGCGTCGTCGAACGCGCCGATGACGAAGCGCGCGCCGGTCGCCCCTGCGTTCAGCACGACCCCACGCGCGACGTCGACCGTCACGTCCTGATCGAGCGGCGAGATTCCAAGAGTCTTGGGCGGGTCGAGGTGCAACCGGCCCGTCGCGGCGAACGCCTCCGCGGGGGCCGTGTTCGCGCGCGCCGCGCTGCGCCATCGGCTCGCGTCTCGCGAACAGCGAGCCCGGTCGAGCGACGAGGGGAGCGCCGCGCATACCTTGTCGTCACCGGCGGCGATCGACGTGCAGACCGCTCGGGCAAGCGGGTCCTCGGCGGAGCCGCAAAGGCGAGGATCGCCCGAGGCGACGGCCACGCACGTCGGATCGCGACCCCGTTCCGGCCTCTCCGGGATGTCCCAGGGGCAGGCGTCGGCGTCGCCCGTGATCTGCGCGACGCTTGCCTCGCATCGAGATCGCAGGGGCGAGGCCGCAATCGCTGCGCAACGCCGGCGGTCGCGCGATTTGGCCGCCTCGAGGACGCGGCATGCGTCCACGAGGAAGGTGTCGTAGCCGATGGCCTCGAGCGCATCGCCGAGAAGCGGGTCGATGGAACGTCGTCGTTCGACGCACTCGTCGAGCGACGTGAAGGTCTCGACGTCCTGCCGAAAGTCTCCGGGCGGGGGAGGAGGATCGACGCCCGGGGGTCGCGTCGCGTCCAACCCGAGGACCTGTTGAAGCGTCTCGCGACTCTCAGCCGACGCGGCGGGGTGGGTGGCAGCGCGGGGTCCCTCGTCGTGACGCTCGCAGCATGCCAAGAAGGCGGCGAAGGCGGTCATCGAGGCAATCGAACGGAGCGTCGCCCCGCTTGCGCGAGCATGGCGCCAGCGTACGCGGCGCCCTATTGAAAGCTGAACGGATTCGCAGTACACCTGCAAGGGTGCTCGGCCGGCCTTCCGGCGGCTCCGAACCCAGAGGAATCTCGCCATGGACGACCCGAAGAACAAGAGCAAAGCCATCGAACTCGCCGTCGCGACGATTGAAAAGGAGTACGGCAAAGGTTCGATCATGCG
>DATGJA010000205.1:0-2707 GCA_035295445.1 Polyangiaceae bacterium | reverse complement strand
CGCGTTCGCCTTCGCCGCTCCTCGTTCGTTGCCGTCGTCATCTCCTTCGTCGTCACCGAATCGTTCTCCTTCGACTGCCTTTCGTGCCTTCGCTCGTCACCATGATTTCTCAACACGGAGGCGAAAGCCGTAGTGCAAGATAAAGGCGTGGTGCCATGTTGGCGCAAGTGGTGGATGGGAATCACGATTTTCGGTGACAAGGACGACGGAGCTGGAGCCACGCGATAGGTAACGGGCCGATGCCGCTCTGGAAACGGTCACTCCAGATCGCGCGCGACCTTGCTTTTGCCGGGTCCCGCGGAAACGGTCAGGAATCCTCGTTCTTGGGCGGCCGGCCAGACTCGCCCGTTTCGAACGGCCAACATGCGCGCGATCTGCGCGGGAAGAAATCGGCGACCCTGGACGGCTCGTGCGTCCCTCGGAGGCCAGCGTGGCCGCGACGGCCCGGAGCGACAGCCCCGCGGCGCGCAGCTCCCGCGCCCGAGCGATGGTGGCCTGCTCTGCCCTGGCAGCCACCAGGTGCACGCCATCGCGCTTCAGGGCGAAGCCGTAGGGAACGGCCCCAACGCGTTCGCGGCGCGCCCGCTTGGCCACGAGCGCCGCGCGCGTGCGGGCGCGGGCCAGCCCCCGCTCGTACTGGGCGCGCCGTCGATCACGGTTCGTAGGAAGGCATCGGCCGGCGAGTCGCCGTTGCCTTCACCCGTCGCGCTCACAACTCGGGCCCCGGCGCGCGCGGCCGACCGCTCGACTTCACTGGCCAGGACCACGTCGCGGGCGATCCGATCGCGTCGGGCGACGCAGCACACCGGCCCGGTGGGCTTCGACCGCCGCGAGGGCGGCCAGGAGCGCGGCCCGCTCAGCGATCGGAGCGACGCTACAGACAGCGCGGTCGACATACCAACCAGCGACCACGATGTGCTCGCGGGCCGCCCAACAGCGAATGTGCACTCGCTGCGCCGCGGCGGATAGGCGCTGCTCGTCGGTGGACGCGCGCAGATAGGCAACGGCGACTCTCGGACGGCCTCTGACAGGCATCTTCATAGGCAAGGGACGATGACCGTGGGCGACGGCGGGGACGGCTCCCGCGGTGACGGGGGACAGCGCGGGCTTGTCCCGGGACGGAGAGGCGAATCCGGACGAGCGGCGTTTTTCCCCCCTCCGCGGACGGCATGGGCCCCGCCATTTCTGTCGCCGTGGCCGTCCTCGCCCTCGCCTACGCTCCGCGGCGCCCGACCGAGACGGTCCTGTACGGCCTGGTCCGCCAGCACCTCGAGTCGTTTCTCGCGCGCGCCCGCGAGCACTACGAGAGCGGGCTGCCCCGGTACGTCGAGCAGGAGCTGCGCGCGTACCTCAAGTGCGGGTGTTCAGCGAGGGCTTCACCCGGTGCCATTGCGACACCTGCGGTCACGATCTGCTCGTTGCCTTCTCGTGTCACGGCCGGACGATCTGCCCGAGCTGCACGGGCCGGCGCATGTCCAACGGCGCGGCGCACCTGGTCGACCGGGTCCTGCCCGACGTGCCGGTGCGCCAGTACGTCTTGTCGCTGCCGTTCGAGCTGCGCCGGCTTGCCGCCCTCAAGGCCGACGCGCTCGCCGCCTTGGCCCGCATCTTCGTTGAGGCCACGTTCGCGACCTACCGCGCGCGTGCGAAGCGCGCCGGGATCGAGGGCGCCCAGTGCGGCTCGGTGCTCTGTGTTCAGCGCTTCGGCAGCCTGAACCTCAACGTGCACTTTCACACACTTGTGCTCGATGGCGTGTTCACGCGCGATCCCCAGGGTCGCGTGCTCTTTCACCCGGCGCCGCCGCCGGGCCCCCGAGGGCTCGGCGCCATCGTCGAGCGCACTTGTCGGAAGGCCGTCGCTTGGCTGCGCCGGCGCGGCTACCTCGACGACGGTTTGTCCGGGCAGCGTCCGGAGGCGCAGAGCGCCCTTGATGCCTGCGCGGCGGTCGCCATGCAGCGCGGTCAGCTCGCGACGCTCGCGCGTCCCAGCGACGCCGATGGCCGCCGACGAGGACCACGGGCGAGCTCCCGACAAGAGCGAGGTTGCCGCCGACCACCAGGGCTTCAACCTGCACGCCGGGGTGCGCATCGACGCCGGTGACGATCTCGGACGCGAGCGGCTCGCGCGCTACGCGCTCCGCCCGCCGCTGTCGCTCGAGCGTCTGAGGCGGCTGCCAGGGGGCCGCATTGCCCACCGGCTCAACTACGTGAGCCGGGGCCGCGGCAAGCATCGCGTGATGACGCCCATGGAATTCATGGCCAGGCTATCGACCATCGTCCGCGCCCCCACGCTACCCCCTTGTGCGCTACGGCGGCGTGCTGGCGCCACGGTCCAAGTGGAGGCGTGACGTCGTGCCGAGGCCGCGCGATCACCGAAGGGGGTGCGCCGTCGCGCCCGGGCGCAACGATCCGCCGGCCACCAGTGCCGCTGGCGCCGGTCGGCCAGCGAACGACGGCACCAGTACCAGTATACGGCGCTCCGCACCGCGGACGTCCGACGAGCTGCCCGAGCGCGCTTCCGGTCCCGCCGCGCCTGCCGCTCCGCCCCCGACCACCCCGGCCGCACCGTAAGCCGTCCGCGAAGGGCGTCTGGAGGGGCTGGGGTGCCTGTGACACGGGTGGGGTCGAGGAGAGCGGTCCCCGATGCTCGCGAAGCACCCTTCGTCGCCGTTCGACCGCCCGCGCTGGACGGAGCAGGACGCGCGCG
>DATGJA010000204.1:0-8249 GCA_035295445.1 Polyangiaceae bacterium | reverse complement strand
GCCTCGGCCGATGGCTCGGACTCGACCCACGCGCCGAGGACCTCGAAGAGGTGGCGCTCGACCCACTGGTACCCGCCGACGAGGCGAGCGAGCCCCTGCAACGACATCGCCCCGGCGTCCGGGCTCACGGCATCTCGCCCCGTACCCCCGAGGGCGAGGCCGACGAACTCCATGTCACGTTCCATCCGACGGGCGTCCTCCCGACGTCCGCGCCGACGCGGGTTCGGGGATCGGGTCGCGAAAGCGGTTCGCGATCGGCATGCGGCGGTCCTTGCCGAACGCTTTGGCGGAGATCCGAACGCCAGGCGGCGACTGCCGCCGCTTGTACTCCGCGGTGTCGACCAGCCGGGCCACGCGCTCGACGAGGGTGGGATCGAAACCCTCGCCGACCACGTCCGCGATCGAACGGTCGTTCACGACGAGCGCGTCGAGCACCGGGTCGAGGACTTCATAAGCAGGCAGACTGTCTGCGTCGCGTTGATCGGGACGCAGCTCGGCCGAGGGCGCCTTTCGCAACACGGCGTCAGGAATGAGGTCCGTGCCCGCCTGGGCGTTGCGGAATTCGCACAGCCGGTACACGAGGGTCTTGGGGACGTCCTTGATGACCGCGAAGCCACCTGCCGAGTCCCCGTACAGGGTGGAGTAGCCCGTGGCGAGCTCACTCTTGTTGCCGGTCGTGAGCACGATCCATCCTCGGTCGTTCGATACCGCCATGAGGAGCAGGCCCCGCAGGCGCGACTGGAGGTTCTCGTCCGGCAGTCCGGCGAGCGGACGGCCGAGGACCGGGGCGAGGAGCTCGCCGGCATCGTCGTGGAGGGATTCGATGGGGACCGTTGCCAGGTCGATGCCGAGGTTCTGCGCGAGCAGTGCGGCGTCGCGAGACGAGCCCACGCTCGAGTAACGCGACGGCATCGACAAGCCGTGGACGTGCTGGGCTCCGAGCGCGTCCACGGCGATCGTCGCCACGAGCGAGGAGTCCACACCGCCGGACAGCCCGATCACCGCGTCGGTGAAACCGGTCTTGCACAGGTAGTCGCGCGTCCCGAGCACCAATGCCCCGTACACCTCCGCCTCCTCGCTCAGCTCTGCAGGCTGCGCAGGTGCAGTGCGCTGCTCGGGGTCGCGCGGCCCGGAGCTCACGGGAATGACCGGCAACAGGCGCCCGCCAGCGGCGTGGGCAGACCGGTGGCCGGACTCTGCGGCGGTCGGGCCGGACCGCGAGAGGACGACGTCGACGACGACCGTGCTCTCCTCGTACGCCGGTGCCGACGCCAGCACGGCGCCATCAGCGCCGATCGCGAACGACCGCCCGTCGAAGACGAGCTCGTCCTGCCCGCCGACCTGGTTCACATAGGCGAGGGCGCATCCGGCCTCACGCGTGCGCGCCCGGGCCACTTCCAAGCGGTCGGCCCATCGTCCGACGGAGAACGGAGAGGCGTTCACATTGACGACAAGGCTCGCGCCGGCGGCCGCCTGCGCGGCAATCGGCCCTCCTTCGAACCAGAGGTCTTCGCAGATCGACACGCCGACCGCTACGCCCGCGATGCGGTACAGCTCGAGCTCCGAGGTTCCCGGGGCGAACCAGCGCTCCTCGTCGAAAACGCCATAATTGGGTAGGCGGCGCTTGTGATAGGTGCCGAGAATCCCCCCGCCTCCACAGATCGCCAACGCGTTGCGCAACCGACGTGGTGCGCCGCGCACCGCCGCCTCCCTCGCCACCGCCCCGGCGCCACTGGCGCGGGCCACGGCTTCGCGCAGGTCGTCGTCGCCGACGACGTCGACGAATCCCACCAGAGCCACACACTGCGAGGTGCTGGCGGCAACGTGATCCAGAGCGCTCAGATTGTCGGCGATGAACGACGGCTTGAGGAGGAGGTCCTCGGGGGGATACCCGGTGATGGCGAGCTCCGGAAACGCGGCGAGATCGGCGCCTTCGGCTTCGGCGTGCTTCAGGGCGGCCACGATCTTGTCGGCGTTGGCGTCGATGTCGCCGACTGCCGTGTCTAGTTGGCACAGCGCTACGCGCACGCGTCCCACGCCGGAAGCCTACCGGCGCAAGCGCGCCGGTCCTCCTGGCAAGCTGCCGTCGTGGACCGTCCGTCGCCCCCCGGGGCACGGTGCCGATGAAGGCACACGCGCCCCGTGAGCTGTTCGACCTCGCGGCGCGCAGCGCCGCGCCCGATATCGCCACATCGGCATTGGCGCGGCTCCTCGAGCAACGACCCGGAGTCCTCGATCGGCTGGTCGAGGAGGGCGCTCCCTCGCCGTTGGCCCGATCGGTGGTGACCGTCATGGCGGCGAGCAATTCGCTCGGCCGCCTGTGCCTGAACGACACGCGCGCCCTGGACGTCCTCGACGACCTCGACCGGCCTGTACCCGCCGATGCCGCAGACGTCCCTGCGCTCTCGAGGTCGAAGCGCCTCGAGCTCCTGCGGATCGCGGCGCGCGACCTGCTCGGCGTGGACGGGTTCGAAGAGGTCGGTGCCGCGCTTGCCGACCTGGCCGCCGGCGTCCTCGCTGCGTCGGTCGCTCTGGCAGCACCGGAAGGTGCGCTGGCAGTGATCGGCATGGGGAAGCTGGGCGGATGCGAGCTCAACTACGCGAGCGACGTGGACCTCCTGTTCGTCACCGATGCCGCGCACGACGAAGACGCGGCCCGCCGAGTGCTCGCGGTGGCGAGGGAGAGCTTTCGCGTCGATGCCGGACTGCGGCCCGAGGGCCGGGCGGGGCCGCTCACCCGCTCGCTCGATTCGTACCGGTCGTACTGGGACCGGTGGGCCGACACCTGGGAGTTCCAGGCGCTCCTCAAAGCCCGCGCCGTGGCCGGCGACGAGGCATTGGGGACGCAGTTCGAGTCCGCGGCAGCCGGCGCCGTGTGGAGTCGCCACTACACCGCCGACGAATTGGCGCACGTGCGCACGATGAAGCTCCGCGCCGAACAGGCGGCTCGCGACCGCTCCCCCCGCTCGGCGGAGATCAAGCAAGGACCGGGTGGGATCCGCGACATCGAGTTCGCCGTGCAGCTGCTGCAACTGGTCCATGGCCGCCATGATCCCGGTATCCGGGCCCGCTCGACATTGGAGGCGCTCGCCCAGCTCGCCTCGGCAGGCTACGTGAGCGCCGAGGACGCACACGAGCTCGCCGACAGCTACCGCTTCCTCCGCACCGTCGAACACCGTATTCAGCTCGTCGAAGAGGAGCAGACGCACCGCGTGCCTGGCGACGCTCGGGCCCGGAACCGTCTTGCCCGCGTCATGGGCTTCGACGACGATGCGTCGGCCGGCGCCACTGACCGCTTCGACGAGGCACTGCGGAAGTGTCGGCGCGACGTCCGCGCCGTCCACGACCGCCTCTTCTTCCGCCCGTTGCTCGAGGCCTTCGCCACCGTCGACGTTCCTCTCACCGAGCACGGAACGCCCAGCGCCACGATCGGCGCGGCCGCCTTGATGTCGTCCGAGGCGATGTCACGGCGACTGGCGGCGTTCGGCTTTGCCGACCTCGCCCGGACGCGGGCGGCCGTCGACGAGCTCGCGGGCGGGCTGACCCGGAGCTCCCGCCTCATGGCGCAGATGCTCCCGCTGCTCCTCGACTGGCTGTCGCTGTCGCCCGACCCGGACATGGGTCTGCTGGGCCTGCGCAACCTCGTGGTCCATCCGCATCAACGCGCGGTCCTCGTCGCGGCTTTTCGCGAGTCACCGGAGGTCGCGCGGCGCCTGTGCCTCCTCGTCGGGTCGAGCCGCTCCCTGGCCGAGGAGCTCGAACGCAATCCGGAGTTGATCACGTCGCTCGGCGACGACGAGGCCCTTGCGCCCGGCGAGCGCGCCGAACTCGTCACCGAGGCCGCCGGCCGCGTACGGCGCGCTCCCGACGAGGCAGGTCGGCGCGCGCAGCTCGTCCGCATCCGCCAGGAACAGCACGTGCGGGTGGCGGCGCGCGACCTGCTCGGGATCGACGTCGTCGAGCAGACCGCGCGGGCTCTGACCGCGCTGGCGGAAGCCGTCCTCGAAGCCGCTCTCGTCGCTGAGCAGGTGAGTGCGGGGTTCTGCGTCGTGGGTCTGGGCCGGCTCGGCGGCACCGAGATGTCCTATGCCAGCGACCTGGACGTCATCTTCGTGCACGACGGGGACGACCGCCGAGGCGACGAAACCGCCGAAAGGTTGCTGCGGCTCCTGCACGGTCCGAACCCGGCGCAGCGCGTCGCGTCGCTCGACCTCGGCTTGCGACCCGAGGGCGGCCAAGGTCGCCTGGCTCGCGACTTGGGGGGGTACGCCACCTACTTCGGCCGTTGGGCGCAAACCTGGGAGCGCCAGGCGCTCGTCCGGGCCCGCGTGGTGGCCGGCGACCGCGAGCTGGGCGTGCGATTCATGGAGATGGCGGACGAGTTCGTGTGGGGCCAGCCGGTCACAGAGCCGGAGGTCGCCGAGATCCGGCGGATGAAGGCGCGTATCGAACGCGAGCGCCTGAGCCCGCACGAGGACCCGGAGTTCCATCTCAAGCTGGGCCGGGGTTCGTTGGCGGACGTGGAATGGACCGTGCAGCTCTTGCAGCTGCGAAACGGCATCCGTGGGCCGGGGACCATGGACAGTCTGGGCGCCCTCGAGGACGGGGGGGTTATTTCCGACACCGACGCCGCCGCGCTGCGTGAGGCGTACCGGTTCTGCGAGGCCACCCGCAACCGGTGGCACCTCGTAGGTGCGCTGCCAGGCGGGACGACTCCAGGCGACGCCCTTCCGGTGCAGTCGGATCAGCAGTCGCGTCTGGCGCGCAGCCTCGGCACCACACCGTCAGCGCTGCGCAACGAATACCGGCGCGTCACGAGACGCGCTCGACAAGTCGTCGAGCGCGTGTTCTACGGCATCGATCGCAGCTGAACGGTCCGCGACCATCCCGTCGCGCCTCGTCGAGGTCATTCGGACTGGTCGGGTCCATCCACCGCCGCCACATCGCGCCGGGCGATCACGTGGACGTCCACGTCACAGTCAGCCGCGAAGCGGATTACCCGCTGCACCACCGATCCCCGGGTGAGCTCCTCCCACCGGCTGCGCCGGCTCGAACCGAGGACGATCTGCGTGACCTGATGTTCGTTGGCGAAGTCGACGAGGGCGCGCGCTGGGTCGTCCCGATTGAGCTCGTGCCACTCGGCGCCAAGGTCGTCAGCGAGCTTGCGGAGACTGTCAATGGCATCGGCGTCGTGAGTGCTCGAACGGTCCGCCGCCACGACGTGCACGGCGTGGAGGTCGGCTTTCGTCCGGGTGGCGATACGGGCGGCCCGCCGGACGACCGCGTCGGTCCCGGGGGCGCCGGTCACTGCCACCATGATCCGTTCGGTGGTGTCCCACACCGCCTCAGGGTGGCGGTCGCGCAGGTAGGCGAGGAGGTCGTCCTCGGTCTCGTCCGCCACGAAGCGCAACGCGAGCTCCCGCAGGGCCACGAGGTTCTCGGTCTTGAAGAAGTGGGTGAGGGCCTCGGCCACCTTGTCAGGCGGGTAGATGTTGCCGTGCACCATTCGCCGGCGGAGGGCCTCGGGCGACGAGTCGATGAGCTCCAACTGGTCCGCCTTGCGGACCACCCAGTCAGGCACGCGCTCACGGACCTTGGTGCCCGTCATCCGCTCGACGGCGTCAGCGATGCTCTCCAGGTGTTGGACGTTCACCGTCGTGATCACGGCGATGCCCGCCTCGAGCAGTTCGAGCACGTCCTCCCACCGTTTTTCGTGGCGGCCCGAACCCGGGACGTTCGTGTGGGCGAGCTCGTCCACCAACGCGACCTTGGGACGCCGTGCGAGCACCGCGTCGAGGTCCATCTCCTCGAACTGCGTGCCCCGGTAGTCGACGACTTTGCGTGGTACGACCTCGAGGTCGCGGATGAGCTCCGCCGTGCGAGGCCGCCCGTGGGTCTCCACGAAGCCCACCACGACATCGGCGCCGCGGCGGTGTCGGCGCCAGCCTTCGTCGAGCATGGCGAAGGTCTTGCCCACCCCCGCCGCCGCCCCCATGTAGATACGGAACCGGCCTGTCGGACCCACGGCATCCGACTCGATGGCGCCCGAGTCCCGACCCGCTGCCGCTTCGTCTCCCATGGAACCCATTGTGCCTGCTCTGTCCCATGAGGGCGCCGGTAACGTGGACGCCCGGAGGCAAGGGAAGGCCGATGAACAGGGTGCGACGCGCGGTGACGGGATGCGCTCTGGCGCTCCTCACGACCGGCGGGCTCGTGGGGGCGATGGTGCCCGTCCGGAGCCACCTGAGCATCGCCACAGCGGCGCTGGTGCTCGTCGTGCCGGTCGTCGTTGGTGTGGTCGTGGGGGGATTCGCCGCGGGCGTGTTCGCCGTCACCATCGGCTTCTTGGCCTACGACCTCCTGTTCATACCGCCCTATTACACGCTCACCGTGGGCGCGGTGCAGAACTGGGCGGCGCTTGTCGTCTACGTGGCGGTCGTGCTTCTGGTTGCCCGTGTGGTGGCGCGCCTCGACACCGCCCGAGCAGAGGCCCGCCGACGCGAGGACACCATCCGACGGATCTTCGGATTGACGGAGTTGCTCCTCGAGGAACGGCCGCTGCCCGAGGTGCTCGAGATCATCGTCTCCACCGCGCACCGCGCGTTCGCGCTGCGCAGCGTCGTCCTGCTCATGCCCGCCGCAGACGGGCTCGAGGTCGTCGCCCGCGCCGGCGCTTCGGTCTCCGACGCCGAGCTCCGCCAGGTGGCGCCGTCCTCGGGCGTTCCGGTCGCCCTCGGCACCGGCCACGACCAGCAGCCCCAGGCCCTGGCACTGACGGCCACGGGTCGGCCGGTCGGCTTGCTCGGCATCTGGGGGCGACTGCTGGATCGCCATGACCGCGAGCTGATGCACGCATTTGCCAACCATCTGGCGCTGACCCTCGAGCGGGCTCAGCTACGCGAACAGACCGTGCGGGTCGAGCTGCTCGAAAAGGTCGATCGACTTCAGCGCGCTCTCGTCAACGCTGTCTCGCACGATCTTCGCACCCCGCTCGCCACGATCAAGATGGCGGCGACGACACTTCGGAACCCCGACGCCGCGGTCACCCAGGAGCAGCGCGACGAGTTGCTCGGCCTCGTGGACGATCAAGCCGACCGACTCGATCGCCTCGTGACGAACCTCCTCGACCTCGGACGGGTACAGGCCGGGACCCTCGCCCTGCGACGGGAGCCGATCGCCGTGCAGGACCTCGTCGCCGACGCTCAGCGCGGCCGACCCATGGGAGCACACGATGTGCAGTTCGTCGCGTCTGCCGACGACGATCTGCCGCTCGTTGACGTCGATCACCTGCTCATCCGTCAGGTTCTCGCCAACCTCCTCGACAACGCCGCGCGCCACTCCCCGGCGGGTGCGGCCGTCACGGTGACAGCCACGGTTCGCGACGATCAGCGGGTCCTCGTCACCGTCGAGGATGAAGGACCCGGGGTACCGGCCCGTGAAAGGGCCTCGCTCTTCGACAGCTTCAACGGCCACGCCCGTGGCGGCACCGGCCTCGGCTTGTCGATCGTCCAGGCGTTCCTCCGAGCCCACGGCCAGGACATCTGGATCGAAGATCGCCTCGGCCCGGGCGCCCGGTTCTGCTTCACGCTGCCGATCTCCACCGTGGCGACGGTGGGCTGACGTGGCCGTCGTGCTGGCGGTCGACGATGACCCCGCCTTGCTCCGCGCTTTGCGCATCGGTCTCGGGGCCCTGGGTCACTCCGTGCTCGTGGCCTCCAACGGCGAGCAGGGTCTGTCGCAAGCCGCGCTCGGCACACCGGACGTCATCGTGCTCGACCTCGGACTACCCGATGTCGATGGCCTCGAGGTATGCCGCCGGATCCGGCAATGGAGCAACGTCCCCATCATCGTGCTCTCGGCCGACGGCACCGAAGACCGGAAGATCCAGGCGCTCGACGGCGGAGCCGACGACTACATGACCAAGCCCTTTGGGATGGGCGAGCTCGACGCCCGCTTGCGGGTCGCCCTTCGCCATCGCTCCCCAGACGCCAACGGCAGCGCCGCTGAGACGCAGCGTCTCGAGGTCGGGCGTTTCAGCCTGGACCTCGTGCACCAGCAGGCGCGCGTGAGCGGGGAGCCGATCGAGCTCACCGACCGCGAATTCCACTTTCTCGCGTTCCTTGCCCGCCACGCCGGCAAGATCTGCACCCATCGCATGATCCTGGAGCATGTGTGGGGCCCGCACTACACCTCCGAGAGCCAGTACCTGCGGGTCTACGCCTACCGACTGCGGCGCAAGCTCGGGGATC
>DATGJA010000203.1:0-5473 GCA_035295445.1 Polyangiaceae bacterium | reverse complement strand
ATGATGAGCACGCACACGCACAAGCACGCCACCGCGGCGGTCGTCGACTTCGTGAGCGCCGGCGCTTCGCGCGAGATCGTCCACACCGGCGCGACGGGCACCTATCCGACCGACCAGCAGCAGGGCACCGGGACGGACTGGGAGCATCCGGGCGTCGGAATGTGGGATGGACCGGACTATCTGACGGTGAACTCGGGCGACTCGTTCGCGTACAGCTGCACGTATTCGAACGACGGGTCGTCCGCGGTCACGGTCGGGGAGACCGCGGCCTCGAACGAGATGTGCATGGCCGTCGGCTACTACTTTCCGGCCGGAACGACGGCTTGCAATTGATTCATCGGCGTATCCAAGGAGTCCTCATCTCGATGCGTAATGTGGGAATCTGGCGTTTGCTGTCTCTCGGCGTCGTCCTTTGCGCGGGGTGCGGAGGCTCGACGTCCAACAAGGCTTCGAACGATGGCGGCGGCCCCAGCGGCTCGTCTTCGTCCGCCGACTCGGGAGGCACGTCCGCGCCCGCCCCGAGCGGCGCGGGCGCGCTCCCGATGATCAACGCGACTTGTGGGTTCCTCGCCTCCCTCGGCGGCCTCGCCGGCGGAGGCGGCGGAGGCGGCGGCGCAGACGCAGGGGCCATGAACTGCCCGCAGGGCCAGGCGTGCTGCACCATGCTGATGGCTTTTTCCGCGTCGTGCGTGCCCGTCGGTCAGTGCAGCGGCGGAATGTCCAACCAGTGCACGACCGGGTCCGACTGCGCGGCGGGTCAGGTCTGCTGCAGCGGCTCGGCCGACGGCGGCGCCGCGGCAGGAGCGGGTGGCTTCGGCGGTTTCGGCGGTTTCGGCGGCAACCTGTTCGGCGATACGACTTGCCAGTCGTCGTGCACCCCGGCTCAGACGCAGAACTGCACTTCGAGCAGCGAGTGCCCGTCCGGGACCACTTGCCAGCCGCCGAACCTCGGCGGCTTCGGCGGGTTCGGGGGGTTCGGAGGCGGCGGCGAGGGGGGGGCCGGCGCGGGTGGATTCGGGCTGATGATCCCCAACCAGTGCATGCCACCGGCGATGGACGCGGGCGCGATGGGCACCGCGGCGGACGCGGGCGGCGGCGACTGAGTCGCGAAAACGCGCAGCTCGTACGCATCGCTTGGACGCGGGCGGTCGACCGCGGCATGCTCCGGCCGGCGTGCGTCCCCACTTCGCGGTCATCGCGTGCTCTCTCGTGTTCTGCTTGATTCGGTGTACGGGCGGGGCCAACTCCGCCCCGGACGCGTCGTCGTCGGACGCGAGCGCGCCGGGCGTCGACCTCTGCGACGCCTTCACCGGGGTCGACACCGCGTGCCCCATCGCGAGCCCGACGCGCTGCTTCCCCGATTGCGATGCGGGGGGGTGCTATTGCCGGGCGACGGAGGCGGGTCCGCGGTGGGCGTGCGTGACGGATCTGTCGTGCATGCCGAGCTGCGCGCCGATCGAGGATGGGTGCGCGGGGGAGTGAGCACTCTCACCCGTCGCGACCGTGAATCGCTCGAGGTGCGTCACCCGATCCGCACGAGACCCCACTCCCGAAGCGTCGAGAGGAACTTTCGATACAGGACCATGATGGCGTCGATCTGAGGGGTGAATTCGAATCGCACGAAATCGTGATGCGACATGGCGGTCGTGGGTAGCTCCGCATCGATTCGATGGAAGACGATATGACGCTTCTTAAGGTGATCCGTGACCCCGAATTTCATGAACTCAGCTTTCATCTCGTCCGACAATTTGCCAGTCTGGTCGGCGGGCGTTGCGATCGTAATCGCCAACGTGGCCTCGAGGCAGAAGCTCGCGAAGCGGTCCGCTGCCTCCGCGGCCGTCACGTCCGGAACCGGCAGGCTCAGTACCTCGCCCCCGAAATCCTTCACCCACCCGGCGACGACGTGCCGGAGGTGATCGTCGATCCCCGACTTGTAGCTGACGACCGCCTTCCAAGGCCTCCCCTCGCGCAAGATCTCAGCCAAGAATTGGGCGCTGTTGACGAGAATCTCTTCGTGGGCGGACGAGAACTCGCCGTGGGACGTGTCCTTGCGCCGGATGACGCGAATGACTCCGTCGATGGAGCGATTCGGCCCGAGCATCACGGGGACCACCAGAAGCGGTCCCGGAAGATGGAACTCGCACTGACGATACGATGGAATATACGGCTTCTGTGGATCCGCACCCATCCCGTGGGGGTCGCCCGCGTTCTTCAGGTTCACGACGTCGCCGTATTTTGCGACCCAGCCCGTTCGTCCCGTGCCGATCTCGTAGGGCCACAGGGCGTCCCTGAATCGCATGTGGAACGCGTGCAAATCGAGAAACGCGGTCTGACTCTGATACTTCGAGGCCAGCCAGCAGAGCTCGGGCCTGCTGTAAAGCTTGTCCCCGACCCGAAACCAGAGCGTGGCTGCGCCCGCGTCGAGAGCCTCGCCAATCGCCTCGATGGCCTGGCTTGCCTTGAGTAACCAGTTCTCGGACTTACCGTGCATGAGCTGCATCAGCACGGCGCGCAGCGAGCGCTCGACGTCGTGCGGCCAGGACGTCTCGAGGACGGTAGCGAGGGCATCACCAAAGAGCTCCAGCTTGTTGAGAATCTCGCTCGCACGCCCGTCCTCGGACGTCACCGACACGGCGCGCAGTACGCCCACGTATTGGCGAGGCCTGCCCATGTCGCGTATGGGGACGAGCGCCATGAACGCCGGTGTCTTCTCGAACTCGCACCGCGGGACACTGGGATCGACTTCCACGAGGTATCGGCCATGCGGGTCGGGCTCGCCGGGTGCATCCGAGCGGGGCCGCGAGTCCTCCCCGCGACCGTCGCTCGCGCCCTCTCCCGCGGCTGCGCCGTCGGTGGAGGGGAGCGAGCCGAGAGACGCCGGAACGCGCTCCCAGCGATCGTCGGACCGGAGCCTCAGCAAGACGGCGGCGTGCTCCTTCAAGCACGTGGTCGTTCGAGCCTCGTCGTTCTCCTCGTAGTAAAGCTTGTTTCGGTTCCCCTCCCGGAAGCGATTGAACCGGTCGATGGCCTTGTTGTCGAGTCCGGAGGCGTGCGCGTCGCGCAGGACGTATTGCGTTCCGTGGCGGCTGCGAAGGAACAAGGCGCAGCTGTTGACACGACACACGTCCGGGACCGCGGCGGTCACTCGCTCCGCGACGTCGGCCGTCCCGCGAGACGCCCAGATCCGAAAGTAGTGATCCAATCCCGGCTCGCCCAACGCACGTCGATCGACGAGAAAGCGGTACAGAGCCTCGGCGAAATCGCAAAGCCGATTCAGCGCATCGTCGGAGAAGCTCCGCGGTCTCTGACGCAGGGTCGACACGCGGATCGCGCCGAACGCGACCGAGCGCCGTTCATTCTCGCCGGATCGATTTCGCGGTCGACGCACGATTCGGTCGGCGATCGGCACGATCAGCAGCGGTTTCGGGCACGAGACGTCGGCGTCGTAGTAGTGGCGGTTGAGCGGACTCCACACCGGCATGGGTAGGGCCAACGTCTTCGCAAGCTGATCGCGTTCCCTCCAGTCGTGAAGATTTACGATCCGCAGGACTTCGTTGAAGGTCGCGACCCAACCCGTCAATCCGACCCGGCCGGTTTGGCTCATACCGGCCTTCGCCGGGTCCTTGATTGCAGTAACGGCAGCATCTTGCGCTGCCATCCAGTAACTGTCTGGGTTGACTTCGTAGGAGTGCTCGCGGTCGAAGAGATGCCGCTTATTCTCGTCCCGCGTCGTCGCGGCCAAGTGCAAGAGCGGTAGTACGGGCTGCGCGACCTCGGCCGGCCAGCGCAGATAGATGGAGCAGCTGTCGGCTTGGCAGAACGCCTGAGGAACCTTGACGAGGGCGTCCAGGACCACCGGCAGCCAGAAGCCAGAGGTCCGGCTGGCCATCTGAAAGATGTCTTCGGAGATCTCCGCCGTCATTGCCTTCCGGTCCCCTCGGCGCCCACTGCGGAAGTCGAATGGCGGGTTCTACCCCAAGATCCGCGCGGGGGTCCAGCCAACCAAGACCCCCGCGCCGCCGGCCGAATCACAAAGCCATAGTCAATGTTTGGACTACGGCGCACGAACGCGGCGCGGGACCCGACAACGCGCAGTGGCAGCGCGATCTGGCACTATCTTCCGAGCGACAAGCCCGCGTCGACAAGGACCACGCCTTGAAATCGCTGGAGGAGGCTGTGGAGATACGCCGTCGAGCTCAAGCCATGGATCCCGATGGCGCCGTTCTGCGGCGGGAGCTCGCGGTGACTTTGTTTCACGTCGGGCTCTCCCGATCCGGGGACGATGGGGTCGATCGCCGGTCCACGGGCCCGTCGAGCGGCGGCCGCTGCATCCTGCCGAGCGCCGACACCCGCGCGGGGGCAGGGGCGCACGACCCCGCGGCCCGCACGTCATCCGTCCCGACCGCCACGACGAACCGCGCGATCGGCGCGATCGCGTCGGAGACCTCCGCGAGCGCCTTCACCGCCGCGACGAGCACGTGCCGGCCCGCCGGCGGCACCGCCAGCGCTTCGCCCGCGCCTCCGAGCCCCACCGCGTGATCCTCCGCCGCCCAGACCCTCCCCGCGAACGCCATCGTGTCGCGCCACCGCACGGCCTCCCTTCGCTCCTCGGCGTCGAGCCGCCCGCGCGGCACCCGCTCCGCCCACGTGGCGAGGCGCTCGTGGAGCGCACCCGCGAACGCCGCCGCGCGCGCCGCGTCCCCCTCGACGAGCGCCACGCGCGGGCTCAGGCACCCCCGCTGATCGAACGGCACCACGTCCGCCGCGAGGCCCTCGGCGGCGGCCCCCACGTCGGCCGCGCGCGTCACGATCGCGAGCCCCAGCCCCGCGCCGTGGCCCCGCACCGTCACCCCCGCCCGCGCCCGTTCACGCACCGTGGTGATCGTCGCGTCCCGTCCGTAGACGTGGATCTCACCGGTCGCGATGGCAGCCACGTCCTGCTCCTCGACGATCGCGATCGCCGGATCGCACGCGGCAGCCACGAGAGCGCGCGCGAGCACCGGGTCGCGCGGCGACGGCCGCACCGTCACCCGCGACGACGCCGCTCGAGCCAGCGCGATGGCGCGCAGCGGCGCAACGAACACGTTCGCCGAGAGGATCACGTGCACACGCTCCGCCTCACCCGCCGCCTCCACGAGCGCGACGATCTCCTCGTCGCTCGCGTCCTGCTCGAGGCACGAGAAGCCGAGCTCCACCCCCTCTGCCGTGAGCCCCGACGACGCCGCGACGGCCTCGGCGATCCGCGCGCGATCGCGGTGGACCGACCGGGCGGCCTCGAGCCACCGCCGGACCGCGGCGACGCGGGCGCCGTACGTCATCGGCCCGCCTGCGCGGCCGCGAGCATCTCGTCGAGCGCGATCGAGCACCCCCGCGCCGGGGCGCCCGGGGCCCGGCCGAGGAGCTCGAACCCACCGGCGAGGCGGCGCACGCGGTCCTGCGTGACGATCGCGAAGGCGCTGTCGACGTTGGCCAA
>DATGJA010000202.1:0-9199 GCA_035295445.1 Polyangiaceae bacterium | reverse complement strand
GCCCCGAGGCCCAGGGCCACGGTCGCCGCGTCGCCCAGCGATCGCGCGGTGCTGCGGTCGCTGAGGCCGGCGGCGGAGCAAAGGTCCGGGTTGGCGGTCTCGCAGAACTTGAGCGAGTCGTTGTCCTTGCCCTTTGCGCTGATCGCGAGAACGGTCCCGACCCCCAGCCCGACGATGCCGACGCCGCCCACCACCAGCCCCACGATTCGTTGAGCGGATCCGTTCGACGGCGTCGTCTCGGACGGCGGCGCGGCGGGAGCCGGCGCGGCGGGAGGCGCGGCCGAGAGCGGGGGCGCAGGGGACGCGACCGCATCCGCGGGCAGGGCCTCGAGCGGCGGCACCGTGACCGAGACCTGGGCGCCGTCCTTGGCGACGTCGACCGTCGAGGCCCAGCCCTTGTGCCCCGGGGCCGTCGCGTCGATCGAGTGCGAGCCCGAATCGATCGGGAGGGCTGTCCCCCACTCCGCGCGATCGACCGGCGCGCCGTCGCGCATGACCTGCATCCCCTCGGCGGGCTGCTGGACCGTGAGCGTCAGGCGGGCGAGCTTCGGCACGAGCGCCTCCGCGTGCCGCTCGGCCGCCGCGAGGTAGTCTTTGCGCCCGACCGCGTTGGCGAGGCTCGCGGCCTCCTTGTACGTGGCCCAGGCCGAGGCGGTGCGGCCGGCCTTCTCCCAGCAATTGGCGAGGTTGAGGAGCGTCGCCGGCGAGGGATCGAGCCGCTGGCTGCCGGCGAACTTGGGGCACGCCTCCGCGTACTTGCCCTGCGCGACGAGCGCCCGCGCGTCCTCGAAGAGCGCTTCGGCCGTGACCTTGTCGTTGCCGGACATCTGGGCCCCCGCGACCCTCGGCACGAGCGACACGACCGCACAGGCCACGGTGAGGCGGAGGACACCCGTGGACGTCGTCATGTCAGTCGACGTTTTTATCCCAAACACGTCACCTTAGCGCGGGAATATCGTCGTCCGACACGAGCGCGGGCCCCGCGTCGGCCCGCACCGCGGCCGCCCCGGCGCGCTTGGGGTTCGCAGCGTTCCCGCCCGTACCCGCCGGCCAGCCTGTCCCCCCTGCGCCGACCGCGACGGCGCGCGCCGCGGGGACGACGGGCGCGGGCTCGAGCTCGGCTTGCACGGCGGTCGCGAGTTCGGGGGGCGAAGTCTCGGCCGGGGGCCGGAGCACGACGCTGGCGCTCACGCTCGGATCCGCGTTCGGCGGAGGCACGACCGACGGCGGGGCCGACGCACTCGACGAGGCGGCCCCCCGGAGCGACCCGCGAGCTGCAAGGAAGAAGACGAGGACCACGAGCGTCGCCGCGAGCGGCGAGACGACGAGCCACGCGCGAGTCTTCCGGGCCGGCTCGGGCGGGCGGCCCGAGGGGCTCCTGCCGCCGACCTGCCACGCGGCGGGGATCGACGTCGTGCGAGGCGGGCGCGGCGGGGGCTCTTCGACGGCGGCGGCGAGCCAGGGCGGCGCCCCCGGCATGGTCGCGCGCACCCGCTCGGCGAGCAGGCGGGACGGCGGCGCGGCGTAGGGCTCGAGCGCCGCCGCGACCTCGGCGGCATTGGCGAACCGGTTCTTCGGGTCCTTCTCGAGGCACCGCGTGACGACGGCGACGAGGCCCGGCGGGACGTCGGGGCGCAGCGCCGCGAGGGGCATCGGCGCCTCGGTGGCGACGCGAATGCACAGCTCCGGCATCGTCTCCGCTTCGAAGGGGTTGCGCCTCGTCAGGAGCTCGAAGAAAACGACGCCGAGCGCCCAGACGTCGACCCGCGCGTCCACGTCCCGCGAGGAGCGCATTTGCTCGGGTGCCATGTAGAGAGGCGACCCGAGCATCGCGCTCGTCCGCGTGAGCGCCCCCTCGCCCCCCAGGCGGCCCGCCTTGGAGACGCCGAAGTCGAGCACCTTCATCTTGGGCGACCCGCCCACAGTGCGCGTCAAGAAGAGATTCTGCGGCTTGAGGTCGCGATGGACGATCCCCGCGGCGTGGGCCTCCGCGACCGCCTCGCACACCTGAAGGAGCAGGGTCACCGCGAGATCGACCGGCATCGGGCCCGCGGCGGTGAGCGCCGTCTGCGCGTCCATCCCGTCGAGGTACTCCATGACCATGAACGGGCACCCTGAGGGGAGCTTTCCGACGTCGAGCACGCGTGCGACGTGATCGCTCTTGAGGCGAACGACGGCGCGCGCCTCGCGCATGAAGCGCTCGATGGCCTCCTCGTTGTCGAGGACATCGTCACGAACGAACTTGATGGCCACGAGCTGGTCGAGCCCCTCGTGCCGGGCGGCGACGACGACCCCCATCCCGCCCGAGCCGAGGATGCGCTCGACCCGGTACTTTCCGGCGATCAGGTCGCCTTCCCGCACCGAAATGGACGGGGCCACCATGAGTGTGGTCTCTTACCATACGTCGTCGACTCGGGCACGGCACCCACCCCCCCCGGGTCTTTCACCGGATGACAGGGATGTCGTCGTCCTTCGTGGTCGGCTTCGAGGCGTTCGCCGGCTTCGGCGCGGCGGGCCGCGCAGCACCGGCGGCCGGACGCGCGGGGGTCGGGGGCGTCACCGGCGTCTTCACGGCGGGGGGCGGCGGCAACGCAGCGAGGGTCGCGGTCGGCGGCCCGGGGGGTGGGGCCGTCTCGAGTGCGGCGGAGACGGTCTCGGCGGGGGGGGCCTCGGCGACCGGCGGCGCCGGCGGGGGGGGTTGCGCGCTCGGCGGAGGGCTGGCCGCTGGCACCGAGCTCCCCGAGGTCCCGCGCAAGGAGACCGCGACGAGGCCCCCGACCGCCGCGGCGAGGACGACGGCGCCCATCCATAGAATGGGGCGCGTGGGCTTGACCGGCACGTCGGCGACCCCGCCGCGCCCGGATCCCCACGCCGAGGGGGTCGGGCCGGTACGAGACGGCGCGATGAGCGTGCCGGTGGGCTTGGGCGCCCCGGCCTCCACCCGCGTCCGTCCCATCATCGCGAGGCGAGCGCGCTCGGCGATGATGCGCGACGCGGACGACACGAACGGCTCGAGGGCGGATGCGAGCTCGGCGGCGTTCGCGAAGCGCTTCTCCGCGGGCTTCTCGAGGCATCGCTCGACGACGGCCACGAGCGCGGCGGGGACGTCGGGGCGAAGGTCAGCGAGCGAGAGAGGGGCGTCGGTCACGACCTTCAGACAGAGCTCCGGCATCGTTTCGGCCTCGAAAGGCCACCGGTGCGTGAGGAGCTCAAACAGGACGACGCCGAGCGCCCAGACGTCGGCTCGGGCGTCCACGTCGCGCGACGATCGCATCTGCTCCGGCGCCATGTACAGGGGCGAGCCCAGCATGGCCCGCGTGCGCGTCAGCGCGCCCTGCTCACTCATCGACCGGACGGACTTCGAAACGCCGAAGTCGAGCACCTTGACCTTGGCCGCTCCGCCGACCGTACGGGCGAGAAAGAGGTTTTGCGGTTTCAGATCGCGGTGAACGATGCCGGCAGCGTGCGCCTCGGCGACCGCTTCGCACGCCTGAAGCACCCAGTCGCACGCGGCCTCGACGGGCACCGGCCCGCCGTCGGCGAGCGTCTGGGCCAGATCGGCGCCCTCGAGGTACTCCATGACCATGTACGGGGCGCCCGATTCGAGGGTCCCCACGTCGAGGACCTTCGCCGCGTGTTCGCTCTTGAGCTTGACCGCCGCCCGCGCTTCGCGGAGGAACCGCTCGACGGCTTCAGGGTTGCCGAGGGCCTCTTCGCGCACGAACTTGATCGCCACGAGCTGATCGAGCTGCTCGTGCCGGGCGGCGACGACGACGCCCATTCCGCCGACCCCAAGGACCCGCTCCACCCGGTACTTGCCAGCCAGGAGGTCGCCCTCGCGCACGGGAGCCAACCCGGGCTGAGTCATGGACTCTTACCGATAGCACGGCGCGTCCCTCGCGGCACGATTCGCGCCGCGTCCACCCTCGCCGCGTGGGGCGCATCTCCAGTGACTGCTTACTGCATTTGTACTTGCATTTGCCACGCCGCTCGTTCGGGGCGCCTCATGGGCCCCCTCATGTCCGACTGACTCGTACGACGGAGTGTCAAAGGCAGGCCTACGGGAGAGCGCTTTGCAAAGCGCGACCCCAAAAACACGCAACGCCAGTGCAAGATTGCCGCCACGAGGTAGAGCTCACGCAATTTTTCGCGTCTCAACCCTCCTGCCTCGTGGACGGCCCATGGCGGGGAGTGCACCCTTCCCCGCGGGAGTGTTGCCACAATGAGAACTGCTCAACTCTTGTCCGCCGTGGTTTTCACCAGCATCGCCTGGCTCGGCATCGGCTGCGGCACGAGCAACAGCGGAGGGCCCGGGGGCGGCGGCGGGGGCGACGGCGGCGGCGGATCGGGCAGTTCGGCGGGGTCCGGCTCGGCGAGCGGCGGGATCATTGGCAACAGCGGGGGCTCGGGCGGTAGCTGCCTCACGTGCGGCGGCCCCTCGCAGCCGATGGTCGCGTGCGCGCAGGGCAGCGGCAAGCAGTGCCAAGATCCCAATTGTCCCGCGGGTTCCGACACCACCATCAGCGGCCAAGTGTTCGACCCGGCGGGCGCCAACCCTGTCTACGGCGTCGCCGTGTACGTCCCGTCGACGCCCCTTCAGCCGCTGCCCCAAGGCGTGAGCTGCAATGGGTGCGCGGACCTCTACTCGGGCACGCCCATCGCCGCGACGGTGACGGACGCGGACGGCAAGTTCAAGGTCCCGAACGCACCCCACGGGATGAACGTCCCGCTCGTCGTCCAGATCGGCAAGTGGCGCAAGCTCTACAGCGTCCCCAACGTCGTGGAATGTCAGGACAACAGCGCGTCGGTGAAGCTCAGCTTGCCGAGCAAGAACAACCCGATGGACCCGACGGTGGGCGACATCCCGAACATCGCCATCGCGACGGGGGGCCTCGACTCGCTCGAGTGCCTGCTCCTTCGCATGGGCGTCGACAAGAGCGAATATACGAACGACCCCGCCGGAATGTCGCCTGCAGGACAGATCAAGATCTTCCCCGGCTATAACGGCGCAAGCATGCCGGGACCGTCGGCGGTCCCGTCCCAGCAGCTCTGGGACTCGGTCCCCGACCTGTCGCGCTACGACGTGGTCCTCCTCTCGTGCGAGGGGCGCGAGACGGTCGACGGGCCGACGCAGGGCGCGACGTCGCTGCTCGACACCGACCGGCAGAACCTCCTCAGCTATTCGAACATGGGCGGCAAGGTCTTCGCGTCCCACTACCACTACGCCTGGTTCAACAGCGGGCCGTTCTACACCGCGACGAACCCGCCCTTTGCCACTTGGCTCACCGGGTCGAATTCGATCGACGATTCCAAGTCCTTCGGCGCCCAAGTCCAGACGAACCTCAACAACGGGAGCGGCATGTTCCCCGAGGGCGTCGCGATGAAGCAGTGGCTTGGCAACGTGGGCGCGCTCGACAACAACGGTGAGGTGCAGATCTTCCAGACGCGCCACAACGTGAGCAAGATTAATAGCGTGCCGGGCGTCCAGACGTGGCTCACGCTCGACCAAGCTTCGCCTGTGCCGGGGGCCGTGGAGTACTTCTCGATCGACGCGCCGATCGGTGCGGTGAGCACGGAGAGCGCGTGCGGCCGCGTCGTGTACAGCGACCTGCACGTGAGCGGCGGCCCGGGGATGGGCGTCGACGGGCAGCCGCCGGACTACCCGAACACCGCGCTCACCATCGTCCCCGACCAGTGCGCGATGCACCCGCTGACCCCGCAGGAAAAGGCGCTCGAGTTTATGATCTTCGATCTGTCGTCGTGCCTGGTTCCGCCGAACATGCCGCCGAAGATTCCGATGACGTTCTGAGTCCGCAGGCTCGAGCGAAGCGAGAGAACGGACGAAGGACGCCCGGCCCGCTGAATGCCGTGGTACCGTCGGTCCACCCACGAGGTATGGAGACTACCCATGGCCCTCAAGAGCTTGCCTAGGCTTTCGTCCACGCTCGCCATCACGGCGCTCGGCGCCGCGGTCCTCGGCACAACCGCCCGAGATGCTCGCGCGGACAACGTGTCGCCGACGGGCAAGGGGATCGCGGGCGGCGCGCTGCTCGGGGCCGAGGTCGTCACGATCACCGAGTCGCTCGTCGGCGTGCACGCGGGCTGGGCGTACGCCGTCGGGGCGATCGTGGGCGCCGGCGGAGGCGGGGCCGGCGGCTACGCGATCGAGAAGGGAAGCACCGACGGCACCGTCCCGATGTACATGCTCGCCGGCGGCCTGGCGCTCGCGATTCCGGCGATCGTGCTCACGCTGAACGCGACGCGATACATGCCCGAAGAGGGGGCGACGGAGGATCGTGCGCCGACGGCCCCGGCAGGTCCCGCCGCAGAGCCCGGCGTACCGGGAGCGGGTGTCGTGGGTCCTTCCGCCCCCGCCACGACCCCACCTGCGCCGACCACGCCCCCTGCGCCGGCGCCGCCGCCGCAATCCCTGCTCGACGTGCACAGTGGAGCGTTTCGTATGGGCGTTCCGGTGCCGAACGTCCTTCCCGTGTACTCGGCCGTCGAGCAGCGACGCTTCGGACTGCGCTCGGCCGAGACCGAGCTTCGCATGCCCGTCCTCCACGTCGCGTTCTAAGCGGGAGGAGACCGAAGTCGGGATCTTGGGGGAGAAGTAGAACTCCGGGGCTCCGGAAGGCAGCGAAGAAATTTTCTCAGACGCGTCGCTCGCGCGCGCTGTTACCATCCAAATCTCGGAGACTTGGCCACCCGGGCCGAGGGCGGGAGCGGAGGCGAATGCAAGGCGCACAGCGACTGGCACAACCGTCGAAGCCGACGGACCCGATGCTCGGACGAGTCATCGCGGGGCGCTATCGCCTCGAAGCTCGCATCGGCGAAGGCGGCATGGGCGTCGTTTACCGCGCACGACACGTCCTCATCGATCGCGTTGTCGCCGTGAAGCTCATTCGTCCCGACCTGCGGGGCGAAACGCACCTGCGGGCGTGGATGCTTCGCGAGGCGCGCGCAGCCAACCGTGTCGATCACGCACACATCATCGACATTCACGACATCGGCGAGACGGAAGAGGGCGAGCTTTATCTCGTCATGGAGTACCTCGTCGGTACGTCCCTCTCGAGCGAGTTGGCGCGCGGGCCGACTCCGTTGGCGCGCGGCGTCGACATTCTCGAGCAGATGTGCGCCGCCCTCGCGCGCGCCCACGACCTCGGCGTCGTGCACCGCGACCTGAAGAGCGACAACATCCTTCTCACTTCGCGCGGCGGTCGCAAAGACTTCGTCAAGATCCTCGATTTCGGGCTCGCGCACCTCGCGATGGATCCGCGCCTCGCGCCCAAGGGTGCCGTGTTCGGGACGCCCGAGTACATGGCCCCCGAGCAAGCCCGGGGTGAAGAGGCGACGCCGCAGAGCGACCTCTACGCCCTCGGCGTCTTGTTCTTCGAGATGCTGACGGGGCAGCTGCCCTTCCGAAGCGACGATCGCGAGACGTTGCTCGAGATGCAGCGGACGGCTGTCGCCCCGCGTCCGCGATCGATCAAGCCGGACGTCTTGCCGGCCGCCGAGACGATCGTCATCAAGCTCCTCGAGAAGGACCGCCGCAAGCGGTTCCAGGACGCGCACCACCTGCACGAGGAGCTCAAGTCGCTGCAGCGCAGCCTGCCGAGCACGCCGTGGGAGGTCGCGGCCGCGTCGGGCGAGAACGCCGCCCCGCCGCCGCCGCCGCCCCCGCAGTCGCCCGGCGTGATCGAGTGGGCCAGCCGGGCCGCGCTCTTTTCTCGGATGGTGTCGCGCGCGTATCCAGGCGCAAACTCTCCGGCCGAGGTGCAGGGTGCGGTCTCGCAGGCGTGGGACCTCGCGTCGCGCGCCAGTCGGCTCGAGGGGGAGGTCGCGGCCCACACCCGCAAGCTCGAGGCCCTCGAGCGGCGCGGCCGGGCCCTGCGCGCGGAGATCGGACGCAAGGTAGAAGAGCTGGCGCACGAGGAGTCACGTGCGCTGCGCGATCTGGCGGCCGAGCAGAGCGAGGTCGCGCGGTTGCGCGAGGTGCTCCAGCAAGCCGAGCGCGGCGCCGCGCAGGCCAGGCAGGCGGCAGACAGCGCCAACCCCGGGGCAGCCCAGGCCCGCGCCCTGTTCGAGCGGGCGGGCGCCGCGACGGCTCTCGTCGACGCGCGACGAGAGCAGCTCAAGGAGCACGAGCAGAAGGCGGCCCAGAAGGAGGCGCAAGCGAGGGATCTGCGGCGGCAGATCGAGGAGCTTCGCGCGCAGCTCGCGCGCTACGCAGAGGCGCTCGAGGAAGACCTGGCGACGGGGCGCGAGAAGGTCGCGGCCCGCACGCGCGACGGGCTGGCCTACGAGAAGGCCTTCAGCGAAGTCTCGACGCTCCTGCTCAACCATTTGAAGTCGAAGCCCGAGGCGCGCGACCTGCTTCAGGAGCTCATCGCGGCGATGCACGGGCAGACGTACACGGCGCCGGGCAAGTCCGACAGCCGGACGCCGCAGTAGCGGGACGGATCGCGCTTGTAAACGAGACCACTCGAAGAAATACTCGCGGCGCATGCAAGGCCGAGTCGTGGTCATCACGGGGGCCAGCGCTGGCATCGGCGCCGCGCTGGCGAGAAACCTCGGGGCCCGGGGCGCGCGATTGGCCCTCGATCCACGTGTCGAGCGTGCATCCGGGCGTCGTGGCGACGGACTTCGGCCTCAACGCCCTGCACGGCGGCGTCGACTCGCGCGCCCTGCCGGGAGCGCAGAGCGCCGAGGAAGTGGCCGAGGTCATCGCGGACGTCATCGAGAAGCCGCGCGCCGACGCGTACACGCGGCCCGAGGGGCGGGCGATGGTCGCCGCGTACTACGGCGCCGAGGACATGGCCGAGGCCGAAGGCAAGCCGCCGTTTTGGGCGGGACGCTAGTCCTCTCTCTCGCTTCGCTCGAGTGTGCGGACCAAATTAGAGCGAGATCGGATCGCCGCGTTTTCGCTTCCGGAGCTCCGGACCTTTGTCGGGCTTGTCGATTTGCTCGCGAGGCACGCCCGAGCCCAGCATGACGGACCTCGACACGTAGATGGGGGCGGCGTTGCCGAGCGCGATCGCGATGGCATCCGACGGCCGGGCGTCGAGCTTGAGGATGCGATCACCTTGGCGGAAAAAGACGCTGCCGAAATAGGTGTCGTCCCGAAGGTCGTCGATCTGCGTCTTGACGGCGACGCCCCCGAGCTCGGCGACGAGGGATGACAAGAGATCTTGCGTGA